>NZ_KB890690.1 GCF_000373205.1 Calidithermus timidus DSM 17022
CCCTGCCGATCGGAGTGCGCTGACCGACTGCCAGAAACTTGTGATGTCGGAATTGCCGGGACGTAAAGCTGTTGTGATCTACGGCTTTGATTACCCGGACTACCCAATGGATCCTGCTATCGAGGCATTTGAAGCCCTCGCTAGCAGGCATGTTCGGGTGCTTGGCCGTGCTGTGGCTCAGTACCACGATCTGGTTCACCCAGTTCATCGCGCAGGGCGCGTATTTGGTTGGGAGATAGGTCTCCTTGCTGCTTGAGCAAGCTTTGGCATGCCTGGGAGGGCTTGCTAGTGTTTCTTGTCGTTGGGGGGATGTGGGTCATTCCCGTAGCTGTCGGAGTCACTGATTCGCCCCTGCTTGTCGTGAATTACCACCTCACCTCCCTCCTCACACGCCTTTTCTTTAGCCCATTGCTCGGCTTCGGCCTTGGTCCGGGTCACTGTAGAGGCCCGCTTGCTTCCCTCACGTTTAACTGCCCAGTCGCCCTGGTGTGGCACTACGTGGAGCCGCTTGCTTTTTCCCATACCTCCAAGATAGAGAGAATCGAGAGATTCTTTCTACTGTGAGTCACTCGATTTTTCCCGTTGTCCTGCAGCCCACTCCGACCATAACCCCTCGAGGAACCTCCCCCTTCCCCCCACAACCTCCCAGGCCCGCTCCGGGTCCAGCGACACCAGCCCGCCCCTCAGCCGCACCGCCTCCGCATCGGCCAGCAGGTCCCGCGCCCGGCTCGCGGTGTGCTTGAGGCGCTGGTACAGCACCTTGGGGCTCTCACCCTCCCACAGGGCCGAGGCCGCCACCTCCCAGGAGGCGGGGCCCTCGAGGGCCAGGTACACCATCAGGTCGAAGGCCCGACCCGAGCCCTCCAGCGGCACCTCGCGTTCGCCTACCCACAAGCGCCGCACTCCGTAGGGGCATAGCCGCACTCCGGGCTTGGCGGTGGCGGGCTGTACGCGCGGAAACTCCATCCCCCGCCGCGCCGCCAGGTCGAAGAGCTCGGGGAAGGTCAGCGCCTCCTCCATGAGCGGGTAGGGCCCCACCGCCAGCGCTTGCCGCAGCAGCTCCAGCGCGCCGCCGTGCTGCCCGCGCCGCCGGGCAAGCTCGGCCAGCGCCACCAGGGCGCGGCCGCGAGCGGGCGCGTGGGCCCCCAGGTGCGGCAGGGCCTCGCCTACCGCCCGCTCGGCCTCCCCGGCTCGGTCCAGCAGGAGCAGGGCCGGGGCCAGCTCGGCCAGGGCCGCAGCCCGCCGCACCCCCTTCCCGGCGCGGGAGGCCGCCTCCTTCAGCAGCGGCAGGGCCTCCGCGGGCCGGCCGCCGAGCCGGAGCGCCGTCCCCTTGGCCCGGAGGGCCACCAGTCGGTCATCGGCGTCCAGGTGCTTGCCGAGGGCCTGCTCCGCCCGGAAGAGCGCCTCGGCCAGCTCGCCCCGCGCCCGGTGCAGGCAGGAGAGCAGCACCAAAGCCCGCCCCGCGAAGTTGGTGATGGCCGCCCGGCGCACGGTGGCCCAGGCGCCCTCGGCCCGCTCGAGGCCTTCGGCCAACCCGCCTTGGTGCAGTGCGCTCACCCCCAGCCCGTGCAGGGCCCAGGCCGCCCCCTCGGTGTCGCCCTCCGCACGGAAGTGGTCGAGGGCCCGCTCGAGGGCGTGGGCCGCCCCTGCCCAGTCCCCCCGGCGGAAGAGCAGCGCCCCCAGGTCCTGCCAAGCCCAGCCGGCCCCTTGCTGCTTCACCTCCGCGGCATGGCGCACGTCCTCGAGGCCGGCCTCGTCCCCCAGGTGCCACCGGGCCCAACCCCGCAGCCGCCACCACTCGGGCTCCTCGGGTCGGGGGCGAGCCTCGAGGCGCTCCAGGGCCTCCCGGTAACGGCCCCGGTCCACCAGCCTCTTTGCCGTTGTGAAGTGACGCTTCCAGAGGGTCCGAGCCATAGCGCCTTACTGAGTGTAAGCATACAAGACTGGATTGAATCTGATATTATCTACGCGTGCCGAAATCGGCCTCTGTCGTGAAAACGGGATTGATGGTGAACTATTTCTCGCCTGCGCCTTCCCCGATACCTCCCCTGTGGTAAGAGTCTCAAATATGAGAGCCACCTTGCCCGTGCCTTCCTGTTTACGTCATGCCCATATAATGCTGCCATGGACAGAACCGGGTTCCGCCTGGGCAGCGGAGCCCACCCGCGGCAGGGCCGCGCAAGCACCAAATGAAACCGCCCGGCGGGCAAACCGGGCAGCTCATCGAGGCTTAGCCTATAGAAAAGGTAACCTAAGGCTAAAGCCTCCCTGAGCAAAACGCAAGAGGTTTCGACACCCCTGACGGTGAGGTCTACCTTTTTGCACCCTGACAGAGGAGGCATTTGTGCCGTTGTATGGCCGCAGCTATGAAGATTTACCTCCAAGCGAGATCCCCCCGGACTTCGAACGCAAGCTGAAGCTGGTCCCCGCCCCCCTGCGCGAGCGGGCCCTGCGGGGTTGGCTCGAGGAGCACGCTGAGCGCCAGGCCCACGAGGCCGAGCGGAAGAAGGCGCTCCGCTCCCAGGCGCGGCTCCTCGCGCTCACCGAGTCCCAGCGCCAGAGCCCCAAGCGCGACCAGGCGCAGGCCCTCCAGGCTGAGGCTTACCAGCTCCTCTCCCTGGGCAGCCCGCTGAGGGGCTATTCCCGGCTCAAGCAGGCCGGCGCCCTGCTCCAAGGCCTGCCCGAGGCCGACCCCAGCGACCCGACCCCCATCGAGCCCTTCCTCGATGCCGTGCTGGCCTGCATGGGCCACGCCCCGAGGGGGTATGACCTCGAGGTGGCCCGCACCCTGCTGCACCTGGCCCTGGAGGTGGGCCTGCACCGGGCCTACCACCCCGCCACCGGCGAGGTGGTCTTCCACCTGCCCCAGGGGGCGCTGGCCCTGGCGCTATGGCCCGAGGCCAAGTCGGAGACTGGCCGCAAGCGGGTGCAGCGGGCCCTGGCCCGGCTGCAGGAGGCCGGCCTGCTGGCGGCGGCCCCCCGCGTAGGCAACGCTCGCGACTGGGGGACCGGGGAGCCCCTGGGGTGGATGGACGGCACGGTCTTCCGGGTACGCCTGCGACCGGGGCGGGCCCGCCCCCTCACCCGCGAGGAGCTGGCCTACCCGTGGCGCGACCTCGAGGCCGACACCCGCAAAGGCCGCACCCTTCTCAAGGCCCGCAGGGAGCGGCAGAGTCCGGAGGTGTCCCAATCACTTAAACACCCAAAGGGTGTTCTACCCGCTGAATTGCTTAAAGACTGGGCGTTACCCCCGGTAGCTTTGCCACAAACCCCGTTATCTGATTGGGACACCCCGGCCTCCTCCCGCCGCGCCGCTGCCCGCAACGCCCTCCAGGACGTGAAGCTCTGCGCCCGCGAGGAGCGCCGGGCCTTCGTGGGGGAGGCCGGCACTGCCCTGGCCCGGCTGCTCTCCGACGGGCAGAGTGCTGGCCTCTACCGCGCGCTGCTGTGGGGAGCTTTGCGCCGACTTGATCGGGGAGAGGATCGCTTCGAGGCGTTGTGGAACGCCCTGGACCGGGTGCTGACCGACCTCGAGGAGGGATTCGCCAGGAAGCCGGGGGCCCTGCTGGTGGCTCGGCTGCGGGAAGGCGGGCTGTGGGCCGAGCTGATGGAGGGGGCGCCGTACCGGGTGGCGTAGGGGCGACCGGTACCGACCGGTCAGTCCTCGTACATCGCCAGCTCCTCCGGGGTGGGCGGTTGGAAGTTGCGGGAGCCCTGCGAGGCGCTGCGGAACTCCCTGCCCAACAAGCCGGCCAAGACCAACGCCTCCGGCCCTTCGATCCCCAGGCGGCGCAGGCGCTCGAGGCGGGCGCGCACCTCGGGGGGTAGGCCTTCCTCGCCTCGGGTAGGCAGGATCTCCAGCAGGTCCTTGTGCCTGAGTCTTTTGGGCATGCCCCATTCTAGACCCGCGGAGCGCGCTCTGTCGGACACCGCCCGCCGAGCACAGCGTGTCCGACAGGCTGGTTATGCTGGCCCCTGGCCGCTATCCTGAGCCTATGCCCGGCAGCGAGCGGCGCAGGCGCCTCTACGGCGGCAAGACCGAGCCGTACAAGAAGGTCTGGAAGGACGGCAAGGCCCGGCGGCTCCACCGGCTGCTGGCCGAGGCCAAGCTGGGCCGGCCCCTGCGGCCCGGCGAGGTGGTGCACCACCGGGAGGGGGCCCTCGACCGGGAGGACAACCTCGAGGTCTACCCCTCCCAGCGGCACCACATGGTCGTCCACCACTACCTGCGCCGCGAGGCCAGGGGCGTCCAGCACCTGTTCGACCTCGAGACCTTCCTGAGCCTGCTGGACCCGCCGCGTGAGGGCGACGAGCCGGCCGGTTAACCCGGCCCGCCCAGCCCCTCAGCCCGCAGCACCACCTCCGGCAGCCCCTCGAGGCTCCGCAGCCCCCACCGCATGGCGGGGCGCCAGCGCAGCTCGAGGACGGGCCGGTGGTCGGGGCCGGCCCGCCGGGGCGGCGGAGGGCCTCGAGGCGGAGCAGGGGGCGGAATTCCGGCGGCATCCGCCCCTCAAGATACCTGGCCTCTGCCGCGGGGCCGGCAACAGAAGGGCCCGGGCGCAGGGCACCCAAGGGAATCTCTGGCTACGCCCGGGCTTGTCCCGCTTCGGAACCCCGCCAGTCTAGCGCACGGGGGCGCCCGGGAGCCGCGCACCCGCCACACCGCTGCACCGGCCGCCCGGCCCGGCGCCGGGCTCGGCCGCTAGCCGCCCGCGTCCCCGCGGGCTAGGATGGGGCCATGCCCTCCCCCAAGCGCCTGCGCGAACTCTCCTACGAGGAGCTGATGGCCCTCATGGGCGAGGCGATCAAGACCCCCCAGGCGGCCGACGGGCTGCTGAAGGCCATGGGGGAGGAGCCTGGGGACCTTTTTGACCGCTTCAGCCTCGAGCAGCAATTCGACCTGCGCCAGCTGTACGGCGACCTGATCCACCGCCGCGACCAGCCGTGCTGACCCCGCCCGCTTCGGGATCCTAAGCCTCTGCGAAGAGCTCGAGCCCGCCCCGCCTCACAGCCCGAACCGCCTCAGCACCTCGCTCAGCCCGCGGGCCTGCGTCCGCACCTTCTCCTCCCGCTCTTGCAGCAACGCCAGCAGGCTCTCGCGGGTGATGCGGGGGGTCTTGGGGGTGATGTACACCTTCTTCAGCTTCCCCTCCTCGATCAGGTTATAGACCGTGCGCACCGACACCGAGAGCAGCTTCGCCGTTTCCTTGTAGCTATAGGCCAGCCGATCCGTGCTATCCCCAATGGCCTGTTTACTGGTTTCGGGTCGATCCATGACATAAGTATTTACTGAAATACTGCGATACTGCATTCAGTAATTCAGTGGTGCGCCGTCCTTTGCATTGTCCGGGTGTGCCTACCACCCCTTCCAAAGGCATGGTTTGTCGCAAACCCGCTTCTTTTGTCGCAATATTGAAACCCGCCCATGCAACCCGACGAGCCCTGTATTGCGGCACTTCTTCCATCTAGGACGGCGTTTCCTTGTGGTCGGGGTGGCGCTATAATATTGCGCCAAACTGATATTTTACGTAAACTTGCCCCGAGGGCGGGCTGCCCGCTCGAGGCCCCGCCACTTAAGGAAGGTGACGACCTTGGAGGAGCTGCTCGCCCGGTTCAAGCGCTACCTGGAGCTGGAGGAAGGCCGCACCCCCCGCACGGTGCGGGAGTACCTGAGCGACGTGCGCCTCTTTGCGGCCTGGTTCGAAGGCCGCCACCGCCGCCCGCCGCACTGGGAGGAGGTCGGCAGCGCCCACCTGCGGGCCTTTCTGGCCGAGCGCTCCGCGTCGCCGGCCCGCACCACCCGCCTCCTGGCCGGCCTGGGCAAGTGGTTCAAGTACCTGGGCGAGGTCGAGGCCTTGCCCATCCTCAAGGACCCCACCGAGGGGGTGAAGCGCCCCAAGCTCCCCAAGCGCCTGCCCACCTACCTCACCCCGCCCGAGGTGGGGCGGCTGCTCGAGGCCGCCTATAAGAACCGCTCCCCCCGGCAAGGCCTGCGCGACTGGGCCCTGCTGGCTTTCCTCTACGGCACCGGGCTGCGGCTGTCGGAGGCCTTGAGCCTGACCTACAAGGACGTGACCTACCAGGACGGCATCCCCCACGCCGTGCGGGTGCTGGGCAAGGGCAACAAGGAGCGGGTGGTGGTGCTCTCCCCCACCGCCCAGCGGGCGCTGCACCAGTGGCTCAAGCACCGCAACCTCGAGGGCCACCCCACCAGCCCCCACCTCTGGAGCTACACCTCGGGGGCTCGCAAGGGGCAGCCCTTCCCGGCCCGCACGGTGCAGGCCATGCTCAAGCGGGTGGCCAAGCGGGCGGGGCTCAAGGAGTGGGCCCGGCTCACCCCCCACAAGCTGCGCCACTCCTACGCCTCGGCGCTGATGGAGGCGGGGCGGGGGATCGACGAGGTGAAGGAACTCTTGGGTCACGCCTCCATCGCCACCACCCAGATCTACGTGCACGTGAGCCGGAAGCGGCTCGAGGAGGCTGCTAGGGCACTGCCGGATGTAATGGGGCCATGATTACGGGTAGGCTCGACTCTGGACTTCTCACGGAAGCTCTAGGCCTTCTAATTTCTGTTGGTCGCAGTAGGGGGGCCTTCCTCCCTTGGCATAGCTCAGGAGATCCCTACCGGTGGCTTGTTGCAGAGATGCTGCTCCGGCGCACGAGGCGTACTGTGGCGGAGCGTTTGTACTTGGACCTAATCTCGGCCTACCCAACACTCGAGAGCTTGGCTCAAGCGGATCCGCACGAGCTAAGGGAGCTTGTAGCGTGGGCTGGGTTAGGTAAGGTTAGGGCTTCACAGCTTAGCAGGCTGTCTGCCGAGATTACTCAAAATCGGGGGGAAATATTCCCTGTGAACGCACAGCCCTTCTCGAGCTGCCTGGTATTGGATCTTACATAGCAGATGCCTTGCTCCTTCATGTTTTTGGGCAGAAGGTGCTACCAATTGACGCTGCAGGTCAGAGGGTTTCACGGAGGCTGCTTGGGCTACCTACGAGCAGCCACACCCGCCATGCCCTCCCTGAGAGAGATCCCGTTGTCCAGGAGATCAAAAGACTCGCCTGCGCCCTTGATATTGAGGAGCTACAGCTTGCCCACCTCGGCCTTCTAGTCGTTTCATGGGAGACCTGCCGAAGATTACCGCGATGCCTTGATTGCTCGCTGCTGAGGGTGTGCTTCTATGCAAAGTGGAGGCAACTGCCGTAGCAGCGCAACCCGGTCTGCTTCAGGGTTCTCAAGTTAAGCTGCTAGCGACCTCAAGGTTTGAACAAGCATCGGTCTATCTGATCTTTCTTGCTTTGGGAGCGGTGGCATTTGCTTGCCATGATGGAGGCTTTTCCCTGGCAAGGTTGCTCTGGCGTGCTACGGTGGAATTATGAAGCCAATAGCTGATCTGGATAGAGACTCTATAAAGCGGCTACGGGCCACAGAGCTGGGTGAGTTTGTGCGTTTCAACTCCTGTGAGCGCCGCTTCAAGTTGGAGTTCGGCAACCGCGCGCTGGCCAAGCAGCTACCCTTCGCAGAGAGGCTGTTTAGCCCTCTGGATCCCGTTCTGCAGGCCGTTGGCCGGGCACGTGAAGACGAGTGGGAGCGCTCACTTCGCGATAGTGCAGGCCTTACTGACTTGAGCGATTATGACGCGCGGCCTGAGGATTCCGATCACGGTAAAGCCACGCTGTGGGATGAGTTTCTGGATCGAGCCAAGCGGCTTGGGCCTGGCGAGCGGGCATATGCCCGAGAGGTAAAAGTTGAAGGCGACCTTGGCGCCTTTTATGTCGAGGGGCGCATTGACTTCGTCGTTGTGCTATGGCGCGGAGACCAACCTTACCTTCGGTTGGTTGAGTGTAAAGCCACCCGCCGTGATCGCACCTATCACAGGGTTCAGCTTGGGGTCTACAGGCTGCTTGTGGAGCGGTATTTGGAGAAGCGAGCTTTAGTGATAGCAGAAGCCCCGGTGAAGCCCGAACACGTTGAATGTGTCGTGGCTCGGATTGACGAGAGTACAAATGGAAACCAGGCCATTCTTGAGCTACCACCTCTTGACCTGAGCCCCATTCTCGAGGATATACGTCACCTGCTGGCCGAGGATGGTAGCCTGATTCGAATCTTGGAAACCGATCTCGACGACCTTCCCTACCGGCTAGAACCCAAGTGCGATGGTTGTGTGTTCAATGTCCACTGTTTCCCGGAGAGCGCTCGCTTGCACCGCTTGGAGCTTTTGGGCCTCAGCCCTTCTCACGTGAGGGTGCTCCGCTCCGCAGGGGTAAAAAGCATAGATAGCCTAAAAAACCTTGATCCGGAAGGCCCTGAGGCTACCCAGATCCTCCAGACGCCTGGCTTTAACGAGAGCCTGAGCATACTGGTAGCCAAAGCTAGAGTGAGATCCAGCACACTGCCGCATGGGGGTATTAACCCTGATACCTACCAGGTAGAACCACTGCCTATTCCCTGGCAAAGCCAGCTGCCAGAGCACCTTATCGAAGGGCGGCGGCTAGTGAGGGTCTACCTTGTTGTGGACTATGACTATACAGAAAACCGCATTGGTGCGCTTTCTGCTCATGTTACTCGCAGTGATTGGCCTCTGCATACTGGATTCCGGAGGATGGATGACCGATGGGAGCCAAACCCTGAGCTTAAGGAGCGCCTTAAGGAGGATGGCACAGAGCAGCTCCGTGATGTCCAGGGTGAGGACGTCATCCGTATAAAAACCTCCAAGTGGAGTGGTTTTTTAGATCAGGATCGTGTCGCGGAGCGTGAGTTGATACAAGACTTCTTCTCTCAGCTTGCAGAAGCCATTGCTAAGGTAGCTGGGGAGGAGAGGGCGCCAATTCACTTTTACGTGTGGTCACGGTCAGAGATGGCACAACTGGTCGAAGGCTGCTCAAGGGCAGGATCCGACCTCCTTAGCAGTCTTCAGCACTTGCTTGGGTGCCGCGAGAGCCTTGAGCAGCTCATATTTTCCTGCCTGCAAGAGGAGGCTGATAACCGCTTTGGTCTCGGCTGGACCAGCAGGGGGCTTGCTGTAGTTACATCGCTTAGGTGGTTTGGGGAGGTTTACCACTGGCGTCGCCAGGTTGGGTCACGGGTGCTGGACCTCGACCGGGAGATGACCCAGGATATCTTTGATTTCAAGACCGACCTTTGGCTCAGGCCTGACGGCTCCTGGGCCAGCGAACATGAGGAAGGGGCCAAAAAGCACAAGTTTGAGATACGCAGCCGGTTCTTTGATAGCCTCCCTGCCCCATACTGGCACGCCTACTGGAGAGAGCTAAGCAAATTAGTCTCAGATGGAGCCTCGCCACGGTTGAAGGGAGCCGTTGCCTGCTACAACAACGCAGCTAAGCCTTTGGTCCTTCGGGAGTATCTGCGCGCGCGCACACATGCGCTGCGGTGGCTTGAGGAGCGTATTCGCTTCAAGAACCTAGATATCGTTAAGCCAGCGCTTGTAATCGCCGACCTTCCAGACTTTAGGCTTGGCATTAATAGCGTTGCACAAGCCGCGGTGGACTTCCTCCGGCTCGAGCAGCATGTCAAGGTTGCTGAGTGGGTGGCTGCTCATCTAGCCCCGCCCGCCTACCGAGTACCCACGGGGCGAACAATACCCTTGAGAGATGTTCGTGTGGATGATGAGGGGCTCGTCCAGGCAACCATCGACGTGTCAGGCTACAGCATTACGCTTGAGGATCTCGAGGCTCGTGCTACTTTCCAAGAAGGGGATTTCGTTAGGGTGACCCCATACAGCGGCGATCCACAGGTTCCTCAAACCGTGAAGCAGCTCTTCAGAGCGGGCATCACATGTGTTGTGGAAAGGCTGGACTGGGCGAATGCAGAGGTCACCCTTAAAGCCATACCGTGCAATAAGCATAATGACCGGTACAGGCTGTTTAGTCGGTCACTAGACCCCAGCAGCGAGGTCTGCGAGCACGCAACCCTCGATGAAAGCCCATCGGATTACGTGGCCGTGCGTGTGGATGAACGGCTGATGGGAGATCACGGGGCTCATATCTACCGATGGTTCAACCCACACACCCCAGAAATTCCGCGCATGGATCAGCTGTCGGAGGAAGAGAAGGCGCTTTACCGGCAAATGGCTGAGGGCATCAAGTTCAGCGACGGCACCTCTCTTACCCCAGATCAGATCGACGCGGTGCTCGAGGGGTTAGAAACGCGGGTTCAGCTGCTCCAGGGCCCTCCAGGCACCGGAAAGACCCAGGTGACGGCTGTAGCTGTGCTTCTCCGCACGTTAGCCCATCTCAGCGTAGGAAATGTCGCCTTGGTTTCCGCACACACCCATACGGCGGTGGATAACCTCCTGGAGCGCATAGCCGTGCTGTTGCCCGCTGTGGCTCAGGCTGCTGCCAGTGTCAGCCTATCCTTGCCTAAGATAACTCTGATCAAGGTGCACTCGAGCCCGGAGCAAATGTCCAAGAAACCTCTGGAGGTAGCCGAGGAGGTGCTCAGCCGGGCTCCAGGGCTCGAGGTTAGAAACGAGGTTGCGGAAAGCTGTGCCAGTGCCGTCAAAGGCGCGATTGATGGCTCGGTGGTGATTATTGGCGGCACCACCGGTACGCTCCTCAAGATGGCGAAATACCTAAACTCAAGAAAACCATTTTCCGACCGACCCCAACGCTTTCAAGCGGATCTCCTGGTTGTAGATGAGGCCAGTATGATGGTTTTTCCACATTACCTTGCTTTGGCTAGCTTGGTGGCTGAATCGGGGCAGATCATGTTGGCAGGGGACCATCGACAGCTCGCCCCTATACTGACCCATGACTGGGAGGAGGAAGACCGCCCCCCCACAGTCCTCTATCAGCCTTTCGTAAGCGCCTACGATGCTGTTCAGAACATCTGCTCTCTTGGCTTTGTGCCTCTAGAGTCTGCACGGAGATCGGCTCTCAAGTACACCTTCCGGTTGCCTGAGGTGATTCGATCGCTAATCGCCCGGCTCTACCTTCGGGACAACATTGATCTTCAAGGTCCTCCCCAGCCCCCTGAGGCTGCGATGACCCCCGCCTCCAACCCCTGGGAGACTGTTTGGCAAGCCCGAACGGGGCTGTTTCTTGTGGTGCATGATGAGAGGGAGTCCCATCAGCACAACCCCCTCGAGGCAGAAATCGTTGAGCAGATTCTGGCCGCTGGGGGATCGTTGCCAGAGAGGTCTGTGGCAGTTATCACACCCCACCGCTCCCAACGAACCTTACTGAGAACCCGGCTTCAGCCTTATCAACCCGCGGTGGACATCATTGACACTGTTGAGCGATTGCAGGGGGGGGAGCGCCCGAACGTGCTCTTCTCAGCAACGGTTAGCGATCCTGCGGCCATTACTGCTAATGTGGAGTTCATACTCGACCTGAATCGCTCCAATGTAGCTTTCTCCAGAGCTCAGCGGAGACTGGTTGTAGTGTGCTCGGAGGCCCTGCTGAACCACGTGCCCCCTGAGATGGAGCATTATGAATCGGCAATGCTGTGGAAATCGCTGCGCTCCTTATGCACTGTCGAGATAGCTACAGCCACATTGAATGGCCACACGATAAGGGTTCTCCGGCCTGATCAGAGCGGGATTCAAGCCATGACCGATCGGAGCTGACTCCCGGAGATTGGCTGTATTCCTTGACCAAAAGGAGAAAAAGACTCGATGGGTATAGAGCTTACTGAAGAGCTGAGATCTAAGGCAAGGAAAGCCCTTGAGGATGCTTTGAGCATGGCTATGAGTGGGCAGAGCCCACACTCTCCCATCTGGAGCGAATGGGTGGAGTATACCCGCACGGTAAGGTCACTTTCATCAAGAACCTACACTGCGTTTCTCGGCACTGCCCTTTTAGCCCGGGTAACCTTAGGGGATGTGGATTTGCTTTCGCTCAAGGCTGATGTGGGGAGCAGCGCCTACTCTGCTCGCTCTCTTTGTCATGTTGTTCTTGTTCCATTCGTAACAGAAAAAGGTATAAGTATAAGATCCACGGGAAGGGAGCCTCTTAACAACCAACCCTTTTTTCGGTATGACCGGGTTGATTTCTCAATGCGGGTCAAAAACCGAGATCACCTACGGACCCTCATATCTATAGTGGAAAAAGCACAAAGCCTCACTAAGGACGAGGCTCGGATTGCCTTGGCTGCCTTTCTTAGGGTCTCGATCGACTCCAAGCCGAGCTTTGCGAGATCTCCTTTGCTTGGGAGATCGGGGGGAATTGCAAGTGTTTCCTCGCTTCTTGAGACAATCGAGACTTTTCTCCGAGAGGATCCTGAGGGGGGTAAAAGAGGGCAAGCCTTTGTAGCAGCAGCACTTGATATGGCCTACCCAGTGGTTGAAACGTCAAGGGTAAACGATCCCAGCCGCCACTACCCAGGTGATGCTCAAGCCTTCCTAGTCAAGGGATCTAAGAAACCTGACCTGCTGGTGGAAGTGCGCCAAAAGCCCGTTTCCCAGTCTGACGTGCTGCTGTTCGCTGCACGGGTAGCGAACTCCGGGGTTCGTCGCGCCTATGTGCTGGATCTGGCTGCCACCAGGCCAGGAATGAGCTTCTCGTCAGCAGCTCTTAAGGAGCACGGCGTAATCCTATTGGAGGTCCAGGGCTTCTCCTTGTTCTTCCTGGTGGTGCTTCAGCAAGCAACCACGTCATTGGCCCAAGCGCTGGAGCGCTTTGTGGGCTCCTCGTCCAGGAGGCTAGAGGAGTTGGAGGTGGAGGAGAGCACCCTCTACCTTTGGCAGGAGGCCCTGCAAAGCCTTTTGCAATCTCCTGGCAGAGATGATCTCGAGGTGACCTAGCCAAGGGTTGCTACTAGCTCCTCTCTCGATTGCTGTGCTCTTCCTCTCGGGCCCCTCCCGGTTCCTGGATGCTCCGGGTGGTTCCCAACAAGGTGCAGATATTTATGCGGCACTGGGAGGACTGGTTCTGGATCGGGGATGGGTCTCATTAGCCGAACGGCCAATGTGGGTTCTTGCGGCAAGGTCTCATTGAGGAGCTGGCGGGCTATGGCTCTGGCGATTACCTCAGCCAAAAGAGAAGGGACGGCGTTGCCTATCTGCCTCTGAACTGAAAGCCGGCTGCCCCGGAAATGCACGTTTCTTGGGAAAGTTTGAAGGGCGGCTAGCTCCCCAACACTGAGCAACCTATTGCTCCAATGGAATGGCCCCGTAGCGGGTCCTGGGCTTGCGGGTATCGTCCAAGATGGGCGATTCTTGGCCAGCTTTAGAAGGAAGTTCCAGTACCTCGTTCGCCACCCAAAGAGCGGAAGTCCTCCACCCCTAGGCGTATGCCATAGGTAGTTCTCGCCTTCCGGGATAGAGGGAAGCAGGTCGGCCCACTTGCCCTTTACGCTAAGATCCTCATCTGGATCCGGGGTAATCTCCCCTATCGCGTCCCAGGCTGTTGTATAGGGCACTAGGTCACCGAAGTTGAGGAGATGCTCCTCAAGGGGTATAGGGGCGTGGGTTGGCTCTGGAAACCCGAACCCCCTTCCATCTCTGTGAGCGACAAGGAAAAATCTGCTCCTTAGCTGGGGAACTCCATAGTCGGCAGCGTTGATTACCTTCCAGACGGGGGCGTAGCTCACTCCTCGCTCTCTGTTTATTTCTTCAATGATCTTGAAGATAAGGGATAGCCCCTCTTCCTTCCCGCTGTAAGCGATACCATGCACGTTTTCCAGGACAAAAACTCGGGGTAAGCTATCCCGGACAACCCGCATGTAAGCGAGAAGCGTGTCTGCTCGGGGGTCATCAAGCCTTTTTGAGTCTCCATAGGCCCAATAGGATGCCTTTGAGAAAGGCTGGCATGGGGGGCCGCCGATAAGCACGTCCGCATCCCCTTCCCGAAGCCCTGCCTCTTTCAAGATCCTCTGGCTGGTTACGCCATGGATATCCTCCTCAATAACCTGCCAGCCCCTGCTAGCTCGCAGAGTTGAGGCCGCATCCTTATCCATCTCGACTGCAATAGCAGTCTCGAACCCAGCAGCCTCAAATCCGTAATCTAACCCGCCTGCACCAGTGAAGAGGCTTATAGCTTTCATATCACCTCATACAAGCTAGCCATCGATATTCGCTTGCCTTAAGCGCTCGAAGAGCCCCCGCACCACCTCGCTTACCGTTATCCCCCGCTGTGCGGCATACACCTTGAGGAAGCGGTGAAGCTCTGGGTCCAAGTCCACGGTGATGCGGACAGTTTCCTTTCTCCTGGGCTTCGAAGGGTGGATGGGGTCTTCCACGGGAATCTCGGTGCTCTCCTGGGACGGGGATGTAATTGAGGGTTCCTCAAGGGGCTTGGCCCGCTCCCTGGCCGCCACCTCCTTCATCCGTGAGAGGATGTCGCTGGCCTTCTTGCTCATGCCCGCACCCCCAGAAGCTCGTCCAGCGCCGCTTCGTACTCGCCCAGGTCCTCCGGGGCGAGGCCGAAGGCAGCAGCGTAACCCTCCCGCAGGGGGATCTCCGCCTCGAGCACCGGCAGCCCCAGCTCGGCCAGCACGTCCCGAGCGGCCTTCGCGCTCTTGGTCCCTCTGCGCACCCGCGTGAGCAGCACCTGGACGCTCAGCGCGTTCAGGGGCTCCACCTCGGCCAGCAGCTCGAGCGTGGGCCGCAGGCGGTCCAGGTCCATCAGGCTGGGGGGGATGGGCAGGAGCGCCACCTCGCTCGCCATCAGGGCGCTCTTGACGATGGCCGGATCCCCCGGCGGGGTGTCCAGCACCAGGTGGGTATAGCCGTCGGCGAGCTGGGGGAGCCTGCGGTGCAGGTCGCGCACGGGTAGGGATACCACCGGGAAGGCCAGGCCGGCCTGCTCGCTCCAGGAGAGGGCCGAGCCCTGCGGGTCGGCGTCCACCAGCAGCGTCTTTCCCAGGCGGGCGAGCCCGGCGGCCAGGTGGACCGCGGTGGTGGTCTTGCCGGTGCCGCCCTTGAGGTTGACCACCGCCAGCCTCACGCGACCTCCGCCCTGCGCACGTGGAGGAGGTCGCCCTCCTCCACGGGGCGCACCTCCTCAGGGGCGAGGGTGAGCACCCCCAGGGTGTGGCCGGTGAGGGTGGCGAACCCCACCTCGTAGCCCTCACCCCCCGCGTAGACGTGCACCACCGTGCCCACATCCCCGGCCTCGAGGCCGAGATCGGGCTTGTCCACTCGGAGCACCACGCTGTCCAGCTCGCGAATCATCCTCTTCCTCCCTCCGCAGGGTAGGCCGTGACCAGCCGCGCCCGGGCGTACCGCGTAGCGGTCCCAACGGGAATCTGCCCTCGAGTGCACGGCTCCGCCCCTCCGCAGCCCTCCCCGATCCACACGCTCATCACCCCCGCGCTGTCCCGCGGACCCAAGTGAAGCCGCTCCGGCGGCCCGGCGATGCCGGTACTCAGGAGCTTTCCCCGAGCGGCCCACTTGAGGCCGAAAGGGGTGGCTTCCTCCTGCACCTCGGAAGCCATACGGGCCTGGAGCTTTAGGGCCTCCGCCAAGTCCAGGGGGTTCTCGGCGGGGTAGATTCCCTTTGGGACGCCCTGACGGGCGTACACCCGGATGAAGCCCAACGCCGCGAAGAACCGGGCCTTGTGCCGGCCCACGGGGTGGGTGGGGGAGAGCAGGTAGTCGGTGAGCTTGCGCAAGGGCACCTCCAGCTCCATCTCGGCCAGGGGGTTCACCGCTTTCCCCCGGAGGCGGCCGTCCTCACGGCTTGGCCTCCTTCTCCTTCATACGGTCGAAGGCCTCGAGGGCCTCCTTCCCGCCCAGCAGCCGGGCGGCCTCCTCGCGCGGCACCCGCCAGGTCCGCCCCACCCGCACGCCCCGGATCTCGCCCCCCCTCAGGCGCTTGCGGATGGCCTCCTCGCTGACCTTGAGGGTCCGGGCCAGCTCCTCCACGGTATAGTAGAGTCCCACGGGCGCATCTTACCCAACTAGGCAAACAGGGGCAAGCTGAAGTCAGTAATTGCTGATTGCAGTAACCACTGACTTCAGTAAATACTGAATACAGTACTTACTGAATTACTGAATGCAGTAAATCAGTAATACAGCAATGCAGTAAACGCGGAGGCTTGAGAAATGGCGTTCGTAGGCAGACAGCAGGAGGGTCGGGCCCTGCTCCTCTCGGTGCGGGCCGGACGCGGAGTGGTGCTGGCGGCCCCGCCGGGCTACGGCAAGAGCGCCCTGCTCGAGGAGGTGCGCCCCGCCCTCGAGGCCTGGAGCGCGGTGGTCTGGTGCGACAAGCTCGCGCCCTTCGGGGCCTTCCTCAAGGACCTCTTCCGGGGGTTGTGGGACGCCCGCATCGCCGTAGAGGGGGTGCCGCTCTCCCGCGACCTCGAGGCCGACCTCAAGGCCTGGGGCAGGCGCTACCCCACGGGGGACGAGAAGGCCAAGAGCCTGGTGCAGGCCCTCCGGCGCCATGCCGAGGGCGGTGTGAACCGGGTGACGTTGGTGGTGGACGACGCCAGCGGGGTGCAGGGGAGCATGGTCCCCTGGCTCCTGGCCTTGGCCGAGGCAGCCACCCTGGTGCTCGCCCTCTTCCCCGAAACCCTCAAGAAGGCCAACACCAAGCGGCTGTGGGCCCGCTTCGAGCGGGTGAGCTTACCGCCCCTCTCGCCCAGGGAGACCCGCGAGCTGGCCGAGGACCTGGTGGGGGCCTACGGCGTGGTGGCCGAGGACAAGGAGGCCTACCTGGCCCGGGTAGTGGCCCTCTCCGGCGGCGTGCCGGGGGAGGTGGCCCGGCTGGTGCGCTACGTGAGCGCCGAGGACATCGTGCGAAATCGCGACGTGGGCACCGGCTACGCCGAGGGCCTGGCCGGGCGCGAGGAGCGGGGGATCGCCCTGGCCCCCCTGCTGATGGTGCTGGGCGGCGTGGCCATCGCGGCCCGCGTCCTGGGGCTGGCGCGGGGCGAGATGGACCTTTATGTGATGGGCGGCATCGGGGTGGCGGCGTTCGTGGTGCTCTCCCCCTGGCTCAGGAAGGCGGTGGTGGCGCGGTGAGGCTCACTGCAATACTGATTTGCGGACTTACTACAATCTGGTGCTTGTCGCCGGCCCAGACCCTCACCCCCGAGCAGGTACAGGCCTTCGAGCGCCTGGCGAGGGAGGCCGAGGCGCGCGACCCCGAGTGCCTGCGGGCGCTGGCGGACCTCGAGGCGGCCCGTGCCGGCCTGGGGTTGGGGGGAGCCCTCACCGCCGAGGCCGGCCTCACCCTCTCGGGCAGCTACGACCAGGTGAGCCCCGGCTACCGCCTGGCGCTCGGCCTCAACCTGGCCGAGTTGCTGCGGGACAAGAGCCCGAGCCTGCGGGCCCTCGAGGCCGCATACGAGGCCCGGCGCCGGGCGCTGCGGCTGCGGGTGCTCGAGGCCCTCACCGGCTACCTCTACGCGCTCGAGGCGGCCCGTACCGCCTCCGACGCCCTCGAGGCCCGCCAGGCCGAGGCTAGGGCGGTGCAGGCCCGCGCGAGGGTGGGCAGCGCCACCCCCGCCGAGGCGCTGGCTGCCGCCGAGCAAGTGTCCCAGGCCCGGCTCCAGCTCTACCGCGCCAACCTGGACCTGGCGGTAGCCCTGGAGAAGCTCTCGGCCACCGTGGGCATCCCCATTGAGGCGCTCAGAACGCTTCTAAGGCCGGGGGAGGGCAAGGGGGGTACTCCGGGCCCGGCCCTTGCACCCAAGGCCCCTTAGCGGGCATTTCAGGAGGTCATGTGGATCACGGCAAGCTGCACCAACTCGAAGCCAAGCTCGCGCACCTGGAGGCCGAGCGCGCCCTGCTGCTGGCCCGGCTGGCGGCCCTGGAGGGGCGCCCCCGCCCCTCGCGCAAATGCCACCCCGCTTCGCGGCGAAACCAGCTTCTCGAGCGCCTCCACGTCCTGCTGTCGGCGCTCTGGCTGGACCTGCAGGAGGCCCACCCCCAGCGGGTGCCGGAGGTCGAGGAGGCCTTGCGGATCCTCGAGGGGGTGATGGCGTGAAGGTGCCAGCCTCGGCGGTCCTCGAGGCCATCCTGCGTCTGCTGGAGGAGGGTCTCATCCAGAACGCCAATTTCATCCGCCTCAACGACCCCGAGGGGGCCAGGCGCTACCTCGAGCCCCACGTCCACCGGGTGCTGGCCGAACTGGCCGGCGAGCCGGAGGCCTCGCAGGGTTCGCCCGTGCCGGCACAGGAGGTTCGGGGGTTTGCTCCGTGAGGGCATCGTGCCCGGTGAGCGCGGGCTGATCGAGGCCCTGGCCGAGCTGCGGCAGGCCTTGGCCGAATCCCTAGGGGGCCGGTCCGGCCTGCAGGCCGGCACCTGCTCCGGGGAAGGCCATCCGCCCCAAGGCCGGCACCTGCCCGACCACCGGGCCCGCATGGCCCTGGCCCTCGCGGAGGTCCGCGCCTCGCTGTCGCGGCTGAGGCCCGAGCTGGAGCGCCTGGAGCGGCTTGCCGCCGATGCGGAGCTGTTCTGACCGGCGCAGGGGCGGGGCCCGGCCCCGGAGGGAGATCTTCGCGCCATGACCGCCGGGACCCATCTGGCCGCCGCCGCGCTCACCGCCTCGGCGTTGCGGGGGTTCGGCCTCGAGGTGGGCCTCTCCGAGGCCCTGGCCCTGGCCTGGGGCAGCCTAATGCCCGACCTCGACACCACCACCAGCGGGCCCGGCAAGTTCGTGCGGCCGCTGTCCTCCTGGCTCGAGCGGCGCTTCGGCCACCGAACCCTGACCCACTCCCTGCCCTTCCTCCTGGCGCTGGCCCTTCTGCTCTACCCGCTGTGGAAGGTGAACCCCGCCGTCTGCTGGGCCTTCCTGTGGGGCTACGCGAGCCACCTCCTCCTGGACACGCTCAACGTCAACGGGGTGCCCCTGCTGTGGCCCTGGCGGGTGCAGTTCTGGATGTTCGCCAGCCGCGACTGGCGCATTCGCTACGGCTCGCCCCAGGAGGCCACGCTGGCCCTGGGCTTGGCCCTCGGCGGCTTCGCCCTGTGGCCCCTGAGCGGCGACGGCTTCGACACTGCCTTCCGCCGCCTGGTGGCCTCGCCGGAGACGGCGGTGGTGGACTACCTCAAGTGGCGCGAGGAGCGGGAGGTGTGGGCCGAGCTGAAGGGCTTCAACCGGGAGAGCCAGGAGGCCCTCGAGGGGCGCTTCCGGGTGGTGGAGGCGGTGGGGCGGGAGGGGATCCTGATCGAGGACGAGCTGGGGCGCACCCTCGAGGTCAGCCACGGCGGCCAGGTGGTGGCCTACCGGGTGCGGGCCTACCCCGGCGAGGCCGTCACCCTGCGCGAGTACCGCCTGGACCTCTCCGGGCGGCTTTTGGGCGACCTGCTGGCCTCGCTGCCCCGCCAGGCCCGCCGGGTCTGGGTGACGGGGGCGCTCGAGGCCGCCACCGACCCCCCGCCCCTGGTGAGCCCGGTGGGGACCTACCCGCGCGTGCGGGTGTCGGGGCGCACCGTGGAGCTGCACGCCGCCCGGCCCGAGGACCTCGCCCCCCTCGCCGCCGTCTATGCCCGTGCCGGCAACCTCATCGTGCGGGCCGAGTTCAAGCCCGGCCGAGAGGAGGGCCTGGCGCTCCCCGACCTGCCCGCCGCCCCCCAGGTCCACCCCGTCCTCATCGAGGGCCTTCCCAGCCTGGCCGGCCTCCTCGTGCAGCCCGGCGACCGGGTGGAGGCGGGCGAGCCCCTGGCCCGCTACGTGGACGACATCCCCTTGCAGGACCTGGCGGAGCAGGCCTCAGCCAAGCGGGAGGAGGCGGAGCGCCTCGAGGGGGAGATGGAACGCCTCGAGGCGCGCCACCGGGCCGAGCGCGAGGCTCTGAAGGCCGAGATCGCCCGCGCCAGGGCGGACCGCGACCGGCTGCGCTACCTGGTGAGCCAAGGGGCCGAGCCCCGCGTGCGGCTCGCGGAGGCCGAGGGGAGGTTGGAGGACCTTGAGGCCAAACTTGGCAAGCTGTTGTTGGACTATACCAGCGAGAAGGCCCGCCTGATGGAGCAGGCCAGGGAGGCCCGCCTCGAGGCCGCCCGGCTCGAGCGCCGCAAGGACCGTGAGGCCGAGCGCCAGCTCGTCCGGTCGCCGGTGGCGGGCCGGGTGGCCGAGGTCAAGGTGCGCGATGTGGGGCCGAAGGGGGCGACGGTGGAGGTGGTGGTGCTGGCGGAAAAGCTGCCTTCAACTTCGCGTCAGACCTCCTTAGGCCGGTAGCTTCTACTTAGGTGCTTCCAGAATTCTCTTGCATCCTCTTCGGGCATATTCAGTACAAACGTCAAATGCTTGCCTAGCCCGTTGAATGACGTTCCAAAGACAACCCCTTGCGGTTCGCTGTTTTCCTCTTCAAACCAGAACCAGACCCGGTCATGTACCTCCTTGCCAACATAGGCGATGTATATAGCGGCCCCACTTTCTTCCTTAAGCCTTTTCAATACGTTCCCCGTTCCGGAGTTCCTCTTTGTGTAAATGTCAATCCGGGATTTGCCCCCTATAAGCTCAAGAAGCGGTTGGATCTGATCGTTATCTAATTTAAGCAGATAGGGATCAACAATCGCGATATGCTGTTTGTTTATAAGCAGCTGCTTCAGATATTCCAGGCCCTTCCTCTTCGCTCTGGGCGCTACCAAGAGGTTTAGGCTTTGCTTGGTTTCCTTAGTTAACTTTGTTTGTTCTCCACAGCACTCCTCAAGCTTTCTAAGCCTCTGTTCAATTCTGCCGAGGATGCCCTCTAGATTCTCGGCTTTCTCAAGGGCCTCAATCAACCGGTTATTGCGTGGGTCAAGTATTTCTTGCAGGATCTGTATAAAGCGTAGTTGACTCTTTCGCACCCTCACTCTGACACCTCCACTCTTTTGCGCTGAACGTGCTGTTTCAAGAAAAATCTACACTACTAAGTTATTCGCACCCCACCCCGTCCCTATCCCGATCAAAGCGGTGCGGGTCGGGCGGCAGCACCCGGAAGTTGCGGTAGGGGATATCCCCGCAGTCCAGATCCGGTGGCGGGGGCGGTATGCACACGTCGGGGTAGGCCGGGTCGCAGCGCTCGCCCCGTGCGGGAGCCTGGGGCTTGGCGGGGCTTGGTGCCCACATCCCCAGGGCCTTGGCCCTGGCCTCCCTCGAGGCCTCCAGGTAGAGCCCTGCGTAGCGCACGTTGGGCGGTACGGTGAGGGGGTCGGCCCAGCCCGAGCGCACGATCTCGAGGTTCACCTGCCGGAAGCGCCTGCCGCCATAGCTCCACTCCCCGCGGGGGTCCTCGAGGTAGAGGTAGGCCAGCACCCGGCCGTATGAGTCGCGCTCCTGCACGTCCAGCTCCAGCCAGACCCGCTTGCCCCGCAGCAGGCCTTCGGTGAAGCGCTTGGCCTCCTGGCCCAGCTGCACCACCTCCTCCACCTCCCGCCCGCTCTCCCTGGCCTGGAGGCGGGCCCGGTCGTTGGCGCTGGACTCCGGGGTGTCGATGCCGATGAGCCGCACCCGACCCAGGCCCTCGAGGTCCACCGTATCGCCGTCCACCACCCGCGTCACCAGCAGCGGCCCCTGGAGCTTGCCCTGGGGGGTGAGCGCCAGCGCGGTCAGACCCAGCAGGGCGAGGGCGGCCAGCCGGGGGAGGGCCCGCAGGGCTCCCACGAGCGAAAGGGGTTGCATGTCCCCATGGTAGGACGCCTTGAGGTCACCGGGCTTTGGCCGGGCTCCTGAGCCACTCCTCCAGGACGCTCCGAGGGATGAGGAAACGGTGCCCCAGCCGGATGCTCCTCAGCTCGCCGGTGCGGAGCAGCCTGTAGATCTCGTTCCGACTCAGCCCCGTCAGCTCCGCCACCTCCTTCACGCTGTAAGCCAGCCTCGAGCCGCCCCCCTTCAGCGGCCCGGTCCCCGACAGCCGCTCGAGCGCTGCCACCGCGGCCTCGAGGCGCTGCACCAGCTCGACGAACTCGGGGGTGGGGTTCAGGCGCACCTCGAGCACCTCAGCCCCTCCGGGGAAGCCGGTAGCGGATGGTCAGGGTGGCCCCCTTGCCCTTGGGGGGCCTGCTCAGGATCTCGTCGCCATCCCGTACCTCCCCATACATCGCGCCACAGGCTACCGGCATGCGGTGGTTGTGGCTGGGGTAGTGCCCCACCTTGCGGTGCAGGTCTCCGGCGCGCACCTCGACAAACGTCCTACCCAGGGAGGCCGCCTGGCGGAACTCCTCCTCCAGGGCCCTGCGGAAATCCTCGGTCTTCGGCATCTCGTCTGCCCTCATAGCTCCCTCCGCTTGCCCCGATTTTCCCACGTTGCCCCTGCGCCGGGCGGGGCACATTGTAGAGGCTCCGGGCCTCCGGGCAAGGCCGAGCCCTCCGGGTGGCTGCGCCAGCCTTGCCCTACGGCCCTCCGCCCCCGAGAAACCGCTTGCCCCGGCGCCGGGAAAAATCGCAGGGGGTAGGCCGCTGTCGGCCCGCCCTATTTTTTGGGGTGCCTGGGTCGGGGTTTTCACCGTCCACAACGCGAATTCGGGCTTGCAAAACCGTGTTTTGTGTGCTAAAATTTATATCGGAAACGGAGGCTGCGCCCCGCCAAGAGCTACAGCCTCCGGGTTCCAGAAAGGGGATACCATGAAACAGTCTAGCACCCTCGAGAAGCAAGCCGTTCTTTCCCGCGAGGAGGCCGTTTCCGCCGCCGCCTTCCAGCTTGCCGAAGCCCGCGAGAAAGCCGCCGTGCTGTACGGCTGGCTCCTCGCCGGCGAGGCCGATAGCCACGTGACCCCGGCCCTGCTGGCAGGGATCATCCTCGAGGCCCTCCAGCGCGCCCACGGTTTGGCCTCCGCCTTCGCCCCGGTGGAGGGCTACAACGAGGCCGTCCTGGCCTTCCTGGAGGAGGCCCGCCGTGAGGCCGCCCGTCGCATCGCGCTGCGTGTCGGGGAGGGGGTGCCTCTCTGATGCGCCGCCTCTGCCTGGCCTTCCTGCTCCTGCTGGCCCTGGCCGTGCCCGCTTCGGCGGGCACCGGCGCCCCCGGCCCCGTGGCTCCCCTCTCCGACGAGGTGAAGGGGCTCGGCTAGAAGCCCGCTCCGGGGTGGGGCGAGGCCCCACCCCTCCGGGAGGACACCATGCGCGAAGAGATCATGAACCAACTTGAACGCTGCCGCGAGCAGGCCCGTGCGCTCACGGCGGCACTGGCGGCTCACGCCGATGCCCGCCTGGCTTACGAGGCGGCGCTGGACGCCCTCGAGGAGGCCCGCGCCCGCGTCATCCGGGAGGGCCTGGAGGGCAGGAACGAGCAGGCCCGTCAGGCCGAGCTTCTGGAGAAGTGCCGGCTCGAGGAGGAGGCGGTGCGCTCGGCCCGCGCGGTGTTCCGGGTGGCCGAGGCCAACCTGGAGATGGCCCGCGCCGCCGAGCGCCTGGAGCGCGAAACCCTGCAAACCTTGCGGGCCCTGCTGGGGGAGGAGGTATGAGCCTCCCCCCCGGCATCCCCCCGCTCTACGCTACGGAGCAGGAGCCCGACCCGGTGGTATGGGCCTGCTACCTGCACCCCCGCACCCGCTGGGCCTGGTTCGTGCTCGAGCACGACGGCGAGCAAACCTTCTTCGGTCTGGTCCACGGCTTCGCCGACGAGCTGGGCTACTTCGACCGCCTCGAGCTGGAGTCGGCAGGGGCCTATCTGGATCCCGCCTGGCAGCCCCGGCCCCTCTCGGAGGTGCGGGCCATCCTGGCGAAGGAGTGCGGCTACAGGGAGATAACCCGCCACCTCGCCGCAGGCGGCTAGGAGAATCCCCGCCCGGCCCCAGCCCCGCAAGGGGGCTGTTGCCGCGCGGGGGCGGCTTGCCCACCACCCACCGCGCCGCAGAGCTCCCCACCGGCCGGCGCTCCCCAAAGGCTCGCTCTTGCACCGCACAGGTCGCTGCACCCAGCTTCGCCGGGCTCGCGCCAGGCCCGGCCCGCCTAGTGTGCTATAAACTGGAACTCAAACATGGGCAAGACTGCCGCAGGCCGATCAATCCGGTTCGTCCCCGAGCGCTTCGAGGGTCTCCCCTGCACCGCCAAGCTGGTGTGGTACCACGTCCTGGCTGAAGGGGTGGGCGAGTACCCCGTGCGCCGCCTGGCCGAGGAGTTGGGCATCACCACCGCCAGCGCCCAGAAGGCCCTCGCGGCGTTGGTCGAGCGGGGTTTGCTCGAGGTGGTGGAGCCTGCGGCGGGCTCGAGGGGGGGGAGATACAAGGCGTCTTGAGGTCGTTTGGCGAAGCGCTGGCAGCAACCGGGGGTTTCGTGAGTGATGTTGCCTTTGGAGCTAGGGGAGCTGGTTCAGGATATCGCCTCGGCAATCAAAAGGATCGATAGCCGTGGACTGCGAGCGGCGAATGCCCGAACGGGTGCTCTATATCAGCCCGGCATCGGTCCCCACCCGGAAACCCAAGCCGTTGCGCTGATCATAGATGAGCTTGCCGCTCTAAACCCAATCCATTACCGTGATCGCCTGCACACCAATGTTTATTATCCAGGCTCACGTCAACGGTGTGACCTCTGCATTGGCAGCCCCCCCACATGGGATTGGGCAGTGGAAATCAAAATGCTTCGGCTATTGGGCGATAACGGCAAGCCGAACGACAATATGCTCATGCATATTCTCTCGCCTT
>NZ_KB890691.1 GCF_000373205.1 Calidithermus timidus DSM 17022
TTGTTTCTGGAGAGTTTGATCCTGGCTCAGGGTGAACGCTGGCGGTATGCCTAAGACATGCAAGTCGCACGAACCAGTTTCGGCTGGTTAGTGGCGGACGGGTGAGTAACACGTGGGAGACGTGCCCTCAAGTGGGGGAAAACCAGGGGAAACCCTGGCTAATCCCCCATGTGAACCCCCGCCCTGGCGGGTGTTTAAAGCTTCGGCGCTTGAGGATCGGCCCGCGCTGCATCAGGTAGTTGGTGGGGTAATGGCCTACCAAGCCGACGACGCATAGCTGGTCTGAGAGGACGACCAGCCACAGGAGCACTGAGACACGGGCTCCACTCCTACGGGAGGCAGCAGTTAGGAATCTTCGGCAATGGGCGAAAGCCTGACCGAGCGATACCGCTTGAAGGATGAAGCCCTTCGGGGTGTAAACTTCTGAACTCGGGACGATCATGACGGTACCGAGGTAATAGCACCGGCTAACTCCGTGCCAGCAGCCGCGGTAATACGGAGGGTGCGAGCGTTACCCGGATTTACTGGGCGTAAAGGGCGTGTAGGCGGTCTTTCAAGTCCGATGCTAAAGTCTGGGGCTCAACCCCAGGACTGCGTTGGATACTGTGAGGCTAGACGGTCGGAGGGGGTAGCGGAATTTCCGGAGTAGCGGTGAAATGCGCAGATACCGGAAGGAACGCCAATAGCGAAGGCAGCTACCTGGACGACTTGTGACGCTGAGGCGCGAAAGCGTGGGGAGCAAACCGGATTAGATACCCGGGTAGTCCACGCCCTAAACCATGAGTGCTGGGTGTCCGGCTTCTGCTGGGTGCCGTAGCTAACGCGCTAAGCACTCCGCCTGGGAAGTACGCACGCAAGTGTGAAACTCAAAGGAATTGACGGGGGCCCGCACAAGCGGTGGAGCATGTGGTTTAATTCGAAGCAACGCGAAGAACCTTACCAGGCCTTGACATGCCCGGAACCCCTCCGAAAGAAGGGGGTGCCCGCAAGGGAGCCGGGACACAGGTGCTGCATGGCCGTCGTCAGCTCGTGTCGTGAGATGTTGGGTTAAGTCCCGCAACGAGCGCAACCCCTATCCCTAGTTGCCAGCAGCTCGGCTGGGCACTCTATGGAGACTGCCTGCGAAAGCAGGAGGAAGGCGGGGATGACGTCTGGTCCGCATGGCCCTTACGGCCTGGGCGACACACGTGCTACAATGCCAAGGACAAAGCGCTGCTACCTCGCGAGAGGACGCCAATCGCAAAAACCTTGGCTCAGTTCGGATTGGAGTCTGCAACTCGACTCCATGAAGCCGGAATCGCTAGTAATCGCGAATCAGCCATGTCGCGGTGAATACGTTCCCGGGCCTTGTACACACCGCCCGTCAAGCCATGGAAGTGGGTTCTGCCTGAAGTCGCCGGTAGCCTTGGGCAGGCGCCGAGGGCCGGGCTCATGACTGGGGCTAAGTCGTAACAAGGTAGCTGTACCGGAAGGTGCGGCTGGATCACCTCCTTTCTAAGGAGTACTCAGTTGTACGCTACGCGCGTGCAGCTCAGCAACTCGCCCGATCTGTGCAAGGTTCAGATCCCCCACCCTCACCGGTGGGGGATCTTCTTTTTGTAACGCCTCAGTCACCGGGCAAGGTAAGCTTTGGGGGATATGGTGCGCGGCCTACCCGACCTCGAGCTCCGCCAAGAGCCGCTGCGCTTTTTCACTCAGCTCGCCCGCCTCGGCCCCGACATCTCCACCTTCCAATTCGCCAACGGGCAGCAGATCGTCTTCCTCAACCACCCCGACCTGGTGCGCGAGGTGCTCGTCGAGCGGGCCGAGCTGTTTCACAAATCGGAGATGACCCGAGCCTTCGCCGGGGGGATGGGTCACGGCATCCTGGTGAGCGAGGGCGAGTTCTGGAAACAGCAGAGCCGCCTGATGCGCCCGGCTTTCCACTACAAGCGCCTGCTGGGCTACGCCGCGGTCATGACCCGCTTCACCCTGGAGATGCTCGAGGGCTGGCAAGACGGCGACCTGATCCACGTGGACGAGGAGATGAACGCCCTGACCCTGCGGGTGGTGGCCAAATGCATGTTCAACGTCGAGGCCAAGGACGACCGCGACATCATGCACAAGGCCATCATCCTGGGGCAGCAGGTGGTGGGGCAGATGATCCACGGCTGGCTCACCGACCCCCACTGGACCCCCTCGCTCAACCGCGCCGGCATCCGGGTGGTGCGGGCTTTGAACGAGATGGTGCAGCGCCACATCGCCCAGCGCCGGGCCCAGGGTGAACTGGGTGACGACCTGCTTTCGATGCTGATGGAAGCCCAGCAACAACCTGGCATCGAGCTGAGCGACCGGCAGTTGCGCGACGAGGTGCTCACCGTGATCACGGCGGGCCTCGAGACCACCGCCAACGCGCTGGTGTGGGCCTGGCACCTCCTCGACCGCCACCCTGCGGTACGGGATAGGCTCCGCGCCGAGCTGGACGCGCTGGGCCGCATGCCCACCTTCGAGGACCTCCCCCGCCTGACCTACCTCGACCAGGTGTTCAAGGAGGTACTGCGGCTCTACCCGCCGGTGTGGATCATCGGGCGGGAGGTGGCTGCCCCTGAGGGGGTCGAGCTGGGAGGGATGTACCTGCCCTATAAGTCGCAGTTGGTGCTGTGCCAGTGGACCCTGCACCGCGACCCGCGCTTCTTCGAGCAGCCCGACGCCTTCATCCCCGAGCGCTGGACGCCCGAGTTCGAAAAGTCCCTGCCCCGTGGGGCCTACTTCCCCTTCAGCCTGGGGCCCAGGGTCTGCACGGGCCAGGGCTTCGCCACCACCGAGTTCAAGATCATCGTGGCCGGGGTGCTGCAACGCTTCGACCTCGAGCACACCGAGGGGATGGAAGTCCAACCCGAGCCCAACTTCACGCTGTGGGCCAAGGGCGGCCTGCGGATGCGGGCGAGGGCGCGGGTGCAGCCGCGCTAGGTTATAGCGGATTCAAATGCCCACACCTGGGGTTCCCCGAGCGCCCACGACGGGTACTCCCCACCCCCAAAAAAGCGCCGGGCGTAGAGGGCGGCCAGCTTGGCGTAGCGCTCGCCTCCACCCCCGACGGCCTGAAGGTCGTAGAGCAGGGCTACGCTGGCAGCGTCGGCCAGGGTGCGCAGGGCTTCCTTGGCGTACCACTGTGCCTGGGCGGGCTCGAGGCTTTGCAGGTGGGTCAGGGTGCGCTGGAGGGCCCCCAACGCGAGGCGGGCCTCCTCGGTCCCGACCGCCTCGAGCCGGGGCACGAACTCCGCCAGGAAGGGCTCTTGGACCCCCTTGCGGGTGAGCACCTCGAGGGTGTCGAGGGCCTGCACGTTGGCCGGGCCCTCCCAGATGGGGGTGATGAGGGCCTCGCGGCTCAAGCGGGCGATGGCGAAGTCCTCCACGAAGCCCACCCCCCCGAAGAGCTCCATGGCCAGCTGGGTGCAGTAGGTGCCGTGCTCGGCGGTGCGGGCCTTGGCCAGGTGGGTGAGCAGGCGGGCGTAGTGGTAGCGCGGGCTGTATGGAGGGCGTTCGACCCAGGCTTCGTCCCAGGCGGCTACCGCCCGGAAGGTCAGGGCCAGGCCCCCGGCGATGCGCACCGCTAGGTCGGTCAGGTCGCGGCGGATGAGGGGATGCTCGAGCAGCGCCCGCCCGAAAGCCGCGCGCTGCCGCACGCGGAAGAGGGCCTCGAGCTGGGCCTTGCGGGCCAGGCCCATGGCCCCGCAGGCGTTGGCCAGGCGCGAGAGGGTGAGGGTCTCGAGCAGGTAGTAAATACCTTCCTCGGCTCGGCCGATCAGGTGGGCCTGGGTGTTCGCGAACTCGACCTCACCCGAGGGCACCGCGCGGGTGGCCAGCTTTTCCTTCAGGCGGCGCACCCGGTAGTTGAGCCGCCCCTTTTCGTCCAAACGGGGAACCAAAAACAGCGCGATCCCCTTTGGCCCTGGCGGAGCCCCCTGAGGGCGGGCCGAGACGATGGCGTAGTCGGTGAGCCCGGCGCCGCTGGAGAAGTACTTCTCGCCGTTCAAGCGCCAGGATGCGCCGTCCCAATGTGCGCCAGTCTGGTTGGCCCCGATGTCCGAGCCCCCCTGCACCTCGGTCATCCAGGTCGCACCGACAGCCTCGCCGCTCAGAAGCCGCGCTTTCCAGGCGGAAAACTCCGGCGCGTACTTGTGGATGCTGTAGATCACGCAGCCCGTGATGGTCTGGATGCAGTACAGGCCGGGGTCGGCCAGCAAGTAGCCCTGGGTGAAGTGGTGGTGCCAGCTTCCCCCCTCATAGGGCGGGCGGTTGATCGCCGCCAGCCGCCGCAGCAGCGCTTCCTGCGCGGGCGACAGGCGCACCCGGTCGATGCGGTTGCCCTCCAGGTCGTGCATCACCAAGACGGGACGGGCTTCCTTGTCCACGTGGTCGGCCACGCGGTAGGCCTCGCCACCGGCCAGCTCCCCGAAGGCCTCGAGTTCGCCCCGATATGCCTCCCACCCCCGCCAGTAGCGCTTCAACAACGCGGGCAGGTCGGGGTCGAGCAAGAAGTGGTTGTGCCCATAGGCATAGGATTGGTGTTTCATGATCCAGCTTAGGCTACCGCAAGGATGGCCTTACAGCGGAAGCCCTTCGAGATCCACCCGTCCTTGTGGAAAGCCTTGGCCCCTACAGGGGAAAACCATGGGCCTCAGCCGTCCCTCCACCTTCCCAGCTGGTTGGTCGTAGACGTAGGCATTGGGCACCAACTGCCAACCGAGCCGCCCATAAAAAGCCACCAGGGCTTCGCCGCACATCAGAAAGCCGAAGTCACACCCAAGCTCATCGCAGATAAACCCCGCTGCGTGCTCGAGCAGGAGCGAACCATAGCCCCGCCCTCTCCAGCGCGGCGCGGTGATGACCCCACCCAGCAAACCCAGCGCCACGGAGTCGCCGTCCACGCTGCCCCTGCGTCTGACGATCTCGAGCACGCTGACCAGCTTGCCCTCGACGAAGGCCAGGACGTACCACTGCACCGGGGCCAGCTTCATATCTAAGCGGAAGGTGCGCCTCTTCCACCACCACAGCCGCCATCGCAATAGCGGCGACACCTTCCCAGCAGGCACGGCTTCGATCCGAATATACGACGGCAATGACGGTAGTCTCATGGTCGGCACGCTCCAAACGGCCTTCGTGCCAGCGAGCGAATCAGAAGCTCGAAATCTTGGGCAGCCCCAACGGAAGCAGCAGGTATGTGGTTGCGGTCTGGCTTCGAATATAGAAGGCTTGCCCACATGTTACCCCATGCTGAGCATTGAGCATGAAGCCTCCAGCCCCATGCCTAGCAATCGGCTGAAGCCGCCGGGTCCCAAGTTGCGCAGTCGCCGCTCGAGGCAAAACGCCGAACGCCCAAAGCCAAGGTCGGACGGCGCGTTGCATAAGGAGCAACGACGGGAAACTTCCTGCGAACTACTCAGCTCACCCGCTCGACGCGCAGCATGTTGGTGGTACCGCGCACACCAAAAGGCACGCCGGCGGCGATCACCACCCGGTCGCCCGGCTCGGCCATGCCAGACTGTTTGACCATCCGCAGGGCGATGTCCACCATGTCCTCGGTGTCCTTGGGGTCGGGGGCCAGCAGCGGCAGCACACCGCCGATGAGGGCCAGCTGGTTACGCACGTGGGGATTGGGGGTGAGGGCCAGCACCGGGACGGCGGGCTTGGTGCGGGCGATGCGGCGGGCCGCCCCGCCGGTGGCGGTGAAGGTCACGATCAGCTTGGCCCCCGAGGCGTCCACCACGTTGTCCACCGCCAGGGCGATGGCGTCCTGCACCGAAGGGGTGGGAGCCGGGCGCAACTCGTGTAGGCGGTTCATGTACTCGGGGCTGGCCTCGATCTTGCGGGCCACCTTGGCCATGGTCTGCACGGCCTCCACCGGATAGGCCCCCGAGGCGGTCTCGGCAGAGAGCATCACCGCGTCGGTGCCGTCGAAGATGGCGTTGGCCACGTCGGAAGCCTCGGCGCGGGTGGGGATGGGGTTCTTGACCATGCTCTCGAGCATCTGCGTGGCGGTGATGACCGCCTTGCCGGCGTGGATGGCCTTGAGGATGATGCGCTTTTGGATGATGGGTACCTCCTCCAGCGGCATCTCCACACCCAAGTCGCCGCGCGCCACCATGATCCCGTCGGCCTCCTCCAGGATCTCGTCGAAGCGCGCGACCGCGCTGGGTTTCTCGATCTTGGCCATGAGGCGGGCGCGGGAATTGTAGCGGTTGAGGTAGTGGCGGGCTAAGAGCAGGTCGTCGCGGCTGCGCACGAAGCTCATGGCCACCCAATCGACCTCGAGTTCCACCCCCAGCGCCAGGTCTTCGATGTCCTTGTCGGTGAGCGCGGGGATCGAGAGGTCGGCGCCGGGGATGTTGATGCCCTTGTTGTTCGACAGCCGCCCACCCACCAGCACGGTGGTGTGGATGTCGTTGTTGCGGACCTCCTCTACCTGTAGCCGCAGGTTGCCGTCGTCGAGGAGCAGGATCATCCCCGGCTCGACGTCCATGGGCAAGCCGCGGTAGGTGGTCGAGACCCGGTTCTCGTCCCCATCCACCGGGTCGCTGGTGATGATGAAACGCTGGCCCGCCTGCAACTCCACGGCCCCCTGGGCGAAGCGCCCTACCCGGATCTTGGGGCCTTGCAGGTCCTGCAGGATGGCCACGGTCTGGCCCAGCTCCTCCGAGACCTGGCGGATGATCTGTACCCGCTTCCGGTGGTCCTCCGGGGTGCCGTGGCTGAAGTTGAGGCGGAACACGTCAACCCCCGCCTCGACCAGCGCCTTGATGATCTCGGGGCTCGACGAAGCCGGCCCCAGCGTCGAAACGATCTTGGTGCGTTTAGAAAGCGCCATATCCCAAAAACCTCGCTCCCGCACCCAATTCTTCCTCGATGCGCAGGAGCTGATTGTATTTGGCCAGCCGGTCCGAGCGCGAGGCCGAGCCGGTCTTGATCTGGCCCGCGTTGACCGCCACGGCGATGTCGGCGATGGTGGAGTCCTCGGTCTCGCCCGAGCGGTGGGAGAGGATGGCGGTGTAGCCCGAGCGCTGGGCCAGGCGGATGGCCTCGAGGGTCTCGGAGAGGGTGCCGATCTGGTTGACCTTGACCAGGATGGAGTTGCCCACCCCCTGCTCGATACCCTGCTTCAGCCGCGCGGGGTTGGTGACGAAAAGATCGTCGCCCACGAGCTGGATGCGCTTGCCTAGGCGCTCGGTCAGGAGCTTCCAGCCTTCCCAGTCGTCCTCGGCCAAGCCATCCTCGATGGAGACGATGGGGTATTGGTTGACCCAATTCTCCCAGTAAGCCACCATCTCCTCACTCGACAGCGCGCGCCCCTCGGACTCGAGGTGGTACTTGCCATCCTTGTAGAGCTCGGTGGTCGCTGGGTCGAGCGCGAAGGAGATGTCCTTACCCACCTCATACCCCGCCTTCTCCACTGCCTCGACGAGCACCTCCAGAGCCTCTACGTTCGATTTTAAGTCGGGTGCGAAGCCGCCCTCGTCCCCGACATTGGTGTTGTAGCCCCGGGCCTTTAAAACCGATTTTAGGGCGTGGAAGGTCTCCACCCCGTAGCGCAGCGCCTCGCCGAAGCTGGGGGCCCCGGCCGGCACCAGCATGAACTCCTGGAAGTCGACGTTGTTGTCGCCGTGCTTACCCCCGTTGATCACGTTCATCAGGGGCACCGGCAGGGTCACGCCCTGCACCCCGCCCAAGTAGCGGTACAGCGGCAGGCCCAGCGCCTCAGCCGCCGCGCGGGCCGTGGCCAGCGAGACGGCCAGGATGGCGTTGGCCCCCAGGTTGCCCTTGTTGGGCGTGCCGTCGAGCTCGAGCAGGGCCCGGTCCACGGCCTCCTGGTTGAGGGCGTCGAGACCCTGCAACTCCTCGGCGATGCGCTCGTTGACCGCAGCCACCGCCTTGAGCACGCCCTTGCCCGCGAAGCGCCTGCCCCCATCCCGTAGCTCCACGGCTTCGTGGGCCCCGGTCGAGGCCCCCGAAGGCACCAGGGCCCGGCCCCGCGCGCCGCCTTCGAGGATCACCTCGGCTTCTACCGTGGGATTTCCCCGCGAATCCAACACTTCGCGTCCCTTAATTTCCACAATCGTCGTCATAGAGATGCTCCTCCGTGGAAACACTTACAACCGGGTCACAGTCTACACCTTGCCCCTTGGTATACCGAAAGTGGGGCATCCCGGGGATGGACACGGTATAGCTGGGGACGGGAGGCGCACTTCCCCCCTCTTCCCACCGGCGCCGAGCGGCGAGACATCTTGTCTTTAGCTACCGGCGTTCACCATGCCAGCCCTACACCCGCAGCGGCACCACCACCGACAGATACCCGCTGTCTTCCACCGCCTGCACCAGGCTGGGGCTCGTAGGCCCCGAGAACGAGAGCTTCACGCCCCCCTCGATGGGGCCCAGGGCGTCTATGAGGTATTGAGCGTTGTAGGCCACCACCAACTGGGGCTCGCCCTTAGCCTCCACCGCGATCTCCTCGCGGCCACGCCCGTAGTCGCCCTCGGAGTTGATCTCGAGCTTATTGCCGCTGAAGATCAGGTCCACGCGGTGGTTGTTACGGTCAGACAGCACCGCCACGCGCTTGAGGCCCTCGCGCAGGGCCTCGGCCTGCAGGGTGGCCTCGAGCACGAAGCTCTGCGGGATCACGCGGGCGTAGTCGGGGAATTCGCCCTCCATCAGCTTCACCGCCATGCGCACCGCGTCACCCACCAAGGTCAAGGTGCCCTCCCCCACCCCGACGGAGAGCTCCCCTTGCACGTCCTTGAAGATGCGAATGATTTCGTCGGCGCTCTTGGCAGGAATCACCAACTTGCGGGTGGACTCGGTACTCACGCTCAGGTCGTAGCGGGCCAGGCGATAGCCATCCGAGGCCACCGCCCGCAGGTTGCCGGGGGAGAGCTCGAGCTGCACCCCCCGAAAGATCGCGCGGTACTCCTCGGTACTCGCCGCGTAGCGCACCCGGGTCATGGCCTGAGCCAGCCGGGCGGCGGGGAGCTTCTCCCCGGCGGGCTGGCGGAAGGAGAGCTCCGGGTAGCCGTCGGGGTTGGTGGTTTGTAGCTGGGTACGGTAGCTGCCGCTGATGAGCTGCATCTGCTCAGCGATATGCAGCTCGACGAGCTCACCAGGCGTACTGCGCACGATCTGGAAGAAGGGTTGGGAGGGGACCAGGGTCTGTCCCTCGCCCTTGGTCTCGGCCGAGAGACGGACTTCTATGTCCACCTCCCCGTTGGTGCCCCGCAAAACCAAACTACCCTGTTCAAGGGCGACGGGCAGGTAGGTCAGGATGGGGTTAGAGCTGCGGCTGGGAATAATGCGCTCGAGGATCGAGAGGCCATCGGCCAGGGTCTTCTTGGGGATTCTCGCTTCCATAAGGTTCGGCCTTTTAAAGCTCTACTCCTTCTCTTTTAAAGACTTTAAAGAATTAGTAGTAATAGTAGTAGGGCCTGTGGATAGTGTGGAAAAGTGGCTTAAAGTGGCATCCCTATCGACAATTGCTTGTGGATAACTTCTGTGGATAACCCACCCCTCCCTGTGGATAACTTGTGGATAACTACCCCGGTTATCCACAGGCTCGAGGTCCGTTGAGTTATCCACAGCCATTTCCACAGACTTATCCACAGCTTATCCACAGACTTATCCACAGGTTCCACCCCCCGAGTCTACCCGAGCCGCTCCCGGATAGCCCGCAGGTTCTGCTGCAGGTTGGTATCGTTGTCCAGCGCCTCCTGCACCTTTTGAATGGCGTAGAGCACGGTGGTGTGGTCGCGCCCGTCGAAGAACTGCCCGATCTCCGGCAGCGAGGAGTGGGTCAGCTCCCGGATCAGGTACATCGCCACCTGGCGTGGCAGCACCACCTCCTTGCGGCGCCCCGCCCCTTTGAGTTCGTCTGTCCGCAAACCGTAGAACTCGGCCACCGCCCTGAGGATCTCCTCGGGGGCGTACTCGGCTTTGGCCATGAACACATCGGAGAGCGCCCTGGCCGCCACCTGCTTGCTGATCTCCACGCCGTTGAGCGAGGCGTAAGCCACCACCCGCATGAGCGAGCCCTCGAGCTCGCGGATGTTAGAGGTGACCACCTTGGCGATGTACTCGAGCACCTCGTCGGGGATGCGGATGCCCCGGTACTCGGCGTTCATCCTCAGGATGGCCACCCGCGTCTCGAGCTCGGGCGACTGGATGTCGGTGATGAGACCCCACTCGAAGCGGCTGCGCAGGCGGGCGGCGAGGGTGAGGATGTCCTTGGGGGGGCGGTCGGAGGAGAGGATGATCTGCTTGCCGGCCTCGTAGAGGGCGTTGAAGGTGTGGAAGAACTCCTCCTGGGTGCGCTCCTTGCCGGCGATGAACTGGATGTCGTCGACGAGCAGGAGGTCGACCGAGCGGTAGCGGTCGCGGAACTCGGTCATGCGGTCTTTCTGGATGGCCTCGATCAGCTCGTTGGTGAAGGTCTCGGTGGAGATGTACTCGATCTTGAGCTGGGGAAAGCGCGAGGCCACGGAGTGCCCCACGGCGTGCATGAGGTGGGTCTTGCCCAGGCCCACCCCCCCGTAGATGAACAGCGGGTTATAAGCCCTGCCCGGCGACTCCGCCACGGCCACCGCCGCCGCGTGGGCCATGGAGTTGTTGGGGCCGACGACGAAGTTTTCGAAGGTGTACTTGGAGTTGAGCCTCGAGCGCGGGTCGGGGGTCTTGCCGGGCTCGGGCGCCGCGGAGAAGATATCCTCCTGGACGGGGTTGCCCGGGGTGACCTTGAGTTCGAAGCGGGGGGTCTGGGCCCCCAGCTGCAGCAGAGCTTCTTGGATCGTTTCCGTATAATGCTTCTTGATCCACTCTCCGGCAAAGGACGTGGGGACGCCGAGCTCGAGCACCCCGTTGTACACACCGAGGGGGCGGATCTTCACGAACCAGGTGTTGTACTCGACATCGGTGATGCTCTGGCGAATGTAGTCCAGAACGTTTTGCCAGATGGTGTGCTGGGTCAAGGCCGCTCACTCCTTGCGAAGGCCGAGCGCGCACTGCGCTGGCTAGGGTCTGACTATTCTATTGCACATTGGCCGCGTCTGCTAAAGTGGTTGGGATGGCAGTCTACGACGTGATCGTGGTAGGGGGAGGGCACGCGGGAATCGAGGCCGCCTGGGCGGCGGCGCAGGCCGGGGCCAGGGTGGGCCTGGTCACCAGCAACCCCGAGCGCATCGGCCTGATGCCCTGCAACCCGGCGGTAGGGGGGCCGGGCAAGAGCCAGTTGGTGGCAGAGATCGTAGCCCTGGGCGGGCTGATGGGCCGCTTGGCCGACGCCACGGCGATCCACACCCGGGTGCTCAACCGCTCCAAGGGGCCTGCGGTGCAGAGCCTGCGGGTGCAGGTAGACCGGGACGCCTATGCCCTCGAGGCCCAGCGTACCCTACTCGCGCACCCCAACGTCGAAGCCGTCCGCGCCGAGGTGGCTGCGCTGTGGCTCGAGGACGGCGGCTTACGGGGGGTACGCGCGGTGGACGGCCGGACCTTTGCCGCGCGCTCGGTGGTGGTCGCCAGCGGAACCTTCCTCAGCGGGGTGGTCTGGTATGGTCGCCAGTCCCGTCCTGCCGGGCGTCAGGGCGAGCCGCCAGCCCGCTTCCTCTCGCAGAGCCTGCGCGAGGCCGGGCACACCCTGCTGCGCTTCAAGACGGGAACCCCCCCGCGTATCCGGGCCGACTCGGTGGACTACGCCGCGCTCGAGGTCGTACCCGCCGACGACCCGCCCGGTTCCTTCACGGGTCGTCCCGGGCCCTTCGCCGCAGCCCGGCCCACCTGGCAGACCCGCACCACGGCGGCCACCCACCGCCTGATCCAGGAGAACCTGCACCTCTCCCCCCTTTACGGCGGAGACATCGAGGGGATCGGTCCCCGCTACTGCCCCTCCATCGAGGACAAGGTGGTCCGCTTCGCCGACAAGGAGACCCACCTGCTCTTCGTGGAGCCGGATGGCCTGGAGACCTCCGAACTCTACCTACAGGGCTTCTCCTCCAGCCTGCCGCCACAGCTGCAGGAGCAGATGGTGCGCAGCCTGCCGGGTTTCGAGCAGGCCGTGATCCAGCGCTACGCCTACGCGGTGGAGTACGACGCGCTGCGCTCGACCGAGCTCACGCCTGGGCTGCAGTCGCGCAAGCTGCCGGGCCTCTTCACCGCCGGGCAACTCAACGGCACCAGCGGCTACGAGGAGGCCGCCGCCCAGGGGTTGCTGGCGGGGCTCAACGCGGCCAGGTACGCCATGGGCCTCGAGGAGGCGGTGCTGCCCCGCGACTCCGGCTACATCGGGGTGATGATCGATGACCTGGTTCACCGGGGTACCGACGAGCCCTACCGCATGATGACCTCGAGGGTCGAGTTGCGCCTGCTGTGCCGGGCCGATAACGCCGACGAGCGCCTGGGCGAGTGGGCGGTGGCCTGGGGGCTGCAGCCGCGTGAGTGGATCGAGGAGGTGCGCCAAAAGTACGCCCGGATCGAGGCCGAGCTCGAGCGTCTGAGCGGCATTCGCCTGGAGGGGGTCTCGGCGCTGCACTACCTGCGGCGTCCCGAGGCCACCTACCCGGACCTGATCGCGCGGATTGGAGCGGGAGGGCTTCGTTCCCCGGAGGAAGCCCAGCAGGTGGAGATCCGGGCCAAGTACGCCGGCTACATCGAGCGCCAACTCAAGTTGCGCGAGCGACTCGCCGAGCTGGAGAGCTACCGGATCCCCCAAGACATCGCCTACGCCTTGGTGCCCAGCCTCTCGCGAGAAGCCGTGGAAAAACTCTCCAAACTCCGCCCCCGCACGGTGGCCGAAGCCTCGCGGGTTCCGGGGGTCCGCGACTCCGACCTCACCGCGTTGCTGATCCACCTGACCAAGGTTCCCGCTTGAGTGTTTCACGTGAAAACTGACGGTGAAACAAGGGCTGGCGGGCGATCCTGTGACAAAATGTTTCACGTGAAATCTAACGGTGAAACAGCGATCGACTTCGGCAGCTTCCAAATAGGGGTGCTGCTGGGGGTCCTGATCGGAGAAGGCCACTTCGGTGGTGATGGTAAGCAACCCCAGGTCACCCTGCGGATGCACTCGAGGCACCAGCAGCTATTCGAGTGGCTAACCCGGCAGGTCCCCGGTTCGAAGCTATACGGCCCCTACGACCACGGTGGGCGTCACTACTACCAATGGATCGTGCGGGGGCAGGCCCTGCGGGAGTTTCTTGTCCCGCTGCTCGAGCGGCTGCCCTGGGCGCAGATCGACCCCCCCAGCTACCAGCGCTACCGCGAGATGAAAGCCCGTTACGGCCTGGAGGCTGGGTCGTGGAGCTGACAGCCACGGGCAGGGAACTCTTGCTGCGGGGTGCTGTGGCCCTGGGGGAAGAGCTAAGCCCCACCATCCACCTCTTCGAACGGCTGTATGCCCAGTTGACCGAGGCTAACCGGCAGATCAACCTCACCTCGTTGCGGGAAGAGCGCGACATCGTGCTCAAGCACTTCCTCGACTCCTTGACCTGCCTCGCCAGCGGTCTGCTCGAGGGCCCGCTCGAAGTAGTCGACGTGGGGACCGGGGCTGGGTTCCCCGGCCTGCCGCTCAAGATCGCGAGACCTTCGCTGAGGATGTACTTCCTCGAGGCCACCCGCAAAAAGCTGCGCTACGTCGAGGAAAGCTGCGCGCTGTTAGGGCTAGGGGACACGGCATTCGTTTGGGGGCGGGCAGAGCAGATCGCGCATCAGCCCGAGTATCGCGCGCGCTTCGACCGGGCAGTGATCCGCGCCGTGGGTTCCATGGGACAGATCAGCGAGCTGTGCCTGCCGCTGCTCAAGGTGGGCGGCTATCTGATCGCCCAGAAAGGCCCCGAGGTCGCGCGGGAACTCGAGGGGGTCGAGCGGGGCTTGAGGCCGCTGGGGGGCGTGCTCGAGGAGGTAAAGGAGCTGGAGCTGCCCGAATCCGGTGATCAGCGGCGGCTGGTCATCATCAAGAAAGTGGCTGCCACGGAGCCCCGCTATCCCCGCAGACCCGAGGCGATCGCCCGACATGGATTATTCTGATAGGCAATGAACCGCATCGGCATAGTCAACCAGAAGGGCGGGGTAGGGAAGACCACCACCGCCATCAATCTGGCCAGCTACCTGGTCAGGGCCGGGCGGCGGGTGCTGCTGGTCGACCTCGACCCCCAGGCCAACGCCACCTCGGGGTTGAACCAGCAGCCCACCGAGGACGGGATTTACTCGCTCCTGCTGGGCGAATCCACACCCCAGCAGAGCATCCGCGAGGTGGTCAGGAACTTCCACCTCCTGCCCGCCGGTGCCGATCTGGTGGGGGCCAACGCCCAGCTTGCGCACCTGCCCCAGCGCCTGCGGGAGGTGCTCGAGCCGCTGAGCCCAGCCTACGACCTGATCCTCATCGACGCGCCCCCCAGCCTTGGGCCCCTCACCCTCAACGCCCTGGTGGCCTCCGAGGGGCTGCTGGTGCCCGTGCAGGCCGAGTACTACGCCCTCGAGGGCATCGCCGGGCTGATGGAGACCATCGACGAGGTGCGCAGCAGCCTGAACCCGGCCCTGCGGCTGCTGGGGGTTCTGATCACCATGTTCGATTCGCGGACCCTGCTCTCGCAGCAGGTGGAGTCCAACATCCGCGCCCACCTAGGAGAAAAAGTGTTCTGGACGGTAATTCCACGCAACGTTCGCCTGGCCGAGGCCCCCAGTCACGGTCAGGCCATCGGCGACTACGCCCCCACCTCGAGCGGGGCCCACGCCTACCGCCGTCTGGCCGAGGAGGTGATGCGCCGTGTCCAGGAAGCCTAGCGGTCTGGGCCGGGGCCTGGAGGCCCTGATCCCCAAGAGCCAGGGCTCGCTGACCCGCTTGCCCATCGCCCTCATCCGGCCCAACCCCGAGCAGCCCCGCAAGCATTTCGACCCCGAGTCCCTGGCCGAGCTGGCGGCTTCGATCAGGCAGAAAGGGCTGCTGCAGCCCCTGCTGGTGCGCCCCAAAGGCGACCTCTACGAGCTGGTGGCGGGGGAGCGGCGCTACAGGGCGGCCCAGGAGGCCGGCCTGAGCGAGGTGCCCGTCATCATCCGCGACCTCGGCGAGCGGGAGGTGCTCGAGATCGCCCTCATCGAGAACCTCCAGCGCGAGGACCTCAACCCGGTCGAGGAAGCCCAGGGCTACCAGCGACTCCTCGAGCTGGGGGCCAGCCAGGAGGAGGTGGCGATGGCGGTAGGCAAGGCCCGTGCCACCGTCAGCAACGCCCTGAGGCTGCTGCAACTGCCTCCGGCGGCGCTCGAGGCACTGCGGAACGGCCAGATCACCGCCGGACACGCCCGCGCCCTGCTGATGCTGCCGGAGGAGCAGCGGGAGTGGGGGTTGGAGCAGATTCTGGGAAAGCAGCTCAGCGTGCGCGATGCCGAGCGCCTGAAAGAGCGAACCCCGCCGACCTCGCCCGCTCGTCAGCGCTCCGAGGCCTACGCCGAGATCGCCCAAACCCTCACCCGCCAACTGGGCTTCAAGGTGCGCTTCAGCGCCGAGAAGAGGGGCAAGCTCGAGATCAGCTATCACTCCGAGGAGGAGCTCAACGCCCTGCTCCAGCGGCTGGGCTACGAGGCTTGAGTACCCCCGTAGATCCCGTGGGGGCTTCAGAGAAAGGCAAGGGGGGTGCTTAGCGTAAGGGAATGCGGATGGCCCCCTCTAAGTCGGTGCGCCGCACCGCCACCCCGTGCCTGCGCAGGCGTTCCAGGACGGCAGGGGTGGGGTGGCCGTACACGTTGGCCCCCACCCCAATCACCGCCAGGCGGGGTTGGAAGCGCTCGAGCAGCTCCTCCCCGGTGCTGCTGGCCGAGCCGTGGTGAGCGACCTTGAGTACGTCGATGGGTTGGGCCTCCCAGTACCGCTCCTCGGAAATGGGGGCGTCGCCGGTGAACAGGATGCGCCGTCCCCCCCACTCCAGCACGAAGACCAGGCTGCGGGCGTTGTCCTCCGCGCCATTTTCCCGGGGCCCCAGGAAGCGCAGGCGGGCCTGCCCTACCCGCAGCACGCTGCCCGCGGCGGCTTCGATGACCCTGACCCCCCGAACCCGAGCCACCTCGCGCAGCCGCCGCTCCTGGGGGTCCTCGAGCCGCGGTGGCCCGGTGACCAGCACCCCGACCCCCACGGACTCGAGCACCTCCGGCAGGCCGCCGATGTGGTCGGCGTCGGGGTGGGTGGCCACGACGAGCTCGAGGTCGTCGACCCCCAGCGCCCCTAAGGCCCCCACCACCCGGCGGCCCGCCCAGTCCCGCCCCCCATCCACCAGGATCTCCACCCCGCCGGGGAGCCGCAGCAATGCCGAGTCGCCCTGTCCGACATCGAGCTGCCAGTACTCCGCCGCGGGAGCCAGCAGGTTGAGGCTGGAGGCCAGCGCCGCCGATCCCGTCAGCACCGACGCGCGCCGCCAGGAGATGTGGCCGTAGAGAGCGGCCAGCAATGGGGTGATTCCGAGGTAGTAAAGCGCAAACCCCTTCGGGCTGATCTCACCCCAGTAGAGCTGGGGGCCGCGGGCGAAGAGCGCGACGAGCTCGAGGGTCAGCCGCCCCAGCCCCTCGAAGGGCAGAGCCAGGGCGCTCCCCAAAAACATCTTGAGGAAGCCCAGCGGAACCAGCAGGTTGAGGAAGGGTAGCACGAGCAGGTTGGCGACGGGGGAGAGGAGGGGCAGGCTGTGGAAGTGGTGCAACAGCAGGGGCAGCAACAAGAGCTGCGCCGCGAAGGTCACCGCGAAGGCCGCCCACAGCCAGCCCTTGAGGCCGCTGGGCCGGGGGAGCTTGGGCAGCACCAGGGCCATCCCCAGCACCGCCAGGTAGGAGAGCTGGAAGGAGAGGCTGTAGATGGCGAAGGGTTGCCACAGCAGGTGCAGCGCCGCCGCCCAGCCCAGCGCCGCCAGCACGTCCAGCCGGCCCTTGCCCAAAAACAGGGCTACCAGCACCAGCGCCGCCATGATCTCGGCCCGCACCAGCGAGGGCGAGGGGCCCACCAGCCACAAGTAGGCCAGCAGGATGGCCAGCGCCCCCAGGTAGCGGTACGCGCCGGCGAAGGAGAGCAGCAGCACCAGAAAACCCGTCAGGATGGCGACGTTGAGGCCGGAGAGCGCGAGGGCGTGCGCCAGGCCCGAGCGCTGAAACTCGCCATAGGTTTCGCCCAGATCGCGCCGCTCCCCCAGGGTCAGGGCCACGGCCAGCGCCGCGACGGTGGGGGAGAGGCCGGCCTCGAGCCGCTCCCTTAAGCCATCGCGCGGGCCGTGGGGCAACGGTTGGCTCCAGAGCACCCGCTCCACCTTGAGCACCGCTCCCACTCCCACCCCCCGCAGCCACAGGGCCTGATCGAAGCCGCCGGGGTTGCGCCGGCCCTGGGGGGGCTGGAGCACCCCGCTCAGCCGGTAGCGCCCGTCTTTGAGTGGGGGAAAGTGCCGCAGGTAAACCCGCCCCTGAGCAGTGCTCAAGAAGCCCTCGCGCACGACCCCCTCCAGCTCCACCCGAGACCCCAGCTGGCCGGCCCAGGGGTCGGAGGGGAGCAGCAGCCGCAGGCACAGCAGCCCGAAGGCCCCGGCAAAAGCCCAGCGCTCGGGTCTGGGCAGCAAGCCCACCAGCAGTAGGCTCAGGTAGGCCAGGGGGCTGAGCTGGGTCAAGGCCCCGGCCAGCGCGCCTAGGCCAAGGGCGTGGGGGATCATGGAACGACAAGGGGTCGCAGCCGCTCGAGGGTCTTGGGTCCAATACCCCTGACCCGCTCCAGGTCCTCGACGCGGGTATAGGGCCGGCCCTCCACGATGCGGCGGGCCAGCGCGGGGCCAATGCCGGGCAGGCGCTCGAGCTCTTCGAGGCTGGCCTGGTTGAGGCTGATGCGCTGTGGCAGGGGTGCGGCGGGGTGTGACTCGGGGGCAGGGGGCAGCGAAGCCTGGCTCAGCACCTCCACCGCGACAAAGCGCTCGCTCAGACGGGGCCAGAGGCTGGCCAGTCCCAGCCCCACCACCAGCAGCAGGTAAACCCCGGTCAGGAGATCTCGGACAGGCGCCACTGGATGCCCGCCAGCCCCAGCCCGAAGACCGCCACGCCCAGCGTGGTCCAGAGGTCGGCTGCGGGGTCGCTGGCCTTGAGGGCCACGTAGGCCAGGCTGTAGGCCAGGGTGACCGCGCAAAGCACCTTCAGCAGCACTCCCGTGCCCGCACGCGCCCGGCTGGGGCTGGGGGTCAGGGCGGCGGGGGGCTCGGGCATGGTGGGGACGGGGGTGGGCACCGGAGGGGGAGGGGGCTCCTCGAGCGAGGGCGCGCGCGGGCGGGTCTCCTCGGCGGTCTTGCGGGTGCGCTCCTCCTCCCAGACCTGGGTGGGCGCAGCCGGGGGAAAATCCGGCTCGTTCTCGGGAACCTGGATCACCGAGGGGTGGCGCGGTTCGCGGGGCGGTGGCGCTGCCTGGGGCTCGGGCTCCGGCCCGCCCTCCTCGGCGGGGGGAGGGGGAGGTGGGGGGGTTTGGACAGGTTGGGGCCTGGCCTCGGGTTGGGGATGAGCTTGGGCTGTGGCTACCGGGGGCGGCGAGGATTGGGTCTGGCGGCTGCGGGCACGGACCACGTGCTCCTTGAGCGACTCGAGGAAGCCCCTGAGCTCATCCACCTTGAAGGCGGCGAGGGGGATTTCCATCAGCGCGCCCTGAGCCCCCAGCACCGCGACGGTGTTGCCCTCGCCGCGCGATATGCGCTTGATTGAGCCCAGGGGCGCACTGCTGCCCCCTTCATCGCTGAGAAACCACAGGTCCCTGTGGGTGATGGCGATGACGCCACCCGATCCTTCCAGGCGGGCAATCACCTCGTCGCGCACCAGTTCTGCAAGACGCGCATCGTATTTGCCCATATGTGTCAATATACACTATCTGTATGGAAACACGCTTATTGCTGGGTCATCGAGGTGCGCCACGTCTGGCACGGGAAAACACCATCGAATCTTTCGCCCTTGCGCTCCAGAGCGGCCTCGACGGGGTAGAACTCGACGTCCAGCGCAGCCGCGATGGGGTGCTGGTGATCCACCACGACTTCGACCTGGGGGGCGTGCCCATCGCCGAGCTGGACTGGGCCGAGCTGCGGCGCAGGGCCCCCTGGATGCCCCGGCTGGAGGAGGTCTTCGAGTTCTTCGAAGCCCACCCTAAAGCTTGGATTAACCTCGAGCTCAAAAGCCAGCCCCCCCTCAGCGATGGCCGGGAGAAGGCCCTGGCCCGGCTGCTGGGGGCCTGGGGCGGGCGCAGCCGCGCCTGGGTCTCCAGCTTCGACCCCCTGGCCCTCGTCCGCCTGCGACGGGAGGGCCTGGACGTGCCGCTGGCGCTGCTCTATGCGCAGGAGGAGGTGCTCGAGCTGCTCCCCTGCTTGGAGGTGCAGGGCGTGCACCCCCACCACAGCTTGCTGAGCCGCGAGAGGGTGGAGCGTTTGAGCGAGCAGGGCTACTTCGTGGTGACCTGGACCGTCAACGAGGCCCCTCGGGCGCGGGAATTGCTCCGCTGGGGCGTGCGCGGGGTGATCGGCGATGTGCCCGATGAACTCAAAGCCGCGCGGGATTGACTATCCTAAGAGGTGGTATGGAGGGTATTCGCTTTCGCCTGATATTCGCCAACGACCCCGACGTGTTCCAGGAGCGCATGAACCGCTTCATCGCCGACCTCGACGAGAACGTGCTGCTCGTGGACGTCAAGTTCTCCACCACCGTGCAGGGGGCGCAGGTCAACTACTCGGCGCTCGTGCACTACAAAGAGGTTGAAAGCTGGAAGGACTGACTCGAGGTGCTCAAGCTGGATCACCGCCGCCCGGCGTGGGCGGCGGGGCGCTCAATCTGAAGCGAGGAAGCCATGAAAGGACTCGTTCTCTCCGGCGGTAAGGGCACCCGGCTGCGCCCCCTGACCCACACCCGGGCCAAGCAACTCATCCCCATCGCCGGCAAACCCAACCTCTTCTATGCCCTGGAGGATTTGGTGGAAGCGGGCATCCGCGACATCGGGGTGATCCTCAGCCCCGAGACCGGTCACGAGGTGCGCGAGGCTCTGGGCGACGGCTCCCGCTGGGGAGCGCGGCTCACCTTCATCGTGCAGGAGGCCCCGCTGGGCATCGCCCACGCGGTCATGACCGCGCGGGACTACCTGGGCCAGAGCCCCTTCGTGCTCTACCTGGGCGATAACCTGCTCTCCGGGGGCATCCGGCACCTGGTCGAGGAGTACCGGCAGACCCAGCCCCAGGCCATCGTGCTGCTGACCGAGGTCGAAGACCCCCGCGCCTTCGGGGTGGTGGTGCTCGACGCGCAGGGCCGGGTGGTGCGCCTGGTGGAAAAGCCCAAAGACCCCCCCTCCAACCTGGCGCTGGTGGGCGTCTACCTCTTCAGCCCGGCCATCCACGACGTCATCGCCACGCTCAAGCCCTCCTGGCGCGGGGAGTACGAGATCACCGAGGCCATCCAGGGCCTGGTCGAGCGCGGGCAGAAGGTGGTGGCCCACCAGGTGCGGGGTTACTGGAAGGACACCGGCAAACCCGAGGATCTCCTCGACGCCAACCGCCTGGTGCTCTCCCAGATCGCCCGCCGGGTGGAGGGCGAGCTCGAGCAAGCCGAGGTGGTGGGCGAGGTGGTGGTCGAGCCCGGGGCCCGCATCGTGCGTTCGACCGTGCGCGGTCCGGCCTTCATCGGTGCTGGCAGCCTCATCGAGGACAGCTTCATCGGTCCCTACAGCGCCATCGGCAAGGGTGCTAAGGTCATCGGCAGCGAGATCGAGTACTCCATCCTGATGGACCGGGCCGAGGTGCGCCAGCTCGCCTATCGCCTCGACGCCAGCATCCTCGGTCACGAGGTGGTGGTGGACGGCCAGGGGAATACCCGCCGCCACACCCTGCAGATGGTGCTGGGCGATCGCAGCCAGGTCAAGCTCTGATGGGCACGATCCTCATGACCGGAGGCAGTGGGCGCCTGGGTACGGCCCTGCGTGCCCTGATGCCCGAGATCGTGGCCCCGCCCCGCGGCGAGCTCGACGTCACCGATCCCGAGAGCGTGCGGCGCGCGCTCGAGCGCCACCAGCCCAAGGTCCTCCTCCACGCGGCGGCCTACACCGACGTCGCCAGGGCCGAGCAGGAGCGCGAGCGGTGCTGGGCGGTCAACGTCGGGGGAACCCGCAACGTCGTGCGGGCCCTCCAGGGCACCGGCGTCTTCTTGGTCCACATCTCCACCGACTACGTCTTCTGGGGCGACCGCGGCAACTACCGCGAGGACGACCCCGTAGGCCCGGTGCGCAACTACTACGCCCTCTCCAAGCTCGTCGCCGAGGAGGTCGTGCGCGTCCTGCCCCAGCACCTCATCATCCGCACCTCCTTCCGCCCCTCGCCCTGGCCCTACCCCACCGCCTTCACCGACCTCTACACCAGCCAGGACTACGTGGAAGTGATCGCCCCGGAGATCGCCCTGGCCCTGAGGGGGCTCGAGCGCATCCCTTACGCCACGCTGCACATCGCCACCGAGCGCAAGTCGGTCTACGAGCTGGCGGTGCGTACGCGGCCGGAGGTGCAGCCGGGATTACGCGCCCAATCACCAGTAGCCCTCCCGCAAGACATCTCCCTCGATACCCAGCGCTGGCAAAGCCTCAGACAAGAATGGGGCTTGTGATGCCCGATTCCGACGCATTACGTGCCCCCGGTATGACCGAGGGCTCGGGCGGGTAAGAGCGAATGGCCTTCTGCTAGAATGCCCGCGTGGGTTGGCTCGAGGCGGTGCGGGAACAGTTGGGCGCTATGGGGGTGGAGCGGGTCTACCTCTTCGGCTCCCACGCGCGGGGGACGGCCACCCAGCATTCCGACCTGGACCTCCTGGTCCTCTGGGAGACCGACCTGCCCCCCCTGGAACGCATCGGCCAGGTGCTCTGGGCGCTACGAGAGCTTTCCTTCCCAGTGGAAGCAATCGTCCTCACCCCACAGGAGTTTAAAAACAGGCGTGAACTGCCTTTCCTGCGGGGTGTGATGAAGGAGGCCAAGCTCATCTATGAGCGTGGAAAAACAGCAGCGTGAGGCCCACCGCTGGCTCCGCCAGGCTAAAGACGACCTCGAGGCGGCCCAATCCTTGGTGGCGGCTGGGAAGTATGCCCAAGCAGCCTTTTTCGCCCAACAAGCCGGGGAAAAAGCCCTAAAGGCCGTGTGGTTCTTTCAAGACGCCGACCCCTGGGGGCACTCCCTGGGTCGGCTGGTGCGAGAGATGCCCGAGGGGTCCAGGGAACGCTTTGCTCCCCTACTGGAGGCAGCTTTAGCCCTAGATAAGCTTTACATCCCTACCCGCTACCCCGACGCCCTGGCTGAACTCACCCCCGCCGAAGCCTACACGCAAGCGGAAGCCAGGGCTGCTTTGACCCAGGCCGAGGCCATCCTGAAGGCAGCCGAGGATTGGCTCGAGGAGGCTGCATGAACCCCCCGCCCGATCTGGAGGCTCTGAGGAGGAACGCGTGCGCATAGGGGCTCGAGCGCATCCCTTACGCCACGCTGCACATCGCCACCGAGCGCAAGTCGGTCTACGAGCTGGCGGTGCGTACACGGCCGGACGTGAGGCCCTCGAGCCGGAGGGAGGTCGCGGTTTCGCTGCCGGAGGATGTATCGTTGAGCCTCGAGCGATGGCAAAGGTTGAGGCATAGGATTACGTGGTTTGCTACTTGAAATGGGGGAAGAAAAGGGAGATGGTCTTCATTGCTATGAGAAAGCATCCCCGCCTAGAGGAGCTGTTTTTGAAGGTCTTCATCCTGGTGGATGACTGGCTCAAAGCTCACCAGGAGCGCTTCAGGCTACCGGTGCAAGCCAAGCCGGTGACCAGCTATAGCGAGTTATTCACCATAGCCCTGGTAGGTGAACTGTTGGCCCAACCCTACGAGTCGGTGTGGTACTGGCTGGTGCCTCAGAATCATCGGGATTTGTTCTTGCGACTGCCTGAGTACAGCCTTACCATCAGGGAGGATCGGGGGATTGAGCTCATCGATACCAAGCCCCTCTGCATCGCCCAGGGTAAGCCTTGGAAATGGGCCAAGCTGCGCGCGGTGGTGAGCCTGGGGGGTTGTTCCGACCTTGGGCCTTTGTGCCTGCGCACGTGCACGAGAGCCGTGTTGTCGAGGGGCTGGTTGGGAGGGCCACGCTATTCGCTCGCTTCACCT
>NZ_KB890692.1 GCF_000373205.1 Calidithermus timidus DSM 17022
CAGCAAGACGCCTTGACCTCGAGCGCCCCACGCTACGAGTCCTCCGCCTTTGTTGATGGCTTTCTATTCCCTTTGCTTCTTCCGCATCGCCTCGAGCGCGTCCCACTGCTCCTTGCTCACGGCGTCGAGCACGTTGAACTCGCCTGAGCCCCACGCCTTCTCGCCGCCGTCGATGTAGATGAGGTCGCCGGTGATGAAGCCCGCGTAGTCGGAGATGAGGTAGGCGGCGAGGTTGGCCAGCTCCTTGTGCTCGCCCACCCGGCGCAGGGGGATGCGCTCCATGAAGAGCTTTTCGATCTCGGGGGTGGGCATCAGGCGGCTCCAGGCTCCTTCGGTGGGGAACGGCCCCGGTGCGATGGCGTTGAGCCGGATGCCGTACTTGCCCCACTCGGCGGCCAGCGAGCGGGTCAGGGCCACCACCCCGGCCTTGGCCACCGCCGAGGGCACCACGTAGCCCGAGCCGCCCTCGGCGTAGGTGGTGGCGATGTTGAGCACCGTCCCCTTGTGACCGCCGGCGATCCAGCGCTTGCCCAGCTCGAGCGTGCAGTAAAAGGTTCCGTGCAGCACGATCCCCAGTACCGCATCCACCGCCCGGTAGGAGAGGCGTTCGGTGGGGGAGATGAAGTTGCCGGCGGCGTTGTTGACCAGTACGTCGATGCGGCCAAAGTGTCCCAGAACGCTGTCCATCAGGCCCACGACTGCCTCGGGGTCGCGCACGTCGCAGGGCACGCCTAGCACTTCGCCCCCCGTCTGCTCGCTCATCTCCCTAGCGGCCTGCTCGAGCACCTCCTGCCGCCGCCCGGCGATGGCCACCTTGGCCCCCAGCTCGAGAAAGCGGGTGCTCATCGAGCGCCCGAGCCCGGTGCCGCCCCCCGTGACCAGCACGACCTTGTCTTGAAGTAAACCGGGTTCAAACATATGAATAGCTTACAATAAGTTCCCGCGGAAGCTGCCGATGCTCGGCAGCCGGATTCGGGGGCATATGTTCACCCCCACCGCGCGGTGGGGGTGAAGCTGAAAGCCTTGGAGCAATCAGGGACGTCCGTAGAGCGGGAGGCCGTTGGGGGGCAGGTTGAAGAACAGATCCAGCGGCACGTTCATGCCGTTGAGGGCCTGGGTGGGCGCCGGGGAGCCCGAGCTGGCCAGCTGTGCGGCGCTGAAGCGAAGGATCTGCCCGGTGCCGCCGCTCGAGAAGTAGGGCATGCTGGGGTTCCACTGCAAGCGCTGCCGGAGGCTGACGCCGGAGCTGGGTCTATCGTCGCTGACCCAGAGGTTGCCCTGGTTGTCGAAGGCCAGGCCGATGGGCTGCATCCAGCTAGAATCGCTGCTGATCTTCACTGCGGGCGCGCCAGTGTAGGAGCCCGTGCCGGGGCTGCACGAGGTGTCACCGTCGCAGTCGGCGGGGAAGGAGGAGGAGTTCACGTCGAAGCGCGCGATGAAGTCGCCGAGCTTGCTGGCGACCCACAACCTGCCTGCGCTGTCGAAGGCCAGGCTGATGGGGCCATGGAGGGAGTTCTTGTCGTTGGCGTTGAGGGTGTTGTCGTAGATGATCATGGCCGCGCGGCCGTTGTACCCGCTGCCGCTGCTGAGCTGGCTCGCCTTGAACTTGAGGACCTGGCCGGGGGAGTCCAAGGGGGTGTCGGAGGCGTTGCTCCCGGCGAAGGCCACTACCCACAGGTTGCCCTGGTTGTCGAAGGCCAGGCCGGTGGGGGTGGTCATGGTACCGCCGAAGTTATTGATCTTGTAGTCAGGCGCACCTGTGTAATCGCTGCTCAAGCGCGAAGCGTCGAAGCGCAGTATCCAGTGGTTGAACTGGTCAGCTACCCACAGGTTGCCGCTGGCGTCGAAGGCCAGGGAGCGCGGGGTTCCCAGGTCGGGGCCGGTGATGGTCACCGCCGGGCTGGGTGAAGCACCGCTGAGATCGGCGGCACGGTACATGCGAATTTGACCGCCTGTCCCCGAAAACTCGGGGCCGATGCCTACCCAAAGGTTTCCCGATTTGTCGAGCGCCAGGCCCCTCACCTTCTGGCCGCTTGACAGACCCAGATCCAGCGTTGTGGGCGTGCCTGCGGCCTGGTCGTAGCCCAGGAGGCGGTTGGTGTTGTACTCGATGACCCACAGCTTGCCCGAGCCGTGCTTGCTGTAGGTCACGCTGGCGCTGGCGCTGCTTCCCGCCGTCACCGTCGCCGTGGTGTTGTTGCCCTGGTAGTACTCATCTGTGGTGGACTGGGAAACGACCCCACCGGTTGCGGTAATGGTGTAGGTGCCCGGCTGACGGTCGTCGAAGGTGGTGCTGGCGGTGATGGTCTGGTTGAAGCCGCCAGGACCGCTGACGGTGACGCTGGCTCCGCTGCTGCTGGGCAGGTTGCTCACCGTCACTACCAGACGCCCGGATACGGCCGCGTAGCTCACGCTGGCCGAGGCATTCTGGCCCGCGACCACATTCACCGTAGAGGGGTTTGCGCTGCCGGTATAGCGGCTGCCCTCCTCGAGAACGTCGCTGGCGGCAACGGTATAGCTGCCAGGGGTCAGGCCGGTGAGGGTGGTGCTGGCGGTGATGGTCTGGTTGAAGCCGCCGGGGCCGCTGACGGTGACGCTGGCGTTGGTGCCGCTGGGCAGGCCGGCGATGCTCACGCTCAGCTTGCCGTCAATGGGTGCATAGTTGACCTGTGCTTCAGTACTCTGCCCGGCGGTCACCGTGGCTGAGCTACCCGAGGCACTGTAGGTATAGCCACTGGCCGAGACGTTGGCTGGGGTGATGGTGTAGGTACCCGGCTGACGGTCGTCGAAGGTGGTGCTGGCGGTGATGGTCTGGTTGAAGCCGCCGGGGCCGCTGACGGTGATGCTGGCGTTGGTGCCGCTGGGCAAGCCGCCGATGTTCACCACAAGTCGTCCGGTGGTCGCGCTATAGCTGACGTCGACCGTTGCTGTCGCACCCGCGGGAACCGTGACCGGCGAGGTCGTGACCGTGCCAGCGTAGGTGCTGCCGTCCTTGGAGACGTTGGCAGCGGTGACCGTGTAGCTGCCAGGGGCCAGGCCGGTGAGGGTCTGGCTCGAGCCCAGGGTGATGCTCCCGCTGGGACCGTTGATGGTGATGGGTTCGTCGCTGCCCGGGGGGAGCCCGCTGGGGAGCCCGTTGACGTTCACCTGCAGGCTCCCGGTGTTGGTTCCGTAGCTCACGGTGACTTCCTTGGTGCTCGCGCCCGTCACCGTGACCGGCGACTCGCTCACCGTGCCCGCGTAGGTGTCTGTGCCCACGGTGAAGGGGTTGGCGGCGATGTTGTACTGCCCGACCGGGACCACGAGGCTCTGGCTGCCGTTGCTGCTGAAGGTGAGGTTCTGGCTGAAGCCGCCCCCCACCTTGGACACGGCTACGGTGGCGCTGGCCCCGCTGGGGATGCCGCTCACGCTGACGGTGAGCTTGCCGTCGCTCGCCCCGTAGGTGACCTGGCTGGTCGCCGTGACCCCCGCGGTCACTGTGAGTGTTGCGGGATCGACGGAGGCCACGTAGGTGTAGCCGCCCGCACTCACGTCGGCAGCGCTGATGCTGTACTGGCCGGGAACCAGCCCGGTGAGCGTCGTGCTGGTGGCGACCTTCTGGCTGAAGCTGCCGGGGCCACTCACCGTGATCTCGGGGCTGGCGCCGTCGGGCAGGCCGGCGATGCTCACGCTCAGGCTGCCGGTGCTGGCTTGGTAGGTCACCGTGACCTCGGCCTGCTTGCCCCCCTCGACCTTCACGGAGGTGCTGCTGGCGGAGCCAGAGTAGGTGTAGCCCCCGGCGGTTACTGCCGACACGCTGACCTGGTAGGTGCCGCTGGCAAGGTTGCTGAGGGTCTCGCTCTTTTTGACTTCCTTGCTGAATCCTCCGCCCTGCTTGCTGACGATCACCCTGGCGTCGGCGCCCGAGGGCAGGCCTTCGATGGTTACCTTGAGGCTGCCCGGGGTGGGAGTGCAAGCTGCTAAGATGAGAAGGAGCAGTACCAAGAATCCAAAGTGATGCCAGTGATGCCGATGCCTTTGAACGTTCATCTAGAAGCCTCCGTGAGTTAGAGGCTAGTGGCCGAGGCGTGAAGGGGCAGTAACCCTGGGATGAGCCTTAGGAAGGGTGTCTGTGTTTGGTGATTTAGTGGTGTGAGCTGGAGAAGGTTTAGTGAAACGTCCACATAACGGCGTTAATTACGTTACGTCCCGCCTCGAGCAAGCAAAAAACCCCGCCGTAGCGGGGCGGTTTCCCGGCGCCAGAGCCTAGCCGATGGCGTTATGGGCCTTGCCCAGCAGCAGCATGGCCCCGATGGTGGCGGCGGAGAGGATGATGAGGACCAGGGCGAAGCCGATGTAGCGCAGGTCGGCGCCTTCACCCTCGACGTTAACGCTCTTGGGGTTGAGGGCCAGGTAGATCAAGCTGGTGACCAGGATCGAACCGATGACGAAGATCAGGGTAAAAACCGCACCGAGCATCAAGCCTCCTAGACATTCAAACGCCAGACCTGCAACAGGGCCTGGAGGGTCTTCTCTAATCCTACCAGGCCGACCCCGTAGGTGGGTATTCCCCGCTCCCAACCATAGACGCCGATGGCCGGGCCGGGGATCCGGAGGAGTTCGGCCTCGAGCTCACCCTTCCAGGCCCGCGCGGCGGAGACTTCCCGGTAGCGCAGCCCGGTGGGCGCCTCCACCTCGATGGTCTGAGCATCTCCGTCGGGATTGGAGTCGGCTGGGGTAAAGCTCGAGCCCACCCCCTCGCCCTCGGTCAGGATGAGCGCGCGGCGCGGGCGGACCCACTCCAATGCCCGCTGGAAGGGTGCGCCGTGCCCCCCCGAAGCGTCCAGACCCAGCACGATGCGGCCCTTGTATTCCAGGTTACGCAGCGCGCGGATCACCGCCTCGCCCCGCCCCCTGGGGGTCCACAGCAGCAGGGTTTCGCCGCCATAGCTCCCCTCGAGCCAGGCGTAGAAACTGCCCAGCTCGTCGTATCCGGTGCGGACGTGCCGCGCCAGGATTTCCTCCAGCCACGCCGGGCCGACCTCCGTCATTGACGCGTTACGCTCCTCGGCCTCGAGCACAGCCACAGCATAAGACGCAAAGCGCAAAACGCAAGACACCTTGGGGCCTACCACGCGCTCTTTAGGCGGGCTTGAAGGGACTCTTGGCCCCCGGGCCACGTGCCGTATGATGTGTCACTGTGCGCTACCTGATCCTCTCCGACCTGCACGGTAACTGGAGTGCCCTCGAGGCCATCGTGCGCGAGGCCAGGGACTGGGAGCGGGTTCTTTTTCTGGGGGACGCGGTGGGCTATTACCCCGATGCCGAGAGGGTGGTGTCCTGGCTGACCTCGCACGATGCCATCGGGGTGCTGGGCAACCACGACGCCTGGATGCTCTCGCTGGGCTCTTTGGACGTCGAGGGGCCCATCCTCGAGATCATCGCCTGGCAGGCTGAGCGCATGAGCGCTAGTAGCCACGCTTATCTCTCCAAGCTGCCCGTGGCCACCACCGTCGAGGGGGCCTTGCTGGTGCACGGCAGCCCCTGCGACCCCATGCAGTACCTCGACGACCTCGAGCTCGCCCGACAGGGCTTCGACTGCACCGCGGCCCGCTGGGTCTTCCACGGCCACACCCACCTGGCCGGGGCCTACCTCTCCCTCGACGGCCCCAACGGCCAGTGGGTGCGCTACCAGCGCTACACCAACGGCGGCGAGTTGATCCTCGCACCCAAGGTGCGGGCCATCGTCAACCCCGGCTCGGTGGGGCAGCCCCGCGACGGCACGCCGGGGGCCGCCTACGCCATCTGGGATAGCGAGGAGGACCTGGTCGAGTTCTACCGGGTGACCTACGACCTCAAGCAGGTGTTGCGCCGCATCGAGGAAGCGGGCTTCCCCAACTGGCTCTACGAGCGCTTGCTGCAGGGGAAGTAGAAGCCGTCGACGATAGCTGGATGGGGAGACCGCAGTTGAAGCCATCGATCCTGGGACACGAGCGCATCCTGAAGCTGCTGCCGAGCCTGAGCAGCCAGAGCCTGCTGTTTACCGGGCCTGAGGGGGTGGGGCGGCGGGCGGTAGCGCGGTGGTACGCTTACGGCCTCAACTGCGCCGAAGGCTTTCCAGGCTGCGGCGAGTGTGCTTCTTGCCGCCTGGAGGAGCACAGCGATTACCTCGAGATCGCCCCCGAGGCCGAGACTAAAACCGGGCGCAAAGCGCGCAACCTGCAGATCCGGCTCGAGCAGATCGCCCCCCGCGAGGACGGCGGGGAGAATCTGCTGGATTGGCTCTCGACCTACCCGCGCTTCCGGGCCAAGGTGGCGGTGATCGATGGGGCCCACCTGCTCAACGAGCCCGCTGCCAACGCGTTGCTGAAGGTGCTCGAGGAGCCTCCCGCTTACGCCCGGCTCATCCTCGTCGCGCCCAGCCGCGAGATGCTGCTGCCCACCCTGGCCTCGCGCTCGCTCGAGCTGGCCTTCGGCCCCCTGTCCGAGGAGACGCTGCGCGGCCTCACCCGCGACCCTGAGGTCCTGGCCTACGCCGAGGGCAGCGTGGGGCGGGTGCGCTGGGCGCTCGACAACCCGGCCCTCTTCAACCAGCTCCTGGGGCGGGTGCAGGGGGTGCTCCAGAGCCTGGAGGAAGGCCCGGCCCAGACCCTCGAGGCCCTGGGACCGCTGCTCGAGACCGAAGGCGGCCTGAACTACCTGGCCCGCAAGCTGGGGCAGTCCCTTCCCCCCGAGGACCCGCGCCGCGCCGAGGCCCTGCTCGCCATCCACCAGGCCCAGGAGGCCCTGAGCGCCTACGTGAGCGAGGACCTGGTGCTCAGCTGGCTGGGCCTGCGACTGTGGGCGGCGGCGCAGGGGCGCGAAACCCTATCAGGTCACTGAAATTGTAGAGTGAGGGCATCAGACTCCGGTCTGTGAACCCGCTGGGGGCCGCTGCCCCGGGGTCTAAAGCGAGGAGGATCGATGGACTGCGTAGGCGTCCGTTTCAATCACGGCCCCAAACTCTACGACTACAGCTTCAGCGGGGAACCCCCCGCCCAGGGGAGCTGGGTGGTGGTCAGCACCCCCAGGGGCCTCGAGCTCGGCAAGGTGCGCACCGCGCCCCGCTCGGGGCGGCCCCAGGGCGAGGTGGTGCGGCAGGCCACCCCCCAGGATCTCGAGGCCGCCAGCAGGCTGCGCGAGCGGGCCGAGGACCTCAAGTGGTGGCTCAAGGCCAGGTTCCGCCGGGAAAACGTCCCGGCCAAGCTGCTGGGCTGCGAGTTCACCCTCGACGGCAACCACCTCTCGGTGCACTACTCCGCCGAGGAGCGCGTGGACCTGCGCCGCTGGGTGGGGGAGATCTCCCGGTTGGCGGGTGCCCGCGTGGAGTTCCTGGCGCTGGGCCCGCGCGACCAGACCGCCTACTTGGGCACGCTGGGGGCCTGCGGCATGGAGTCGTGTTGCTCGACCCACCTGCAAGACTTCGCCCAGGTCTCCATCAAGATGGCCAGGGACCAGCAGCTCCCGCTGTCGCCCGAGAAGATCTCCGGCCCCTGCGGTCGCCTGCTGTGCTGCTTGCAGTACGAGCACGAGCTCTACCAGGAGCTCCTGGCGGGACTGCCCAAGAAGAACGCCAAGGTGTGTACCATCCACGACGTGTGCGGCAAGGTGGTCAAGCTCAACCCGCTGGCCCAGACCGTGGACATGATCACCGAGGAGGGCAGCATGGTCACGGCCCACAAGGACGAGCTGCGGCGCTGAAGCAGAGCGGGTGCGGGCGGGTGCCGGCGGCGTGGCTCTGGGTCGGGCTGGGGGCTTGTCCCTGCTGGGCCTGCTGGCGGCCGGTGAGGGAGTCGGTGCAGGACTGTTCCAGCACCCGCAGGTACGCCACCCTCCACCCGGCGCTAGCGATCAATGCGCCCAGCAACAAACCTCCCACCCAAGCCCTACGCGGCCCGCTCCCGCCCTGGATTGCGTGTCGGGCGTTACACGGCGGGCTTGCTCGCCGCCAGCAGCACCCGTTTGAAGCCGTAGAACACCGGCTTCTGCGGCATCAATTCGTTCAGCCTCGAGCGGTAGCGCTCGAGGAAAGCCCCCTGCAACTCCTCCGGCAGCACGCCCAGGTAGGCGGTGAGCAGCGTCCCCTTCACCCACTCCACGATCGCGTCGGCGTCGGGGAGGACGTGGGGGTACACCTTGAGCACGGCGGTGATGTCCTGCCCGCCGAGGTCGAAGAACAACTGGGCGTAGTCCTCGACCGGCAGGACCGGGTGGCGGCGGCCGCTGTTGGGGAAGTACGCCCTGAACTCCGGCTCCTCGGCGACCTCGCGGGCCAGGCGGTGGGAGGGGTGGTCGCCGTTGGCGGGCATCTGCACCACCATCTGCCCGCCGGGGTTCAGGCAGCCCCAGAGCCGGGCGAAGAGGGTGGGGTGGTCGTCGGCCCACTGCAGCGCGGCGTTGGAGAAGATCAGGTCGTACTGCCCCTCGAGCTCCCGGAAGTCGCCCTGCACGAAGCTGAGCCCCTCGCGGGCGAAATTCTGGCTCCTGGCGAGCATCTCGGGGGAGCTGTCGAGCCCGGTTACGGTGCTGCCGGGCAGGCGGTCGGCCAGGCGGCGGGTGAGCTCGCCGGTCCCGCAGCCCAGGTCCACGGCCCGCAGGCCGGGCCTGACCTTGACCAGCGCGAGCAGGTCGTCGAAGGGGGCGGTGCGCTCGGCTTTGAATTTCTCGTACTGTTCGGGGTTCCAGGGCATGGCGTTACTCCAGGGGTTGGGAAGCTAGCGCTTGCGGGCAGACCCGGCCCGCGCGCCCCAGGCTGGGGGAGAGGTTGGTCACCGGGCCTCCTCGGGCTCGGGCCAGGGGAACTCCCCCAGGCGCCCCCGCAGCCCCTCCCAGCGCCGCATCAGGGCGCGGATCTCGCGGGCGAGGTCGCGGCCCCGGTGCCTGTCGTAGTGCGACTGGGCCTGCAGGATGCGGTGGCCCCCGCCGTAGGGGTCGCCGGTGGGCAGCACCCGGTTGCGCCCCTCCGCGTCGGTGAGCACCGCCCCGATGGGGTAGGTGCCTTCCTCGAGGCTCCGCGGGGCGAGCTCCACGGCCCGCTCCATCCAGCGCCGCTCGATCACAGGAACTCCCGGTACTTGTCGAGCAGGTCGGCCAGGGCCTCGCGCAGCAGGGCGGCCTCGGTGCGGCCCAGGCGCTCGGACAGCGTGGCGAGGCGGGCGAGCTGGTTCTTGGGGTAGTAGTTCGACTTCAGCACCATCTTGTCCTCCACGTAGATCGCCACCCGGCTGCGCCCCTCGCGCTTGGCCCGCAACAGCGCCTCGTCGGCGGCCTGGAGCAGTTGTTGGGGGTCGGAGACGTGGCGGGGGAAGCTGGCGATGCCGATGGACAGCCGCACCGCCAGCGAGACCTCCCCCACGTTGTGCTTGCGACCCGCGAGGTACTGCCGGATCTCCTCGAGCTGGATCAGCGCCTCCTCGGGGCTGGCCCCCGGCAGGGCGCAGGCGAACTCGTCCCCGCCAATGCGGGTGAGCAGGCTGCCGGGGGGGAGGCTCCCGGCCAGCGCCTTCATCACCAGCGCGATCACCGCGTCGCCCACCTCGCGCCCGTAGTTCTGGTTGACCGGCATGAACTCGTCGATGTCGGCCACCGCCACCGAGACAGGGCCGTCCCCCTTCCAGTTCGTCAGGGTTTGATAAAAGCTCTCGCGGTCGAGCGTAGTAGCTCCGGTCATATGGCATCCTCTCTAGTAGCTTTCACGTATATATATTATGAGGCACATATATACGTGTAAAGTCATGCGAATGGAACCCTTTCATACCGGATTCAAAAAGATAATCACCCAAAGCAAAGACCTTCAGAGGCTATCTTTTTGAATCCTAGAGCACACCCCTCCCTAACGGTCGGCCGCCCCGCCTTGGCGGGGCGGCGTCCCCATTCGGGAACGAACTGACCGAATCTGGTATCAAGAGGTTTATCGCGGTTTGCGGGCATTTTGCCGCTGGGAGGAGCGGCAAAACCGGCGATCGAGCCGCCGATCCAGCTTCCAGCTTTGGCTCAGTCATTCCGCAAATCGCTCTATACAATGGGCCTGATGCTCAGCCTCGCCCGCGTGCTCTCGGTGACCTTGGGGATCTTCGCCCACCACCCGCTGGGGGTGCTGTGGGTCACCTTCGTGGCCCTGCTCTTCAGCTTCGTAAGCTTCGGGATCCTGATCGGGCCCATGCAGGTGGGCTTCAACGCGGTGATGCTGCGCTACCTGCGCCGCGGCGAGTGGGCTCCTGAGCTGCTGTGGCAGCAGTTCCGCCGCGAGGCTTTCCTCGCGGGGTGGGTGTACCTAGCGTTGCTGCTGGTGGGGCTGGTGGTGCCGCTGCCGCTCGAGCGCTTCTCTCCGGCTGTGGCCGAGCTGCTGCGCTTCGCAGCCAACACGGTACTGGGGTTGCTGTGGTTTTATCCCTTCCAGTACCTCGCCGAGCAGCACGGCTCCTGGACTTGGGCGGTGCGCGAAGGCTGGCATTTGATCCTGCGGGCCGGTGTGCCGCGCCACGTGTTGCTGGTCCTGCTGCTCCAGCTCATCAACTACGTCCCTACCGGAACCTCGCTGCCGCTGCTCGACCTCTTTGTGCTGGTGCTGCTGGTAGGCATTAGCGGCCTGATCGGGGTGGTGGCCTATGTCCAGCTCAATCCGCAGCCACAGGGTAATACGCCTGATGGGCGAGGGTAGGGGGTTGCTAGTGGGAGACTGGCGGCTCGTGGTGAAAAAGAAGCCCTCCCCACCAGCGGGGAGGAGCGCTTCGCCTACGACGCACGACCCGCGCCCGGCTATTTCTCGTACGGCTTGCCCACAGCCGCCGGCGGGCGGCTGCGCCCGATGAATCCGGCCAGCACCAGGATGGTGAGGACGTAGGGGATGGCCTCGACCACCACCGAGGGCATGACCTCCCCTCCTTGGAGCTGGATGGCCAGGGCCCGGAAGAAGCCAAACAGCAGCGTCGCCCCCAGCACGCCCAGCGGATGCCACTTGCCAAAGATCAGAGCCGCCAGGGCGATGAAACCCTGCCCAGCCGACATGTTCTTGACGAACTGGTTGAGGAAGCCGACGGAGAGATAGGCCCCGGCCAGCCCGGCCAGCAGCCCCGAGAGGATCACCGCGGTGTAGCGCATGCGGTAGACGTTGATCCCCATGGTGTCGGCGGCTTCAGGCTGCTCGCCTACCGCCCGCAGGCGCAGACCCCAGGGGGTTTTGAACATCACCCACCAGCACAGCGGCACCAGCAGGAAGGCCAGGAACACCAAAGGAGAGATGCTCTCCCCTGCGATGGGGATGTTGACCAGGCGGTTCTCGACCTCCTTGGAGTTGGTGGTGGTGTTGTATAGGGCCTGCATCAGCACCGGCGGTGCCCCGGCGGCCAGCAGGTTGATGGCGGTGCCGGTCACGATCTGCTCGGCCCTGTAGCGGATGACCGCGATGGCGTAGACGGTGGCTACCAGGCCGCCCATTAGCATTCCGGCCAGCACCCCCACCCAGGGAATCCAGGCTGAGCGGGCCAGGGGATCGCTGGCCAAGATGGGGGCTTCGATGCGCTCGACGCTAATGGCAGCAGCGGCGGCTCCGAAGAGAATCATGCCCTCGAGGGCAATGTTGACCACCCCCGAGCGCTCGGAGAACATGCCTCCGAGGGCCGTGAGCAGCAGGGGAGTGGTTTGGCGCAGGGTCGAGAAGAACAGCGCGACGAGGATGGCCGACTCCACCCGCATGCCCAGAACCACCACGGCGATCGCCGCTACCACGAGGAATCCGATTGTGAAAGGCGACAGGCGCTTCATCCGGCCCTCCCGACCAGCGCTTTCTCGAGCGCTTCTTGCTCGGCGCGGGCTTCGGTTTCCACCTGGGCCGCTTGCAGCGGATCGATGAAGTAGCGCGGCAGGAAGCCGCCCGCGGCGATGAACAGCACGATTAGGGCCTGCAACACCGTCACCAGCTCGCGGCTTATCGCCAGCTGCTGGTTAAGGTCTAACCCCCCGGTGAGCAGCACCCCGAACAGCAGCGCCGAGAGGCTGATGCCGATGGGGGTATTCTGCCCCATGAGGGCCACTGCGATGCCGTCGAAGCCCACCCCGGTAGGCAGGGATTGCTTGAGGCGGTACTCGTCTACCCCGCCGCCCAGCACGTAGTGGGTGGCGGCTAGCCCGGCCAGGGCTCCCGAGATGGCCATGGCCAGTACGATCTTCGAACGCAGGTTGACCCCGCCGTACTCGGCGGCCTTGGGGGCGAGCCCGACCGCCCTCAGCTCGTAGCCGCCGGGCGTGCGGAAGAGGTAGAAGTTGTAGAACAGCAGCGCCAACACGGCCAGCAGGAAAGCGCCGTTGAAGCGTGAGGAAGTGAGGGCGCTGGTAAGCTCTACCGCCGGGCCCGGCAGGAAACCGCCCACGGCGTACCCCACCAGCACCGCCGCTGCCGAGACCAGCAACCTGCGGCCGAGCTGGGCGCGGCGCTGGGTGTAGTAGACCCCCAGCCCCAGCAGCAGGGCCAGGGGAATAGCCCAGGAGATGTGTCCGTCGCGCACGAGCAGGTCGAGCATCAGGGGGATGCGCGAGCTTTCCTGTACCTCGTTGCTGCGGGCCTCGAAGCCCTCAGCTTTGAAGGGTAGGTGCACCGTGACCCCGAAGAACTTGTACTCGTTGGAGGCGATGAGGAAGAGGAACAGCGAAGCGGCGACGTAGTTGAGCATGATGGTGTTGATCACCTCGTGGGCTCCGAAGCGGGCCTTGAGCCATCCCGGGATGGCTCCCCACAGGGCCCCACCCGCCGCCGCGGCGGCGATGGACAGCGGCAGGGTGATCCAGCTGGGGCCGCTTAGGTACACACCCACCACCATGGCACAGATGGCCCCCAGCGTGAGCTGTCCCGGCGCTCCGATGTTGAACAACCCTGAGCGGAAACCAAAGGCCACCGCCAGCCCGGTGAAGATCAGCGGCGTGGCCAGCAGCAGGCTTTGGAACCAGCCGGTGAGGCTGATGATGGGACTGAAGAGGAGCTGGAAGGTGTAAGTCACCAGGTCGAGCTTGGTCGCCACCGCGTCCAGCAGAGGCAGTACCTTGCCCTCGGCGCCCAGGCCGGGCCGGATGAAGCCCACCACCAGCGCCCCGATGAACGAAGCCAGCAGCAGCGAGACCAGCGGCACCACCACGCCCCGGTAGCGCACCAGGAAGGCCTTGCCCCCAGGCAGTTGCAAACGGGCCAGGATCAGCATTCCCAGGCTGAAGAACACGCCCAGGTAGGCCCCCAGCGACAGGCTGAAACGCCGCAAAGGCAACCGGCGCGGGGAGGTGCCGGCCTCGAGCGCGGGTCCGTTGACGGCGTTGACGCTCTGGTAGAACACCACGGCTTCGGCCACGAACAGCAGCAGCCCCACCGCCCCGACCCCGTACAGCAGCCGCGCGCGGGTGCGGGCGTTGGGCACGAACAGCGCCGCGCTGGCGACGAGCACCAGCAACACCCACACCCAGAAGAACGGCGCTGCCCAGCCGGTGTTCACGGCGGGAAGCTCGAGGTTTTGCGGGTTGACGAGGTCGAAGGGCGTGAGCAGCACCCCGACCCCGCCGAACTCGCGCTTGAGCACGGCCCACGGCGCGATGGCCATGAGCAACACGACGACGAAGTTCAATGCAAGCAACAGATAGCGCACCATGTGGCCCCCTGCACTACGGGGATTCTAAGCCATGCTGAGCGCAGCTCATAGCTGCGTGTAGCATTCTGGTGCGGATGGGGAGGATTGGGCTGTCAGCGCCCCAACAGCCGTGCGGCTTTAGCCCGGTACTCAAGGTTCAGCATGGCGGTAGAGCCCTGGGGTTCGAAGTTGAACGAAAGGACAGGGCTGGAGGCGCCGAACTCGGCGTAGAAGCTGAACGCACTGCTCAGGGAACTCGGGCTGCTTTGCTGTACCGCTTTGACAACGCCCTCCTCCGCGTCGGTGATCTTCGTCACCGAGAGGTTCCAACCCTTCTTGAACTTCAGCGCTTCGCTCCAGCCGCTGCAGGTGATCGTGACATCCTGGTCGCTGTAGTACCAGCCCACGTCGAAGCTGTCAATGTAGTTGAGCAACTCGTCGCCCACGCGCAGCCTGGGCGCATCGAGGGGGAAGTCGATGGCGAAGGGGTAGAAGTCCGCGCCGCCATCTGTCTTGCCGATCGCTTTAACCGGAGCCAGGTTGGCGGTGGTGGGGTTGGCGGTGCAGCCCGAAGCGAGAAGCTGGCCCACGGGCTTCAGATCGGTGTTTGCTAGGGTGGGCAGGCGATACTCGAGCCCACCTTCTGCCGTGACCTCGGCCTCGAGCACGGCGGCGCTGTTGACCAGGTTCACGAAGGTGACGGTGGCCGTGGTGCCGCTGGGCCAATTCTTCAACTGCACGCTGCCCCTTTCCCCGCTAACGCCCGCTGAGGGGCCAGGGCAGGCGGTGAGCACGAGCAACAGGCCGGTGAGCATCGGGGTCAGGGATAGCTGTTTCATCCCTAAAAGCCTAATGGGTCTTGGGTGAGAAAGCATAAGGGTGTGGACGGGCGCGGGCCGTACGCAAGACGCCTTGCTCCGCCAGCCAGCGTTCATATGAACGGCAGGGCCAGCCCGTAGCTCTCGAGCAGGGTGAAGACTTCCTGCTGGGCGGCGGGGTCGTCGGCGAAGTTGAGGCGCTGGGTGGGCAGGACCAGGACGGGGGAGAGGTCGTAGCTGGCGATCCAGGCGGCGTAGAGGCGGTTGAGGGCCTCGAGGTAGCTCGCGGGGATGGACTGCTCGTAGGCGCGGCCCCGGCGGGCGATGTGGGCTTGCAGGGTGGGGAGGTCGGCCTCGAGGTAGATCAGGAGGTCGGGCTTGCGCAGGGCCGGGGCGATGCCCTGGTAGAGGGCCATATAGGTCTGCCAGTCCCGCTCGGAGAGGTGACCCTCGAGGTAGAGGTTCTGGGCGAAGATGTGGGCATCCTCGAAGACGGTGCGGTCTTGCACCACGTAGGCGGCGTCGTTGATCTCGCTCAGGTGTTGCTTTAGCCGCTTGGCTAGGAAGAAAACCTGCGAGTGGAAGGCCCAGCTTCCCATGTCCTGGTAGAAATCGGCCAGGTAGGGGTTCTCGTCCACGGCTTCGTAGACCGGGCGCAGGGCGTAGCGGCGGGAGAGCAGCGAGGTCAGGGTGGACTTCCCCGCTCCGATGTTTCCGGCGATGGCGATATACATAGCGCTAAATGCGAGGAGGCACGCCGGCCCTAGTTTCTGTCAGCCCCAGGCGCTGCTGCGCCTGGCTTACGATCCAATCCTGGTCGGCGGGGTTGTTGGCGTAGTCGATTTGGTCGGCCTCCACCACCCACAGCGGGTGGGGATAACTGGTGAAGTGGTGCTCGTAGGCCGCGGCGAGGCGCTCGAGGTAGGCCGGGTCCATGCCGGCTTCGAAGCTGCGGCCCCGTTGCCGAATGCGTTCCAGGATCACGCTCAGCGGAGCCCGCAGGTAGATGGTGAGGTCGGGGGTCGGGATGCGGGGGGAGAGGTGCTCGTAGAGGTCGGAATACAGCGCCCACTCGTCGCCGCAGAGGTTCATGGCGGCGAAGATGGCGTCCTTGTCGAAGAGGTAATCGGCGACCACGCCCCGGCTGAAGAGCTCGGGCTGGGCCAGGGGCAGCAATTGCTTGTAGCGCGAGAGCAGGAAGAAAACCTGTACCTTGAAGCCGTAGCGCACTGGGTCTTGATAGAAGAGAGGAAGAAAGGGGTTTTCCTCCACCACCTCGAGCAGGGCCTGCACGCCCAGGCGCTTGGCCAGCAGGTGGGTGAGGGTGGTCTTGCCCACCCCGATGACCCCCTCGATCGCGACATACATGACGGAGTGAGGCTACCCGGACTGAAGGAATGGGTCAAGACTTGACAGCAGTGAGCGATGCTCGATAGCTAGATGCCGGGCGTAGGTATCGTACGCATGGTGCAAAACCCATATCCTCAACTGTACGCCTGGACGAAGCACACGCCACCAACCCTCGCCGGCAGTTCGGCGTTTATGGCCTCGCCACCATGGTCAACGTCACCTCGATGCGCCGTCCCTGCCGCCAGACGGTCAGCCGCACCTTGTCTCCCACGCGGAAGCGTGCGATCTGCTGGATGACCTCGGCCCGGTTCCTCACCGGCTTGCCGCCCACCGCCAGGATCACGTCGCCCAGGCTGGTGAGCTTGCCGTTGGGGTTGCGCTCGGCACCGCGCAGACCTGCGCTGCGGGCGGGAGAACTGGGCTCGATCTGGTCGATCATGGCGCCCTGGCTGCTGATGAGGCCCACGCTGCGCAGCAGGATAGGGTCGAGGTCGGTGAGGTCGACCAGGCTGGCTCCCAGCCAGCCTCGCTGCACCCGCCCGAAGCGCTCGAGGTCTTGCACGCTCTGCCGCACCAGGTCGCCCGGAATGGCCAGGCCGATCCCAGCCAGCCCACTGGGGGGCCCTACCACCATGCTCACCACCCCGATCACCTGTCCCTGGAGGTTGAGCATGGGCCCGCCGGAGTTGCCCTCCTCGGTGCGGGCATCGGTGAAGAGCACCTCGCCCACTTCGGTACCGATGTCGGTTTGGGGTGCCTCCTGCACCAGTTCGACCGGGCCCACCTTGGAGAGGATGCCGTAAGTCACCACGTGGCGTTGCAAGAAGGGGCTACCGATGACCACCACACCCATGCCGATGGGCAGGTTTTGCGAGCTGCCAAAGCTGAGCGTCGCCGGAGCCCGCACCCCCTGCACGCTGAGGATGGCGATGTCGATGCCGCGATCCACCGCGAAGACCTGGGCGGGATAGGGTTGCCCGTCGTAGAGGACCACCCGCAAGTCCTTGAGGCCCTGGATGACGTGGTAGTTGGTGACGATGCGGGTGGGGCTGTAGAAGAAGCCCGAACCCCCCACCGGGTCGTTGCCTCCGGGGCCGAAGCTTTCCTGGGGGATGCCCTCGACCTTGACCACCGCGGGCAGGGAGCGCTGGATCACGGTTGTGCGGGCCACTTCCTCAGGGGTGATGAGCCGGGGACCCTGGGCCAGCGCCAGTGCCAGCAGCAGGATGAGTGCTAGTCCAACGACCGATCGCATCATAGCTACATTACTTCGGGAGCCTGCAATCCCAACAGCCCCAGCCCCTGGGCCAGGGTGCGCTTGAGGCTACGCACCAACTCGAGCCGCACCCCGCGCAAGCCCTGTGGGGCGCTAAGTACCGGGGTCGCCGATTTGCCGTCGGGGGTTTTGGCGTTGTAGTAGGCGTTCCAGACCGCACCCAGCTCGAGCAGGTACTGCGCCAGCAGGTTGGGCGCTTTGTGCTTGGCGGCCTCCCCGACGGTTTCACCAAAGCGAAGCAGGGCTTTGGCCAGCTCGAGCTCGTAGGGCGTGACCTGGCCGAAGTCGGGAGCTTCGTTGGCAAGTCCCTGCTCCTCGGCCTTGCGCAGGATGGATGAGGCCCGCGCGTGGGCGTACTGCAGGTAGGGTCCGGTGTCGCCCTCGAAGGCCAGGGCCTGATCGTAACGGAAGTCGATCTGCTTTTTGGCCTCGGTCTTGACCATGGCGAAGCGCACCGCCCCCACCCCTATGGCCTCAGCCGCCGCTTCGGGCTCGGGGTGGTCGGGGTTTTTCTCGGCGATGACCGCCCTGGCCCGCTTGACGGCTTCATCGAGCACCTCGTCCACGCTGACGGTGATGCCCTTGCGCCCGGACATCTGCTGTCCCTCCAGCAGCACCGTCTCGTAGGCCAGGTGGTAAGCACCCTCGGCCAGGTCGTGCCTTCCGGCCACCTCGAGGCCCGCTCGCACGATCATCTGCGGGTGTGACTGCCGGGCGTCGATGACGTTGATGGTCTGCGTGGCTCCGACGTGCTCGAGCACCGAGCCCGAGGGGGTGCTGGTGTACATGGGGCGGCCTGGGTGGAAGGCGGGGTAGTCGCCGGGGTAGGGGTCGAATTTGAGCCCCTGTAACAGGCCCATCTTCCACATCTGGAAGGCGATGTCCTTGGCGTAGTAGGTGCTGGCCCCATTCGAGCGCACCAGCACGAAGTAGGGGTCTTCCAGCCCCGGGATGATCTGCGAGGCGTCGATCACCAGCGCGCCGGCGTACTTGCCCTCGCTGGGCCTGAAGACATAGGGGCTCTTCTCGAGGATCTCCAACGCTTTCTTCAACAACCCCTCGTGCACGATGTCCGACTCCCACACCAGCACGTCGTAGCGGGCACCCAGGCGGTGCATGGTCTGTAGCTGGCTGCGCAGGATTTTGTCCACCTCCTCGCGCAGCTTGCCCTCCTCGAGCTGGTGCAGCACCTCGGCGATCTGCGGCTCGAGCAGGGCCTTCTTGGCCTCGTCGGCCAGCTCCCTGTGCAGCCGCACATAGGCCTCGCCCACCCAGTGGTCGTACTTCTGGCTGCCGTCGTACTTCAGGCCAAAGTAGCGCAGCGCGAACAGCGAGTCGGCGGCCTGTCGCCCGGTGTCGTCGATGTAGTTGAGCACCTCCACCTCGTGCCCGGCGAAGTCGAGGATGCGGGCCACCGAGTCGCCCAGGCACACGTTGCGCAGGTGGCCCACGTGCAGCTCCTTGTTGGGGTTGACGGCGGTGTGCTCGACGAGCACCTTGCCCGGCTGCTTGGGGAAGGGGCGCACGGCCTCGAGCGCCGAGCGCACCACGTAGCCGGGCTCGAGTTCGAAGTTGAGGTAGCCGCCCACCGCGAAAGCGCGCCGGACGAAGGGGGGCGGCTGCAGCTTCTGGGCGATATCGCCTGCGATCTGGGCCGGGGCCTTGCGCAATACCCGCGCCAGGCTGAAGGCCACGGGGGTGCCGTAATCGCCTTCCTTATCGCTGGGGGTTTCCTGGATGATGATCTCGGGGATCTCGTTCACACCCAGGGCGCTCAGAGCCTGGGCGACGCTTTGTTGGAGCTGGGCCTTGAGAGGTGGCTTCGGCGACATCAGGGTTCTATGCTATCAACCCGCTACCTTCGTGTGAACTCGGGCGGGAATCGTCTGCACAGGATGTAGGGCTGTAGCCCGGAGTTATACCAGATTCGGTCAGTTCGTTCCCATTCGGGAACGCCGCCCCGCTTTGGCGGAGCGGCCGACCGCTAGGGAGGGGTGTGCTCTAGGATTCAAAAAGATAGCCTCTGAAGGTCTTTGCTTTGGGTGATTATCTTTTTGAATCCGGTATTAGAAGAGGAAGGGAAAAGGGCTTTGCGTCTTACGCACGGCGTACGACCCTGATATACTCGCCCCAGCCATGCAGAAAACCCGCTTGGCTGGCGTCGCGCGCTACTTTGGCTTCTCGGCCTATTGGTTCGGCTTCTCCTTTCACTGGTTCTTGCTGCTGCCCCTGTTGATGCCTGCCGACGTGTTGCGTTTCGTGGGGCAGGAGCAGCAGGGCACCTACCTGGGCTGGCTGGCCGGGACCTTGGCGCTGATTCCGCTGCTGTTGCCACCCTTTTTGGGCATGTGGTCGGACCGCCTGGGCAGGCGCCTGCCCTTCATGGTATGGGGTACGAGCATCAATGTGCTGGGCCTGGCGGTGATGTTCTTCGCGCCGGGCTATTGGGTGTATGCGGCGGGTTACGTGTTGGTGCAACTGGGCAACTCGCTGGCCTCGGCTCCCTACGCTGCGCTGATCCCCGACCTGGTGCCCGCTCACGAGAAGGGGGCAGCCAGTGGGGTGATGGGCTTTTTTCAGCTCTCGAGCCAGATCGCCGGAGGGGTGGCCGCCTTCGCCCTGGGGGGTAGTCGCGAAGGGCAGTACCTGGCGATCATCCTGGTGCTGTCCGCCTGCACCTTCATCACCCTGCGCAGCGTGCGGGAGCCCCAAGTCAGGCGCGATGCCGAGCCGCTGGACTTGCGGGTGTTCTTCCGTCCCCAGTACGCCGGGTTTCGCTGGGTTTTCCTCACCCGTGCCCTGGTGGAGTCGGGGCGCTTCGCGGTGCAGCCCTTCTTGCTGTTTTACCTAAAGGACGTGATCGGACAGTTCCGGATCGGCCCCATCACCCTTCCCTCCGCCGAGTTGGCCCTGGCGGCTTTGCTGGTGCTGCTCTCGCTCACGGCAGCCCTCACCGCCATCACCAGCGGGCCTTATTCCGACCGGGTCGGCAAGAAGCCGGTGATCTACTTCGCCGGGGCCGTGATGGCGACTGCCGCACTGGGCTTCGCCCTGACCCATAACTTTGCCGTGGCGGCGCTGGCGGGCCTGATCTTTGGCCTGGGCTACGGGGCTTACGTCAGCGTGGACTGGGCCATGGCCACCTCGGTGCTGCCCGACCCTTCCAAACACGCGCGGGACATGGGCGTATGGCACGTGGCGCTGGTGTTCCCGCAGCTGTTTCAGGGCCTGTTCGGCCAGATCCTCGACGCGGGCAACCGGGCCAGCCCTGGTGGGGGTTACCCCATTCTCTTTGCCCTTGCCGTGACCCTCTTTGCGCTGGGAACGCTGTTCATCTCGAGGGTCCGGGGCGTGCGCTGAGGCTTGATTTTCCCGCCGCTTTCTGTACACTCTCAACCGTTGCCGCGATCTGGCGGCCCGGCATGGCGGGGCCAGCACCCGCCAGGGGGGAGCCGGAGCGACTCGCCCACCCCGCGAGCCTTGAAGGAGGATTTCATGTCTCGTGGAGCAGTGAGCCAGTTCATCAAGCACCACTTCCGGCACTTTAACGCCGCCGCCCTGGTGGATGCCGCCGAGGGCTACAAGCGCCACCTCGAGGGGGGCGGGGCCATGATGATCACCCTGGCGGGGGCCATGAGCACCGCCGAGCTGGGGCTGAGCCTGGCCGAGATGATCCGCCAGGACAAGGTGCAGGCCATCTCCTGCACCGGGGCCAACCTCGAGGAAGACCTCTTCAACCTCGTCGCCCATAACCATTACGAGCGCGTGCCCCACTGGCGCGACCTCACCCCCCACGACGAGCAGGCCCTGCTCGAGCGCCACATGAACCGCGTCACCGACACCTGCATTCCCGAGATGGAGGCCATGCGGCGGCTCGAGGGCGCCCTCATCGAGGAATGGACCCGCGCCGATGAGGCGGGCGAGCGCTACTTCCCCCACGAGTTCCTCTACCGCATCATCCGCTCGGGGGCCCTGGAGCAGTACTACCAGATCGACCCCAAGGACTCCTGGATGGTCGCGGCCGCCGAGAAGAACCTGCCCATCTTCGTCCCCGGCTGGGAGGACAGCACCACCGGCAACATGTACGCCGGCCACTGCCTCGCGGGCGAGATCAAGAACGTGCACACCGTGCGCACCGGTATCGAGTACATGATGGTGCTGGCCGACTGGTACGTGCAGACCTCGAGGGAGCGCTCCATCGGCTTCTTCCAGATCGGCGGTGGGATCGCGGGCGACTTCCCCATCTGCGTGGTGCCTATGCTGCACCAGGACATGCGCCGCCCCGACATCCCGGTGTGGGCTTACTTCTGCCAGATCTCCGACTCCACCACCAGCTACGGCTCCTACTCCGGCGCCGTGCCCAACGAGAAGATCACCTGGGGTAAGCTGGCCGTGGACACGCCGAAGTACATCATCGAATCGGACGCATCCATCGTGGCGCCGCTGGTTTTCGCCATCGTGCTGGACTGCTGA
>NZ_KB890693.1 GCF_000373205.1 Calidithermus timidus DSM 17022
ACCACCAGCAGGGTGAGGGTGAGCCCCGGGTCTAGCCGAGCTGTGCCCAGGTGGGGCAAAAACGAGGAAAAGGAGGGCGGGGTGACCGCAAAGGCGTTGATGCCGGCAGCTTTCTTGGGGTCGTGGCCGGTAAGGATCAGGGTGGGCATCAGCAAAAAGCCCGGCCCTACGCCCAAAAACCCCGAGAGCACCGAGATGGGCGCGGCCAGGACCAGCGCCAGGGGGAAGTTCTCGCGGGTAGCCGTCCCCTTGACCGGACGAAACAGGTTGAAGGCCAGGTAGACCACCGCCGCCAAGTAGACCCACCAGACCCACTGCACCTGGACCCGCTGCACCAGCCAGGCCCCCAAAGGAGCGAACAAGGTGGTCACCAGTCCCAGCAACAAAGCCTTGCGCCAGTCCACGTGCCCGCTTTGGGCAAAGCCGAACACCGCAAACAGCGCCGTGACCCCGTTGAGCAGCAGCGATAGGGGTTGTACCTGGTGCACCAGGTCGGGCAAGAACAAGGACAAAAAGGGTACCGCCGCAAAGGCCACCCCCAGCCCCAGCATCCCCGAGACCACCGCTAGCAACAGCAAGCCAACCACCAGCACCAGGTTCAAGGCGCCACCTCCCAGGAGCCCTGAAGGCGCACGGCCTGGGCCAGCGTTTGCAGCACCGTACTGTTGCGCTCTGCCAGCTCGATCAGGCGCTCCAGGCGTTCAGGTGGGGCCGGGCTTTAAGGTAACCCAAATTGCCACCTATTTTCTGCCCTAGGGATGCAAAAAGGAAGGCCGCTATGCTCCACACCACCATAGCGGCCTTCTGACCTCCTCCCCCAAGGACGACCCCCAGCCCAAGACACTTCGCCCTCTTCTCCCACCTCCCCTCCCCAAGTCGCTTCAGCCGTAGGGTCCACGCCCTCAAACCCTTCTCTCTTATCTCTCTCTTCTCGCCCTGTGCTGCAGGAGGCTACGGGGATAAAGGTCATGCCGGTACGCAAGAGCGGTACGTGCCGTGGTTGCAGTACCTGGCCCTCCTGGGGCGGCGGGTGGTGGAGACGGTGGGGAGCAGGCTGCTGGGCGTACAGCCGTCAGGCTGTCCCGAAGGGAATCTACCCCACACCCTTTTCCCTCGGCGCATTCATGCGGTAACCCAGGAGGGGTTTGTCCTGAAGGTCCTCGCTTTTGTCCTGGCGCACGACATCCGTCTCATCGCAGTAGAGACTCGCTTAGGTAGCAACTTGGGTTATAATACAGAAGGCCGCTATGATTGTCCGCAACATAGCGGCCTTCATTTTTGCATCCCCAAGGCAACGGATAGGTGGCAACTTGGGTTAATCTCTAAGTTGTTGGTGTTGAAGCTGGGCACGGCGTAGCCTTCGCGCCGTGCTTTCTCGAGGACGTCCTTACCTAGGGCCAACGGCATACCCTTCTCCTAAAAGTCTTAAGAGTCTTTCCATATTCTCGGCCAACGGCTGGTTGTTGAACAACGCGCTGCCCACCACCACCACATCCACCCCGGCCCGGTAAACCTCTCCTAGGTTCTCGGGTTTGATGCCTCCGTCTACCTCAATCAGACAGGCCGGGTTCAGGTGGTCGCGCAAACCCCGCAGGCGCCGGATGCGCTCGGTACTGGTGGGGATGTACTTCTGCCCGCCAAAGCCGGGGTTCACGCTCATCAAAAGGGCCAGGTCGAGCTCGGGCAGAAGGGGCAGCATGGCCTCCAAGGGCGTGGCCGGATTGAGGGCCAGCCCGGCCTTCTTGCCCAGCTCTTTGATCTGCTGCACCGCCCGGTGGGCGTGGGGGGTGGCCTCAACGTGCACCGTGATCCAGTCGGCGCCGGCCTGGGCGAAGTCCCGCAGGTAGCGCTCGGGCTCCACGATCATCAAGTGCACGTCCAGGGGAAGCTGGGTCACCCGGCGGATGGCCTCCACCACCAAGGGGCCAAAGGTCAGGTTGGGCACAAAACGCCCGTCCATCACATCCAGGTGAATCCAGTCCACCCCCGCCGCCTCGGCCTCTTGGATCTGCTCGCCCAGCCGGACAAAATCGGCGGTGAGGATGGAGGGGGCTACCAGGAGTTTAGGCATAGGCCAAGGCTCCTTTTTGAATGGCCTGCTCGCGCATATGTATCAGATGGTACGCGATGACCAGCTGGGTGAGGGCCAGGGGATAGCTCTGGCCCCCTTTGTCCCAGAAGGTGCCGATGAGCTCGGGGTTGAATTGTTCGGCGTGCTGGCCGAGCTGCTCCCAGATGAGTCGCTCAAAGACCGCCGCCCGCTCGGGCTCCAAGCCCCCCGAGATATCCAGAATGTCGGCCTCTTTGCGGGCCTCGAGCCGGATCACCGAGGGCTCTTCCTCGTAGGCCGAGTGCAGTACCTCGGTCAGGTCGAGCTTGGGCAGGCTGCGCTTGAGGGTGATGCGCACCGAGAGGGTGCTGGGTTGCTCGGGGTCGTAGCCGGGGGGACGGTAGAAGCGCACCACGATGTCGGCGTGCTCCTTCTGGGGCCAGATGTAGGCCTTGGAGTCGGGCATCCGTCGCTCGATGTCGGCCACCACTTGCTCAGGGGTGTAGCCCCGTTTGGCCACGTCGCGCTTGATCTTCCACTCGCGCCGCAGATCTTCCTCAGGGTCGAGGTAGACTTTCAGATGGTAGCGCTCCCGCATGGGCTCGGAAAAGAGCGTGAGCAGGCCCTCCAGAACCACCGCCCGGGGAATCAAACGGCCGTTGTCCTTGATGGCCCTGGGAGGTGGAATATAGATGGGGGGATCAAACGTTCCGGTGGAGTGGTTGTAGACCGGCTTCAAGATGGGCTCCCCCATGGCCAAAAGACGCACGTGCTGCTCCATGATGTCCATGTAGTTGCACTCGGGGTTGAGGGGGGTAATCTGCAGCTCGGCCCGCTGCTTGCGGTCGTACTTGTGGTAGTCGTCCACGCAGATGTTGGTGGTGCGCTCCTGGCCCAACAAGCGGGTGATACCGCTCGAGATAGTGGTCTTGCCCACCCCCGAGTCGCCTGCAATGCCGAGCATGAAGGGTCTATGGGGCATCTTGGCCTCCTTCCATAAGTTCCTCGCACTCCCGGAAGACCTCGCTGGCCCGGATGTCCTCCTCGGCGATGCGGCGCAGGTCGTCGGGGGTCACCTGGCCGGCCCGCTCAAACAACCGCTTAGCCTGGCGCAGTTTGAAGCGATCTATGGCGTTGCGGACGCTGCGGGCGTTGGCGAAGTTGGGTAGCCTCTTACGACAGCGCACATACTCCACGAAGGCTCGCTCGGCGGCCTCGTCCAGGTAGTAGTTCTGCTCGGCGATCATGAGCTTGCCGATGGCCACCAGCTCCTCCTCGGTGTAGTCGGGGAAGCGGATGTGGTGGGCGATGCGCGAGCGCATCCCGGGGTTGAGGGTAAAAAACTGCTCCATCTTGTCCTCGTAGCCCGCCAGGATCACCACCAGGTCTTCCCGCTGGTTCTCCATGACCTGCAACAGGATTTCGATGGTCTCCTGGCCGTAGTCCCGCTCGTTCTCGGAGCGGTACAGGCTATAGGCCTCGTCGATGAACAGAACCCCGCCCATGGCCCGCTTCAGGACTTCCTTGGTCTTGGGGGCGGTGTGGCCGATGTACTGCCCCACCAGATCGTCGCGGCTGGCCACCACCAGATGGTCGCGCCGTATGTAGCCCAGCCGGTGCAGGATGGTGGCCATGCGCAGGGCCACGGTGGTCTTGCCGGTGCCGGGGTTGCCGGTGAAGGCCATGTGCAGCACCGGACGGGTAGCCAACAGGCCCAGCTCGCGGCGCAGCTTGTCCACCACCAGGTAGGCTGCAATCTCGTGGATGCGGGTCTTGACCGGCGCCAGGCCCACCAGCTCGCGATCCAGGCGCTCCAGCACCTCGGGCACCCCGGTCTGCTGCAAGAGGGCCCTCAGGTCGGTGGGATTTAAGGTCTCGGTCATGAACGCCTTCCTTTAGAGATGTCCCACCCCCAGCCCCGGGCCAGGGGTGGGAACGGGTCTAGTAACGTTCCCCAGCGGGCTTATCGGCTACGTAGGGCTCGAGGCCGTACTTCTGCACCCGCCCGTCCGACCACAGGGTGCGCTTCAGGCGGAAGCCGGGGTCGTCTTGGGTGGGCCGGTGGGCAATAAAGCTCACCCGCTGGGCCTGCCACATGGGGCTGGGGTCGAAGCCGTTGACCTTGATGTAGTGGTTGGGGAAGGCCTCGCGGCACTTCTTGAACTCGAACATGGCGCCAGCGGCATCCTTGAGGTCGAACATGGGCAGGCCCCACATGTGCCAGTAGGTGTTGTAGGGGTGGGGGTCGTCGGTGTACTCGATGGAAACCGACCAGCCGTTGCGGAGGATGTAGTCAATCTGGCGCTCGATCTGCTCATCGGTCAGATCGGGCAGGAAAGAGAAGGTTCCTTGGTGGATACGCATGGTTATCTCCTGTGCGGTTTACATAGAAGGAGTGGGCAGTACGTCGGCGGTGTCGGTGGAGGTGTAGTCGAAGGTGACGTCCTTCCAGATTTCCAGGGCCGAAGCCAGGGCCGGCGAATTCTTGGCCGCTTCGCGCAGGATTTGCGGGCCTTCGGCCAGGATGTCGCGCCCCTCGTTGCGGGCCAGCACCATGGCCTCGAGGGCCACCCGGTTGGCCGTGGCCCCGGCCGCAATGCCCATGGGGTGCCCGATAGTGCCCCCGCCGAACTGCAAGACCACATCGTCGCCAAAGAGATCCAAAAGCTGGTGCATCTGACCGGCGTGGATACCGCCCGAGGCCACCGGCATCACCGCCGGCAAATAGCCCCAATCCTGCTCGAAGAAGATGCCCTTGACCGGGTCGGGCATGACGTGTTGTAGGCGCAGGATGTCGTAGTAGCCACGGGTCAGGTTGGGGTCGCCCTCGAGCTTCCCCACCGCCGTACCGGCGTGGATGTGGTCCACCCCCAGCATCCGCATCCACTTGGCCAGCACCCGGAAGTTGATGCCGTGGTTCTTCTGGCGGGTGAAGGTGGCGTGCGAGGCCCGGTGCAGGTGCAAAATCATGCCGTTTTTGTGGCACCACTTGGAGACCGACTGCAAGGCGGTGTAGCCCATGGTCAGGTCTACCATCACGATCACCGAGCCGATCTCCCGGGCGTACTCGAGGCGCTCGTAGACCTGCTCCATGTCGGCGGCGGTCACGTTCATGTAGTGCCCCTTGCGCTCGCCCGAGGCCTGCTCAGCCTTCAAGACGGCCTCCTGGGCGTAGTTGAAGCGGTCGCGCCAGCGCATGAAGGGCTGGGAGTTGATGTTTTCGTCGTCTTTGGTGAAGTCGAGCCCGCCCGCCAGGGCCTCGTAGACCACCCGCCCGTAGTTGCGCCCGGAGAGGCCCAGCTTGGGCTTGACCGTCGCCCCCAGGATGGGGCGGCCGTACTTGTTCAGCAGGTCGCGCTCCACCGGGATGCCGTGGGGGGCCCCCAGGAAGGTCTTGAGGTAGGCCACCGGCACCCGCAGGTCTTCCAGCCGCAGCGCCTTGAGGGCCTTGAAGCCGAAGACGTTCCCGATGATGGAAGAAGTCATGTTGGCGATGGAGCCTTCCTCGAAGAGGGCCAGGTCGTAGGCAATCCAGGCGAAGTACTGCTCGGGGTTGCCGGGCACCGGCTCCACCCGGTAGGCCTTGGCCTGGTAGCGCTCGAGGGTGGTCAGCCGGTCGGTCCAGACCACCGTCCAGGTGGCGGTAGAGGACTCCCCCGCCACCGCTGCGGCGGCTTCCTCGGGCTCCACCCCCGGCTGTGGGGTGATGCGGAAGAGGGCGATGGTATCGGTGTCTTTGGGTTCGTAGTCGGGCTGCCAGTAGCCCATCTGACGGTACTCCACCACCCCGCCCTTTTTGTACTTGGCCTCTTTATCCTGAATCACGTGGTTCCTCCTTTGTGCTTTGTCTGTCCCATTTCGTGGCTCTAAAACGAACCTCTTGGCTTGCTCGGTGTGGATTTTGCCGGTTAGATACGGTGCATCGGTTGGGTCTTTCGACTCGAGAGCTGTGACCCTCAGTACAGCTCCCCACTGATGGCCCGAAGCTTCTCCAGGCGGTGATACGACTCGATGTAGCGCAGGGTGCCGGTGTGGCCCCGGATCACCAGGCCATGGGTGGTGGCGTGGGTGTTGCGGTAGCGTACTCCGCGCAAAAACTGTCCATCGGTGATGCCGGTGGCGGCGAAGTGGGTGTCCTCGGCAGGGCAGAGCTCCTCCAGGGTATAGATTCGCTGGGTGTTGTAGTCGTTGTTGACCAGAGCCCAGCGCTCCTCCTCGCTCTGGGGGTCGAGGCGCATCTGCATGCCCCCACCCAACGCCTTGACCGCCACCGCCGCAATCACCCCTTCGGGGGTGCCCCCGGTGCCCATCAGCACATCAATGCCGGTGTCGGGCAGCACCGCTGCCAGGGCTCCGGCTACGTCGCCGTCGGTGTGCAGGCTCACCCGGGCACCGGCGTAGCGAATCTGGTCTATGAGCCGGGCATGGCGGGGCTTGTCCAGCACAAACACCGTGAGCTCGCGTACCCGCTTGCCCAGGGCCTTGGCAATGGCGCGCAGGTTCTCCTCCGGGCTGGCCGCAAGGTTGATGGCCTCCTTGGCCTGCGGGCCCACCACCAGCTTGGCCGCGTAAAAGCCGGGGCCGGGGTTAAAGAGCCCCCCCTTCTCGGCGGCGGCAATCACGCTGATGGCCCCGCCACGTCCGTGGGCCACCAGCCTTGTGCCCTCGATGGGGTCTACCGCCAGCTCGGTCTCGGGGCCTTCGCCCGTGCCCAGCTCCTCGCCGTTGTAGAGCATGGGGGCTTGGTCTTTTTCGCCTTCCCCGATCACTACCCTGGCCCGCATTGGGATAGTAGACAGGAGCAGGCGCATGGCATCTACCGCCGCCTGGTCGCCGTCGTTTTTGTTCCCCAGCCCTACCCAGCGAGCTGCCGCCAACGCAGCGGCCTCGGTGCTGCGCAACAAGTCCAGCGACAGGTTGCGGGTAGGGCGCTCAATGGCTAGCATGCTTTGCCTCCTTGGTAGGTTTAAGGTAGTTACTTGTGATAAACAGCGCAAGTTTATTTTTGTAGTTTTTGATAAAGTATGCTTATGTTAAAGCGACGCTCCCTGCCTAACCCCCAGGCCCTGCGGGTATTTTTGTGTGTGGTGCAGGAAGGCAGCGTGGGCCGCGCTGCCTTGAGCCTAGGCATGACCCAGCCGGGGGTAAGCCAGCACCTGAGGGCCCTCGAGACCCTCCTGGGCCAACCCTTGTTCCATCGCCAGGGCCGCCGGCTGATCCTGAGCAAAACCGGCCAGGACTTGCTGCCTGAAGCCAGGCGGGCAGTGGAAGCATTAGAGGAGTTTATGCAAGCCGCCCAGGCTTTGGAGCGCCTCGAGCGCGGACGGGTGGAGATTGGCGCCTCCACCACCATGGCGGTCTATGTGCTGCCCCGCTACCTGACCGAGTTCAAGCGGCTCTACCCCGAAATCCGCATCAAGCTGGAGAGCGGTAGCTCCGAGCGCCTCATCCAGCGGCTTTTGCAGGGCGAGATTGAGCTGGCCGTGGTGGAGGCCGTCGAGCACCTCGGGGGCTTCGAGCGCAGGCTGTTTTACGAAGACGAGCTGGTGGTGATCGTGACGCCGGAGCATCCCTGGGCCAAAAAAGAAGAAATAGAGCCCGAGCGACTGGCCGAGGTGCCGCTGATTGTGCGGGAGCCAAAAGCCATGACCTTCCGGGTGCTTGGCTCGGCCCTGGAACAGGCCGGCCTGGGAATTAACCCAGTCTTCTACACCGACAACCACGAGGTCACCAAGCGGCTGGTGCTCGAGGGAGCCGGAGTAGGGATCGTGTCGAATGTGGTGGTGCGGCCCAACGTGAAGGTGGGCAACTTGCGGGCTTTGCGCATCAAGGGCATGGAGCTGCGGCGGCTCTTCTGGCTCATCTACCCCAGCGAGTCCGGCAACCCGGCTGCCGAGGCGCTGCGGGCGATGCTGGCTTCCTAAACCTCGAGCCCCCGAACCTCCAACCGCCCCTAAGCCAGGCCGGTTAGGAATCGCTGGCGCTCGAGGGGGTCGGCAGGCAGGCCAGGCGAAACCAGCAGCAGATCCACATCACTTTCCAGGTTGAAATCCCCCCGCGCCTCGCCCAGCGGCGGGCCTGCTCCAGCAGGGCCTCCCGCTCGGCTGCCCGCCGGGCCAGGGCGGTTTCAAGCACCACCGCAAAGCTTCCCGACGGAAACGCATCGGGGTAGCGGGCCGGGATGTAGTGCGGGTCGAGTTCCCGCGCGGCCTCCCAGAGGGTCTCGGGCACTTGATTCTAGCGTACCCATCGTGGCCGGTTGCGCTGGGCTGAGGACTGGAACAAACTACCAGGGCTGCCAAAAAGCTGGAGCTGCCCCAGGTTTGGATTTCGCTCCAAAACCCAATGGGTTGGCTTAAAATGCGTAGCCAAACATGCCGCGCATTTTCGATATTCACCTCGAGCTCCTCTCCTCGCTGTGGGAAACCCTCAAGCCATCGCACCAAGCCGATCTGCGGGGTTGGTCGCAGCTTGAGGATCTGATGGGCGAGGGGCGGCTAGAAGCCCAGAGGAGCCGGGTTCGGCGGGTGGGGTAGGGAATTGTGCATTTGGTGTAGACGGGTGATATTACAGGTAATATCATATGGGGGAGCGGCAGATGGCTGGGCTCGAGAAACTCTTAGAAAAAATGCGCCGTCTGCCGCCCGAGATGCGTTATGAGGAAGTCGAGCGGGTGCTGCGGGCGTATGGCTTCGAGGAGGTTCGCTCCAGCGGCAGCCACCATCTCTTTCGCCACCCGGATGGGCGGATGCTGAGTGTTCCCAAGCACAGAGGCCAGGTGGTCAAGACGACTTACCTCAAACAGGTTTTGAAGGCCATACAGGAGGAGGCATGAAAAAGGAGGCGGGGCGTAAGCCTTTGGATTATTACCTGGGTCTGCGTTACCCGGTTACGCTGGTGCCCGAAAAGGAGGGGGGCTACACTGCGCTTATTCCCGACCTACCTGGCTGCGTTTCGGTAGGCGAGAGCGCAGAGGAAGCCCTGGCCATGGTCGAGGAGGCCCGCCGCTTGTGGCTCGAGGTGGCCTACGAGCATGGCGACGAAATTCCCCTGCCCTCCACCGAGCGCAGCTACGGCGGCAGGGTGCTGGTGCGGATGCCCCCCAACCTGCACCGCCGCCTGGCCGAAGGGGCCGAGGCCGAGGGGGTGAGCCTGAATCAGCACATCGTGGGCTTGCTTGCCGAGGCCAGTGTGCTGCATGCAGTAAAAAACGAGATTAGAGGTTTACGGGAGTGCGTCATAACCCTCCAGCAGCGCATGGACGACTGGGAGGCCTATCAGTTCGAGTACCGAAGTCCCCAGCAGGGGTTCATGGTGCACTATTCGGGAGTGGAAGTGAACGGCTATGCCATCCAAGGCTAGCAAAACCAAACTGCCTACCCCCGAGCAGTACAACCAGTTCGTTAGCGGCCTGGAATTGCTTGGGGTACGCCTGATCGAAGCCACCGTGCGAGCCCTCGAGGTTAGCCCCAACCCAGCGCAGTGCAAGGTTGGGCTCGAGGAGAACTATAGCTACCGGCCTCGGGATGGGGGTTTCGAGGCCGTAGGCAAGTTTAGGCTGAAGGTTGTGAATCAGGAAAGCCTGGCCGAGCAGGGCAGCATTGAGGTGAGTTTTGGATTCTGGTACTTGAGTAAACTGCAACCTGAGGCTGAAGGCTTTGCAGGGTACTTTGAGGTATTCAAGGAGATTAACCTGCCGATCAATATGTGGCCCTTCGCCCGGGAGTTCATTCACAACACCATGGCCCGCATGGATTGGCCGCCGTTCACATTGCCTCTGCGAAAGCTTGCACCAGAAGGCCAAAGGAAAACTCGATCAAAAACCCTCTCAAACGCGAGGGGTGGCTCAACTAGCACCTGAGTACTTCCACTGCCCGGCCCAGCTTCTCCAGGCCGGGCAGGTGGTCCAGGCGGTTGAGGTGCGGTTTCACGTGGGCAGTAAACTAGTCCAGGTCATTTTGGAAGGTCTCGTAGCCGTTTCCCTCCATCCAAGTTTTGACCGCATAGGGCGGGCGGAAGCCATCGGGATCTTGCACCGGCCCTTCCATCCAGTGAGGCTTGGCCCCGGGCGGAGGTTCCTGGCTCCAGTAGAAGTAGTAGAGCGCCCAGTAGCCGTGCTCGTCCTGGAGCACCAGGGCCTCGCCGTAGCCGTCGACCATTTGCCGCAAGGCCCTCGAGCGGGCCTCTTGGTAGGTCAGTTCGTCGTACTCGCGGGCGGCAGTGGACATGCTTCCTCCTACTTGCTCTCGTTGACGAAAAGGTTGTAGCCGTTCGCCTCGAGCCAGTGAGCCATCTGGTAGGGTTCCTTGAAGTCCTCTGGACTCTCCTTGGGCCCCTCCACCCAGTCAGGGGGATGGGAGGGCACAGGCTCGCGCAGGCCCAGGACCCCGAAGAGGTAGTAAAGCCCGTAGTAGCCGCCCGTACCCTGGAGCACCAGCCCTTCCCCGTAGCCGTCAACCAGGATCCGCCGAGCCTGGGGCTCGGCCTCGGCGTAGGGCATCCGGCGAAACACCTCGGTGGTCATGCGCCCTCCGGGTAGAGCCTCACAAAGTCGGTGGTAAGGCGCTCGGGGGCCATGGGACGAAAGACCTTGTTGGCAAACTCCTGGTGCAGCGGGTGGTCGCGGTAAAAGGGCACCACGCTCTCATGGGCGAAGTCCACCACCAGCAAGTAGCGGTAACGGGGGGCTTCGCCCAAGGCCCGGCCCAGCTCGAAGCCCACCACACCTGGAATCTGCCCGAGTACTGCCCTGGCCTGCTCGAACATCGAGCGTACCTCTTCCTCAGACGCCTCGGTGTTAAAGACGATCAGGTGCCGCACCATGCTAGGCCCTCACAAACCTCCCGTACCATTCGCGCAGCACCTCGAGGGAGACTACCATCGCACAGCTGCGCGGCCCGGCAACCACCCGGGCGGGCAGTTCGGGCTCCCCCAGGTGCTCCAGCACCGCCAGGGCCCCCTCAAAGCGCTGCTCGCGGGTGTAGTGGCTGTAGGTGATGAGGGTGGGAATCCCGGCTTTCTGGGCGGCGATCAGGCCGTTTTGGGAGTCCTCGATGGCCAGGGCCTCCTCGGGGGCCAGGCCCAGGTTTTCCAGCACCTTGAGGTAGACGTCGGGGGCGGGCTTCTTCCGGGGCACCATGTCCCCCGCCACAATGGTCTCGAACCAGCCCAGCACCTCCTCCCCGGCCTGGCGCAAGAGCACCTCCACGTTGGGTAGCGAGGTGGTGGTGGCGATGGCCAGCTTCACGCCCTGTGCCCGCGCCTCGCGCCAGAGCCTCAGCACCCCCGGGCGGAAGGGTACCCCACCCGCGGCCACAATCTGGTTGTACAGCTCGGTCTTGCGCCAATGGAGCCGAGCAATGTCGGCGTCCAACAGCTTGGGGCACTCGGGGCAGTGATAGAGGTAGTGGGCGATGCGCTCCTTACCCCCAGTTACCCACAAAAGCCGCTCGTAGAGTTCCTGGCTCCACTCGATGTCCAACCCGGCCTCGGCGAAGGCCCGGTTGAAGGCCAGCCGGTGGCCTTCCTCGGTCTCGGCGATGACCCCATCCACGTCAAAAATAAGCGCCCGCATACCCCACCTCTAGCTTAGGTAAAGACCAGGGCCGCTCCCTGCCGCCCCATCATCCTAGGCACCCGCTCGGAAAGGCCTATCTGAGCGCAGAAGTCCACGTCGGCCCCCAGGCCCTCTCGCTCCAGGGCCAAGGCCGCCTCGGAGGCCTTAAGCACCGGCAGGGCCGGTTTCTGCGCCAGGTAAAGGGCCATCTGGGCCCCGTCCTCTACCGGCTCGAAGCCCTGGGCGATGAGCCCCTGGGCCAGCACCCCGGCGGTGTAGAGGTCGTCCATGCCCACCTGGCCCTCCTTCCCAGCGCAGAGGATGGTCACGTCCGAGCCCAGCCGGGCCGCCAGGTCCACCGCTGCCGGGGCGTTCAGGAGGGAGGCCAAAAGCACTTCGCGGGCCAGCCCCGCAGCCTTATGGGCGGCCTTGGTGCCGTTGGTGGTGGCGTGGATGACCGTACGCCCCGAAAGCTGAGCTGCTGCGGCCTCGCGCGGGCTGTTGCCGAAGTCGAAGCCCTCCGGGCGCAGCCCCCCCACCTCACCGGCCAGCAGCTCACCGTTTTGCCGCAGGGTGCGGGCCGGCTCGAGGCCCGCGGTGAGCCAGAGGGCCTGGGCCCCGGCCTCTAGGAACATGGTGGCGGTGCTGGTGGCCCGGATTACGTCTACCACCAGCATCACCTCGGTCTGGGGCAGGGCCTCGAGGGGCAGGGGATGCACTCGAACGCGCTTCATCGGTTCAAAAGCTCCAGCACTGCCCGCACCACCGACCCAGGGCGGAAGCCCAGGTTCTCGTAGACTGCGGGATAGGGTGCGCTCGCCCCGAAGTGATCCAGGCCCATTACCGCATCGGCGTAGCGCTCCCAGCCAAGGCTACTACCCGCCTCCACCGCCAGCGTGGGCAGGCCCCTGGGCAGCACGGCCTCGCGGTACTCGCGCGGCTGGGCCTCGAAGGCCTCCCAGCAGGGCAGGCTCACCACCCGCACCGGGATGCCCTCCTCGTCCAGGAGCTTTTGCGCCTCCAGGGCCAGGGCCACCTCGCTGCCGGTGGCCACGATGGCTGCCCTAGCCCCAGGCCGCTCGGAGAGGACGTATCCGCCCTTCAGGACACCCTCCGCGCCGGCCAGGTTGGACCGCTCCAGCACCGGTACGGCCTGGCGGGTGAGCACCAGCGCGGTGGGGCCCTCCTTGCGCTCCAGGGCCATGCGCCAGGCGTAGGCGGTCTCGAGGGCGTCCGCCGGACGCACCACCAAGAGGCCCGGCATAGCCCGCAGGCTGGCTAGGTGCTCGATGGGCTGGTGGGTGGGGCCGTCCTCGCCGATGGCCACCGAGTCGTGGGTGAGCACGAAGATGGTGGGGGTGCCCATCAGGGCCGCTAGGCGGATGGCCGGGCGCATGTAGTCGGAGAAAACGAAGAAGGTGCCCCCATACGCCCGGTAACCCCCGTGCAGGTTGAGCCCGTTCAGGATGGCCCCCATGGCGTACTCCCGCACCCCGTAGTGCAGGTAGCGGCCGGTGGGGTTCTCGCGCGAGAAGGACTCCATCCCTTGGGCCTGAGTGTTGTTGGAGGGGGTGAGGTCGGCGCTGCCGCCCAAGAGCTCCGGGAGGGCTGAGGCCAGGGCGTCGAGCACCTTGCCCGAGGCGGCGCGGGTGGCGATTTTTCCGCTGAAGCTAGGGATGAGCTGTTCCCACTCGAGCGGGGGCAGCTCGCCCTTCAGCCGGCGCTGGAGTTCCTGCGCTTCTTCTGGGTAGGCTTCGGCGTAGCGCTCTAGGCGGGCCCGCCAGTCAGCCTCGAGGCGCTGCCCTTTGGCGATGGCTGCCCGGAAGTGCTCGTAGACCTCAGGGGGAATCTCGAAAGGGGGATGGGGCCAGTTCAGGTTCTTACGGGTGGCCTCGAGGGCCTCTGCACCCAGCGGCTCGCCGTGCACCTTGTGGCTCCCAGCTTTGGGCGAGCCCGCTCCGATCACCGTGCGCACCGCAATCAGGGAGGGGCGAGCGTCTACCTGGGCCGCCCGGATGGCCGAGCACACCGCGGCCAGGTCCTCCCCGTCCACCCGCTGGGTGTGCCAGCCGTAGGCGGCGTAACGGGCCAGCACATCCTCGCTGAAGGAGAGGTCGGTTTTCCCGTCAATGGAGATGTGGTTGTCGTCCCACAGCACGATGAGCTTGGAGAGGCCCCAGTGCCCGGCCAGGCTGGAGGCTTCCCCTGAGACCCCTTCCATCAGGTCGCCGTCCGAGGCCAGCACATAGGTGTAGTGATCCACCACGGTGTGGCCTTGGCGGTTGAACTCGGCGGCCAGTTTGCGCTCGGCCAGGGCCAGCCCCACTGCGGTGCTGATGCCCTGGCCCAAAGGCCCGGTGGTCACCTCCACCCCGGGGGTGTGGCCGTACTCGGGGTGGCCGGGGGTCTTGGAGCCCCACTGGCGGAAGCGCTTGAGCTCGTCGAGGGACAGGTCGTAGCCGGTGAGGTGCAGAAGAGCGTACAGGAGCATGGAGCCGTGCCCCGCCGAGAGCACAAAGCGGTCGCGGTCGGGCCAGTGGGGGTTGGTGGGGTTGTGCCTGAGGAAGTCGTTCCAGAGCACATAAGCCGCCGGGGCCATACCGAGGGGCATGCCCGGGTGGCCGCTTTTGGCCTGCTCCACCGCGTCCGCGGCCAGCATCCGGATAGCGGAGATGGCCTGGGTTTCGATCGCACTGAGGATGGCCTTCATACTTCTCCTTTCACAAGACGAGCCTTCGAATCAGTGTAGTAAGCACCAATCAATATCATCAAGTTTTGTTTTAACTATTTTGATAATTTATGCTTATGGAAATTGTCCGACGATCCGTTTAGAGCGCTCTTCATAGCGGATTCAAAAAGATAATCCCCCAAAGCAAAGACCTTCAGAGGCTATCTTTTTGAATCCTAGAGCCCTCCCTTCGGTCGGCCGCCCCATCAAGTCAGCGCAGCCACGTCCGTGAAGGGCGCGATAAGCAGAGAGTCCTAACTTTTTGGAGGTTGTAAGGCTCTCAGTGTAGACCAAACCCGCATTGAGAAAAGTATCACCCAGAGCCAGAACATCCCCAGCAGTACGAGCAAAACCCAGGCCAGGCCGCCTAAGAAGACCGAGTCCAGCGCCCTGGAGAGAGCCAGGGTGGCAAGGGTAAAGGCCCCCAGCGGAAACACAAACCCCCACCAGCCCGGGGAAAATTGGAACTGCACGCGGCGGCAGGCCACCAAGAGCGTATCCAGCAGCAGGGCCAAGCTGTAGAAAAGCCACCACAGCCCCAGGCCCCAAACGACCAAGCCCACCACCGGCCAGGCCTCGAGCCAACCCCCGGGCACCAGGCCCACCCGCGCCCCACCCTCGAGCCAGCGCCAGGGCGCGAGCACCAGGAGGCCCACCGGGGCCAGCCCGATGAAGACCGAGGGCAAAAGGTGCGGCTCGAGCCGCCCGTGGGCGTAGAGTCGCTGCAAAAAGCTCGCCAGCACGAAGAGGAACAGAAAGAACCCCGCACCCAGAAAAAGCCCGCTCACCACCCAGACCTCCCGCTGCCAGGCCGGGGGGAAGGTCTCGAGCCAGACCCCGGCGGTGATCGGCACCAGCAGGGCCGAGACCGGCGGAATGAACCAGGCCCCACTGGCGGCCTCGAGGGGAAGCCTAAGCCGGGTGCTCACCACGAACACCACCAGCAGGCCCACCAAAAAGATGAGCGGCATCCCCAGCCAAAAAAGCCCCTGGCCCAGGGGCACCGACCAAGGCCCCAGGGGCAGCGCCCGGGTGGCCAGGCTCATCACCAAGAGGGCGATGGGCAGCGTGGGCAGCATCTGCGAGAGCAGGGGGTGCTGCAGGTCGGAAAGCGCCGCCTGGGGGTAGCGCAGGAGCTTGGCCAGGTAAAGCCCCAGGAGGGCCAGAAGGCTCAGAAGGGCCAGCCAGTAGACCGGCAGGGCCAGCCCCATCAGCCCGAACTGGGCCAGGGCCTGGGCCAATACCCCGGTGCCCATCACCGAGGCAAACCAGGCCGGGTTTAGGTAGCGCACGCTGGGTTGCGCTGGAAGAGCGGCTTCCATGACCCCCCTAGTGCGCGGCGGCGTGCTCCTGTTCGGCCAAGTAGCGCTCGGCCATCATGGCCGCGCGGGTGCCGGCCCCCACGCTGGTGGAGAGCTGACGGTAGATGGGGTCGGCCACGTCCCCGGCGGCAAAAAGACCCGGCACCGAGGTGAAGATTTCGTCCTTCACCGCCACGTAGCCATCCGGGCGCAGCTCTACCAGGCCATTGAGGAAGCCGGTGTTGGGCTCGTGCCCGATGAAGACGAAGACCCCGTCGGTGGGGTAGTCGTAGACCTCGCCGGTCTTGAGGTTCCGAAGGCGCACCCCCGTCACCGCTTCCTCACCCAATACCTCCTCCACCACGGTGTCCCAGATGAAGTGCATCTTGGGGTTGGCGAAGGCCCGGGCCTGGGCGGTCTTGTTGGCCCGCAGGGTGTCGCGGCGGTGCACCAGGGTCACCTTGTTGGCGAACTTGGTGAGGAAGAGCCCCTCCTCCACCGCGGCGTCGCCCCCGCCCACCACCACCACTTCCTTGCCCCGGTAGAAGAAGCCGTCGCAGGTGGCGCAGGTGCTCACCCCGCGCCCGTAGAACTTCTCCTCGCCGGGCACGCCCAGCTTTTTGGGGTTGGCCCCGGTGGCCAGGATGATCACCCGGGCTTTGTAGTCCTGCTCGTAGCCCCGCACCACGAAGCCCTCGGGGGTTTTCTCGAGGCCCTGGGCCTCGTCCATCACGATCTCGGCCCCAAAGCGCTTGGCCTGCTGCACCATGCGCTCGGAAAGCTCGGCCCCGCTGATGGGCTCGGGGAAGCCAGGGTAGTTCTCTACCTCCTCGGTCTGGGCGATCTGCCCTCCGGGCAGGCCTTTTTCCAGGATGAGGGTCTTGAGGTTGGCCCGGCCCGTGTAGATGCCGGCAGTGAGGCCGGCAGGGCCGCCCCCGATGATCACCACGTCGTAGCTCTGGCTCATGGCAAGGTCTCCTCTATAGCCAGCATACGCCGGCCGCTTGCCCTTGAGTATAGCATACCCCCTGGGGATATATAGCCAGGACAAATTACCCCCACAGGGCAACCGCAAAGTCATAAGCCAATAAGCCTAAGGAGATAGGAATCGTCCCAGCTAGCCCTGGCACGCTTGGTCTCGATACCCGCCTTGATGGATTTGTCTTGCTTGAGGATGTTGAGGGCGATATGACGGATGACCGCGAAGTTGGCTTGGGCATTGTTCTTTCTGGCCCGGCTGAGGTCGTCGTTGAACTCAATCCCCCAGTGGAGACGAATCGCTCGCATGACCCGCTCGGCAGCAGCACCCTCCGACCCTGCATCAGAGGTTAGCGGTAGACTGGTGATGAAGAAACGGTCTTCCAGGCTGGTTTTGCCCTTCAGGGTGCGGGTCGAACGTAGCCTGACCAGGGCACTGAGCTCTCGCCAAGCGGCTTTATCGTCGAGGATGTCCAGACTGCTGAGCACCCAGCACTCACGGCTTTCGATACGTCCGTGGCCTTGCTCATGGGTCTTGGCATAGCTGTGGGGGATGTGGATCGGCGCATCTCGAGCTGTGGGGGATGCTTTTTTTGCTGATGTACGGGCTGTTTGTGCACGAGGTTAGCGGTTTGGCCTAAAAGGGAGCCACGGGCGGGGAATGGAAGAGCGCAGGGCCTCGAGCGCAGCACCGTTGAGCGAATAATCCACCCAGCGCCCCCGCTTGGTTGCGTGGACTAAACCGGCCTCGCGCAGCACACGCAGGTGGTGGGAGAGCAGATTGGGGGCAACCTGGGGCAGGTCTTCCTGGATCTGGCAAACGCAGCGCGGGCCGCCCTCGAGCGCTTGCAGGATGCGCAGCCGGGTGGGGTCGGCGAGGGCCTGGAAACCTCGCAAGGTTATATCAATATCCGTTGAAATAAGCACAAATGCAGTGTACAGAAGGCCCCAACGCGGGTCAAGCCGACAGATGTCCTTGCAGCAGGGCCTCAGAGACCCTATGATTCAACATATATTGAATCAATGTTGGTTGATTCAATAAGGAGGCTTGGAATGAAAAAAGTGGTGATTCATATCTTTCACGCCGACGAGGGCTCGCTTGGGGCCGGGTCGCACGTCTCGGAGCGGATTCGCCAGGTGATGCAGGAGCGGGGGGTGAACCTGGAAGTCTACATCTTTGGCCCCGCCGAAAAAGCCCTCCTGAACCCCGAGTTGCAGGACTACAACACCACCGTGGACGGGCTCATCCGGGCAGGCGTGCCGGTGTACACCTGCCTGAACACTGCCAAGGCCCTAGGGGCCGAAGAAAGCCTGAGCCAACGGGGCCTGCGGCTGGCCTATGCCCGGGATAAGTTTGTGGAGTATGCCCTCGAGGGCGCGACCGTCATCAGCTTCTAGGGTTTTTAAAAGACCCCATCCGTCAACGAACCTCAACCGGACGGGTGTCTTCTCTGGAGGACATCTTTGCCCCAGGGTCATTAAGGAGGAGAATGCAAACCTACCGCGTTAAGGTTGAGCGAACCGACCCCCAGCATGTCCGGGCCTCCGTGCGGGACTTTACCCTGGAGCTGGGGGCCCGCCGGGCCGATACCGAGGCGGGCTTTAACCCCGTGGAGACCCTTTTATCGGCGGCGGGTGCCTGTTTGCTGACTGGCCTGCAGTTTGTGGCCGAGACCTCCCGGATTTCCCTGGAAGCCGCCTGGGTTGAACTCGAGGCCACCCGGCAAGACAAACCTCCCACCCTCACCCAGATTCGCTACCGCCTGTACCTTAAAAGCCCGGCCCCACCTGAACGCCTGGAGCGCCTGATCGAGCTGGCAGAGCGCAACAGTACGGTGCTGCAAACGCTGGCCCAGGCCGTGCGCCTTCAGGGCTCCTGGGAGGTGGCGCCTTGAACCTGGTGCTGGTGGTTGGCTTGCTGTTGCTAGCGGTGGTCTCGGGGATGCTGGGGCTGGGGGTGGCCTTTGCGGCGGTACCCTTTTTGTCCTTGTTCTTGCCCGACCTGGTGCACCAGGTACAACCCCTATCGCTGCTGCTCAACGGGGTCACGGCGCTGTTTGCGGTGTTCGGCTTTGCCCAAAGCGGGCACGTGGACTGGCGCAAGGCTTTGTTGCTGGGACTGGTGACCACCTTGTTCGCTCCTTTGGGGGCCTGGCTGGTGCAGCGGGTCCAGGTGCAGTGGGTCTGGTGGGTCTACTTGGCGGCGGTGGTCTACCTGGCCTTCAACCTGTTTCGTCCGGTCAAGGGGACGGCTACCCGCGAGAACTTCCCCCTGGCGCTGGTCCTGGCCGCGCCCATCTCGGTGCTCTCGGGGTTTTTGGGCGTAGGGCCGGGCTTTTTGCTGATGCCCACCCTGATCCTTACCGGCCACGACCCCAAGAAAGCTGCCGGCATCAACGCCTTTGCGGTCACCCCGCCCTCCTTTTCCTCGTTTTTGCCCCACCTGGGCACAGCTCGGCTAGACCCGGGGCTCACCCTCACCCTGCTGGTGGT
>NZ_KB890694.1 GCF_000373205.1 Calidithermus timidus DSM 17022
AAAGCCCGGCCCCACCTGAACGCCTGGAGCGCCTGATCGAGCTGGCAGAGCGCAACAGTACGGTGCTGCAAACGCTGGCCCAGGCCGTGCGCCTTCAGGGCTCCTGGGAGGTGGCGCCTTGAACCTGGTGCTGGTGGTTGGCTTGCTGTTGCTAGCGGTGGTCTCGGGGATGCTGGGGCTGGGGGTGGCCTTTGCGGCGGTACCCTTTTTGTCCTTGTTCTTGCCCGACCTGGTGCACCAGGTACAACCCCTATCGCTGCTGCTCAACGGGGTCACGGCGCTGTTTGCGGTGTTCGGCTTTGCCCAAAGCGGGCACGTGGACTGGCGCAAGGCTTTGTTGCTGGGACTGGTGACCACCTTGTTCGCTCCTTTGGGGGCCTGGCTGGTGCAGCGGGTCCAGGTGCAGTGGGTCTGGTGGGTCTACTTGGCGGCGGTGGTCTACCTGGCCTTCAACCTGTTTCGTCCGGTCAAGGGGACGGCTACCCGCGAGAACTTCCCCCTGGCGCTGGTCCTGGCCGCGCCCATCTCGGTGCTCTCGGGGTTTTTGGGCGTAGGGCCGGGCTTTTTGCTGATGCCCACCCTGATCCTTACCGGCCACGACCCCAAGAAAGCTGCCGGCATCAACGCCTTTGCGGTCACCCCGCCCTCCTTTTCCTCGTTTTTGCCCCACCTGGGCACAGCTCGGCTAGACCCGGGGCTCACCCTCACCCTGCTGGTGGTAGGGGCGCTGGGGTCTTATGTGGGCTCGAGGCTCACCAGCTTGTACGTACCCCCCGCCCGCATCAAGCAGATCTTCGGGGTGCTGATCGTGTTGGTGACCTTGTATAAGGTCTCGCAGCTTTAGAGCGCGCTTCATACCTTCATGCATGCGCTACCTCATACCCCCACCCCGCCATCCTGAGCAACACCCGGCTGCGGATGCGGCCAGCAAAACGGGGCTGAGCTACCTCGCGCAGCCCCAGGAAACGCACCATCACGCCCAAGTGGCCTCAATCTCTCGGGGTGGGGTGGCCCTTAGCTCGGCCCATCCCTGAATATACCTACCCCAGCGTGTGAGATTCCCTCTCCCACCGTCTTACCACATTCATTGCCTATCGTTCAGGCGCCCTTCGGGACAGAAGGAGGTAAAAGATGAGGAATCTTGGGAAGCTTCTAGCTTTAACCACCACCCTCTCAGCCTTTAGCCTTTCGGCTCTGGCGCAAACTGCGCCGCCTCCGCCCCCGGGCGGGCCCGCCCCTGCACCGGCGCCCACCTACGGTTACCGCGAGGCGGAGCATGCGTTGCGGGAGCTCGCTCGGGCCCAGTACCTGTCCGGCATCGTGGGGCAAAGCCCCCTCAAGGCCACCGCCGACAACCTGCTCCGGCAAGCCCAGGGGGAGTACCAAGCAGGACAGTACTTCCGCGCCAAGGAGCGGGCCAAAGCCGCAAGCCTGATCTATGAGGGCCTGCGTTTCCAGGAAGTGGCGCCCACGGCGCCGTATCCTGTGGGAAGGGGTAAGGAGGCGCGCCGCGCCTATGAGGCCCCCTTCCGTGCCCAGGAGGCCATCGCCCGCGCGGAGTACGAGGCAAGCTACTACCGGGTGAATGCCTCCGTGGTGGGCCAACTGATCCAGGAGGCCAAGCGGCTCTTGGCCCAAGGCAACGATCTGGCCCGGGCCGAGGCCGCCCATCGCCTGGCGCGGGCAGCACACCACCTGATGAAGGCCGAGCGGGGATTCTAGGTTTTGAGCCATGGGGGCGGGGCCCCCCCGCTCCCCCCTTAGGAGGACCCATGACCAAGCTTAAAAGAGCCCTTCTGATTTTCGCCGGGGTTATGGCCCTTTCCGCATGCGCTCCGTACGGGCCACCCCCACCGGGATTCGGCCCCAAACAAACCGAAGAGTTTTTGGAAAGCTTGCTCCTCCTGGCCCTTTTGGTGCTTCTGGTGCTGGGGATTGTGTGGCTTTGGCGGTCCCTTCGCGGCACAAGCCCTTCTAGTCCTTCCTTCCCCCAGTTGTTCCAAGGAGGAAGCAACCTTACAAGCCGCCTCGAGGCCCTCCGGCGGCAAGCCCAAACCCTGGACGAGGAGGGGCGCCGCCGCATTGAGGAAACCGTCCTCGCCGCCTGGGAGGCCTGGGGCCGGGGGGACCGGGCCCAGGCCGAGGCCTTGGCCGCCAAGGGGGAGGCCCTGTTGGAGCTCATGAAAGGCTCCTAGACTGGACGGTAGATGCGGGCGGTCCTGGCCCTACTCCTAGGGTGGGCCCTGGCCCAGGGCCCACCCGCCCTCACCCCTGAAGGGGTATTCTCCTTGGCAAGCCCCTACCTGGGCAGAGCCACCCTGGCCCAAGTCTACAAGTTCAGCTACGGCCTGAAACCCAAGGAGGGGCTTTGGGTATACGAGCTCCGGGTACCGGGGGCCGAGGTCTGGGTGGAGGCGGGAACCCGCCATGTGGTGCTCCTCCGGCCCAAGGGCGTGCCCAAGCATCTGGCGGAGCCCCACCTGCCCTTTCCGCAAACCCTGGCCTTGGTGCGCTGCCGCTACGGGGAACCCTGGCACCTGGAGCTCAAACCCAAGCCCAAAGAACGCCTTCTGGTCTGGGAGGCCAAGGGATCCTTTGGCGAGGTCTGGTTGGAGGCCAGGACGGGAAGGGAGGTGTTGCGGCGTTGAGGGTTTTGGTGGTGGAGGACGAGCCTGGGGTTCAGAAGCTTCTCGGCGAGGCCCTGCAAGAGGCCGGTTTTGCCGTGGACGAGGCCACCGGCGTAGAGGAGGCGCAAGGCCTCCTCTTGGCTTTCCCCTACGACCTTCTGATCCTGGATCTCTTTCTTCCCGATGGAGACGGCTTGGAGGTGCTCCGTTTCGCCCGGGGCCGAGGGCTTACCCTGCCGGTGCTCATCCTCACGGCCCGGGACGACCTCGAGGCCCGCCTAGAAGGCTTGGATGGGGGTGCGGACGATTACGTGGTGAAACCCTTCTACCCACAGGAGGTGGCGGCTAGGGCGCGGGCCCTTTTGCGCCGTAGCAAGGGCCTGGCGGAGAACCGGATCTGGGTGGGGCGCTTAGAGCTGGATCTAGAGGGGCGCTTGGCCTATTGGGAAGGCCGAGAGGTGCCCCTCACCGCCCGGGAGTTCGCCCTCTTGGCCGCCTTGGCCCTCAAGGGGGAGGGCTACACCACCCGGGAGGAGCTTTTGGAAAAGGTGTGGAGCGGGGAGGAAAGCGTGGACCCGCGCACCGTGGACACCTACATCAAGTACCTGCGGCGCAAACTGGTCCCAGAGGCCATTGAAAGCGCCCGGGGTCTCGGGTATCGCTTGCGCGGATGAGCCTAAGGCTACGCTTTGCCCTCCTCACCGCCTTGGTGGTGCTCACCGGGCTTACCCTGGCTGGACTGGCCCTGAGGGAGGGGTTACGGCTTGCCCTCCTGCACCAGGCCAGCGCCGGCCTGGATGCCCTATTGGCCGGGGTGCGTCTGGAGGAGGACGAGGACGGGAGGACCCGGTTCCAGGTGGACGCCACCCTGTTGCAGGCCGTGCTCCCTGGGACCATCCTTCTCCTGGTGGGGGAGGAAGGGCTGCAGGACGCGGTGGGGCTTCTCCCCGCGCCGGAAACCCTCGAGGCCCTGGCGAGAGGGCAGGGAAAAGGGTTCTTAGTCCGGGAAAGGGAGCGGGAGGGCCTGGTGGTGAGGGCAGCGCGCGACCAGGAAAGCCTCCTTGCCCCCCTCCGCCTCGTGAACCGCCTCTTGCCGCCGGTGCTTGTCCTAGGAGGGCTCTTGGCCTTCGCCCTGGGACTCCTCCTATCGGGGAAGGTCCTTCGCCCCTTGGAACGGGCCACCCTCGAGGCCCACTCCTTGGCCCAGGCCCGGGCCTGGCACCGCCGGCTGACCCTTCCCGCCCAACAGGACGAGGTGCGGCGCATGGTGGAGGCCTTCAACCAGGTGCTCACCGCCTTGGAAGAAGCCCTCGCCGCCGAGCGCCGCTTTGCCACGGAGGCGGCCCACGCCCTGCGAACCCCCCTCACCCTGCTCTTGGGCCACCTGGAAAAGGGCCGGCTCCTCGAGGCCAAGGCCCAAGCGGAGGGGCTTCGGGAGCTGGTGGAGCGGCTTCTCCTCCTGGCCCGGGCGGAGGCCGATGCCCTTAGGCTGAAACCCGTGGAGCTGGATACCTTGGTCTTCACCCAAGCCGAGTCCTTGCGAGCGGCCTTCCAGGCCCGTGGGGTCAAGCTATCCTTGGAGCTTCCAGAGGAACCGGTGCAGGTTCTAGCGCACGGGCCTGCGCTGAAGGCTATCTTAGTAAGCCTTCTGGAGAACGCCCTGCAACACACCGCCAAGGGAGGGTGGGTTCAGGTTCGGGTGGGCGAGGGGAGGCTCGAGGTGGCCAACGCCCCTTCCCACCCGAATCCAGGCTCCGGGCTGGGCCTCCGGCTGGCAGAAACCCTAGCCAAGGCGCAAGGCGCCCAACTGAAGTGGTCCTCAGAGGAGAAGCGCTTTCTGGTCTCTTTGCGCCTAAAGGAGGGCTAGAGGGGGGATCGCTTTCGGAAGCCGGGGCGGCGCTTCTCCTGGAGGGAGGCCAGCCCCTCCTTGGCATCGGGGCTCATAAAGCCCAGCCTTCAACGACGACCTGAGTCGGGCTTCGTTGCCGTCCGCCATATCGCCCTCAACACCCTCGAGCAAGACAAACCCATCAAGGCAGGTATCGAGACCAAGCGTGCCCGGACGATTCCTACCTCCTCAGGCTTATTTGGCTTTGCGGTTGCCCTGAAGGAAGTGGTTTCTAGCCGACAAGCTACTACAAGTTGTGGTATTGTCACAGTTACCCCATTTCCAGGGGCTCGAGCCTTACCTCATCTAGGAGAGCTTGGGTCTGGGAAATGTTGGGAAACTCCACCCCCTCTCCACAAGCCCGAGCCGCTGCCAGCGCGGTTGCATAGCGGGCTATTTCTTGCCAGGAATGCCGGTGGAACATCCCCACGACCACCCCAGCCAACAAAGCGTCCCCGCAACCCACAGTGCTCGTTACCCGGACCCTAGGAGGTAAGGCCAGAAGGGTTTCCTGAGCTGCAAACACTGCCCCTTCAGCCCCTAGCGAAAGCACTACCCACTGAGCACCCAGGGTTTGAATTTGCCGGACTGCCCGGAGGGCGTCTTCCCGGCTGCGGATGGGCCAGCCCAGCAGTTCCTCGGCCTCGAGCCGGTTTGGTTTGACCAAAAAGGGCTTGGCGGAAAGAACCTTTTTCAGGGCCTCCCCTCCAGTATCTAGCAAGGCTTTGGCCCCGATCTTGTGTATTTTGCTCACCCATTCGGCATATACTTCTGGGCCAACCCCTTGGGGCAAGCTACCCGACACTACCACTACATCGCCTTCCTCCAAGCGCTGCAACAAGATAGCCTCGAGTCGCTCCAACTCCTCTTTGGTTAGCCTTGGGCCGGGGGCATTGAACTCGGTGACCTCACCGGTTTCGGCGTCAATGGCCTTGAAATTAGCGCGGGTGAAACCGGCGATTTCTACAGTGATGAGCTCGAATTCGGGCGTAGCTTGTAGCTGACAAGCAATCGCCACCCCGAAACTTCCCCCCAAAGGGGCTACAGCCTGAACCGGTATACCTTGTCGGGCCAGTGCCCGGGCTACGTTGATGCCCTTGCCGCTGGGCTCGAGCTCCATGCTCTGAGCCCGGTTCAACCCACCTAGACGGGGCGCTCGCAAAGCCATCTTCACGTCTAATGCGGGGTTTAGGGTCAGGGTAATGACCTTCGGCGGTTTCATGCTTCCTCTTCGGAGGGCAAAGCCTGGGCCAGCATTTCTAGGGTGCGCGTATACGAGCGCCGCAGCCGAGCCGCATCCTCGGGCTGAGCTGGGGTGTAGCGGGCCTGTGGCTTCAGTCCCGCTGTAGCTTGGCCGCGTAAGTGCCGCCAAGCCAAAAAAGCTGCCCCCCAAGCCGCAGCATGGGGGCATTCGTAAACCTCGAGCGGCCTTTCCAGCATTTCGGCCTTAATCTGCATCCACGGAGCGTTAGCAGTAGGCCCGCCCACCGCCCGGACAGGACTGAGCTTCCCCTGCGGCATCCGCTGCAAAAGCCGGTGGCTCTCGAAAGAAAGGCCCTCGAGCACCGCCCGAGCCAGGTGGCCCAGGCCATGGGATTCCCGCAGGCCCCAGAACACCCCCCCCGGCAGGGCAGTGTCGCTAGGGTTGTCGGTGAGTTGCCGCAGATGGGGGATAAAGCGCAGGCCTTCCGCGCCCAGCGGAACCCTAGAAGCTGCCTGAATGACACGCAGGTAGTTAGCAGGTAGCGCCTGCTCGCCGGCGTGATTACCCCCTTGTGGGGCCGGGCTTTCGTCCTCAACTGCCAAGGTGCGCACAAACCAATCAAAGACTGAGCCCGAGGCCCGAAGCGTAGCCATGAGATAGTAACTCCCCACAAAGGCATGGTGGCCGATGATGGCTTTGCTCGAGCGCAGCACCTCGCCTAGGCGGTGGGCCCCAACGATTTGGAGTAAGGTTTCCGCGGTTCCGCAAGCGTTGATGATGTCCCCATCCTCCGTCGCCCCCAAACCTGCTGCTGCACAGGCCTGGTCGTGGGCGGCCTCCATCACCCACAGGCCCGGCATAAGCCCGGTCTGCTGCGCGGCTTGTTGAGTCACGCGACCGATAGGAGCCCCGGGGGGTCGCAGCGGAGGCAAAAGATCAGGGCTCAAGCCCACCTCGAGCAGCAGCTCTGGCATCCAGCGGCGTTCTTGCAGGTCAAAAAGCAGGGTACGGGAAGCCTGGGTTAGGCCCATCTGCACCTCTTCGGTAAGGCGGAAGGCGATCCAATCTGCTACTGAGGTCCAGCGCGGGCGGCCCCAAAACAGCTCAGGGTGCTCCGCTTGCAGCCACAGTAGTTTTCCCAGGCTGTAGGTGTGATCGGGCAACAATCCGGTGCGTCGGCGCAAGCGCAGTGGGTCGAGGGCCGGGGTGTTCTGGCTGAGGCGCTCGAGGATGGGCTTAGGACGCTCGTCGTACCAGACCATCACCTTGGGGTAGCGCAGGTTACCGTCTTCTCCCAGCAGCATCCCGGACTCGCCGAAGCTGCTAATTCCGATCACTCTCAAGTGTTCGGGTTGGGCGATCTCTCTTATCAGCCCGCGGATCATTTCCGCTACACTTGTCCACAGATCCTCAGCCCAGTAAAAACCTTGGGTGTGGCCCAAGCGGTGCAGGGGGGTCGGGGTTTGATGCAGTGCGATCACCTCACCACAGGAGGTGAAGACCCCCGCCTTGATGAAACTGGTTCCCAGGTCAATCCCCAGCAGAAGATCCATGGTTGGGCTCCACTTCGGCCAGTAGGGTTGAATTACGCTGCACAAGCACCGCCCGCGCACCGTGGAGCACGGCCTCCGAGCCCAACTTGGCCCACACCAGCCGTACTGTCTCACGCGGGTAGGGGCGGCGCAGGTGTTCAAGAACGGTGCCGACAAAGATTTCCTTAGGATAGCCTTCCATCCGGGGAATCCCTCCGCCTATTAAGCACACCTCGGGGTCGAAGAGGTTGATGGCTGTCGCTACTGCGTAGGCCTGGTCGCGCACGAATTCATGCAAAGCCTGCTTTAGTTCAGGGCTCTTTTGCTGGCGTGCAAACAACTCTGCCACCGGAAGACCCACTTGTTGCGCGAGGCGGTTGAGGGTGTGGCCGCAGGCGTAGGCTTCCAGGCAGTCGGTATTGCCACACACACACTGCCGCCCTTCGCCTCGGATGGGAATATGACCTAGCTCGAGGCCCACCGAGTGTCCCCGGTAAGGCCGCCCCTCATGGAGCATCGCCGCTCCCACCCCGGTGCCAAAAAATACCCCCAGTACCGATGCTGCCCCCTGCGCTGCCCCAGCCTGGTACTCACCCAATAGCAACAATACGATGTCACGCTCGAGGTAAACCGGATATCCCAGCCGACTCCCCAGTTCGCGGGCCAGAAAGATCCCCTCCAGCTGGGGAATGTTGGGGCTCGAGAGCACTTTATCCAGGCCACGGTCCAAGCTCGCCGGTACTCCTAGTACTGCGGCGGTGGGGATAAGCCTTCGCTCTACAGTGTAGCCCTCGAGCAGGGCAGCTATGGCTTCAACTGGGGCGGGGTCGCGGATCGTATCGGTGGGGAACATGTGCAACTCGGGGGAGTGGTGGTGGGTTTCCTCGGCAGCCTCGGTATACCCAAGACTGATCTTGGTGCCGCCGATATCCGCTACCAGGACAACCCGCTGGGAGGACGGGTAGGGGGCAGGTTGAGGGAACTCGGCCATGGATAGTTAGTCAACCTTACTAATACCCTACGGCTCGTGTCAATAGACCGGACAGCCTAACGAGCTCATTCCGGGATTTTATCGCCTTCATAGAGGAAAACTGCCGACTCCGCTTTGTCGCGGGAATCCTTTGTTGGTAGCCTCTTGCAAAATTTAGTTAACCTGTCTTATTATACCGCAAACTACCTCGGACAGCGCTTTGCAAGCGTGGGCCGGCCCCTTGAGGCCGAACTTGCCAAGCCCTCTAAGCACCTTTATGAAGACTGAGAAGCCTCTCCCTATCCTTCCGCCAGCGTTGGATTCCCTCAGCGGGCATCGCCCGGCAGACGCCCGCAGGCTCAACCGGGCTAAAGCCCTTGAGCTGCTGCGGGTCACACCTCGGGGAAGGGCTGAGCTGGCCCGGGCCTTAGGGCTGTCCAAACCCGCCCTGGGGGACTTGGTCGGAGACTTAATCGAACAGGAATTGCTCTTGGAAACTGCTCCCACCCCCATTCAGCGGGGACGCCATCCTGCCCCTTTGCGTATCAACCCCGAGCGCTTCTGCGTCGTGGGCATTGACCTCAGCGTGGACGACTACGAGCTGGGACTGTACAACCCTCTGGGGGAGCCCCTGCACATCTTGCGCACCCCTTCCGGCATAGGCAAAGGAGCCGAGGTGGCCTACCGGCAGTTGCTTGAGGCTGCCCATCAGCTACTACAGCAGGCTCCGATACCGGTTGTGGCAGTAGGAGTAGCCTCCCCCGGACCTATTGACTTCGAGCAGGGCAAGATTCTGACCCCTCCACACTTTCCCGACCTGCACAACATGCCCCTGGTCAATCGCTTGCAAAACGACCTAGGGCTGCCCGTTTACCTCGAGCACGATAGCGCTGCCGCAGCGCGGCGGTTTGTGCGTTCTACCGCAGCGGCAAACTTCGTTTATATCCTACTACACCGAGGCATTGGGGCAGGCATCGTCATCGGGCGCCAGGTTTATCGCGGTCAGCACGGCTTTGCTGGAGAACTAGGCCACGTATCCTTCGATAGCGAGGGGGAACCCTGCGCCTGCGGCAACCGTGGCTGCTTGGAAAACGTCGCCGGAACTACTGCTATCGAGCTGCGCTACGCCCGCTTGTGTAAAGCCCCTCTCCCGCTGAGCGCTATCGCTGAGTTGGCCCGTGCCGGTGACCCACTGGCCCTCCTCTCCTTTGAGCAGGCCGGACGAGCACTAGGCTGGGCAGCTGTCAACCTGGTCAACCTCTTTGACCCCGAGTTGCTGGTGCTAGGTGGTCCCGGAGCCACCTACGCCGATTTGCTCATCCCCAGTCTACGCCACCACCTCAATACCCGGGCTTACCCCTATTTGGGCTGGGGGGAGCATTTGCAAATCCTTGTTGACCCGCTCACCAATCCCATTGGCCCTGGTGCTGCTGAGTGTGCGCTCGAGGCCATCTACTTAGGAGATATTCCGCTTCCCCAAGCGGAAGGAAGGAGGCAAAAGACCTAAGCACCCCACAAGAAGCCAGGCATGCGCACAACAGTTTCCCGGGAGGCTTCAGAGGGGAGGACCAGCAAAGAGTACCGGCATTTCGGCTAAAGCAGGCTTCTCTATAGAGCCAGGAGGAAGCATATGGGCAAAAGTGCAAAGTTGGTACCTGTGGTTTTGGCTTTGGGTTTACTGATTCTGATCAGCATGTACAGCTTGGCTCAGAAAAAGTACACCATCGCCCTGATTCCCGGCCTCACCACTGACGGTTTCTACATCACCATGCGCAAGGGAGCCGAAGAAGCCGCCAAACAGCTAGGCGTGGACCTGATCTTCCAGGGCGGGCCGGAATTCAGCCCAACTACCCAGATCCCGGTTCTCAACGCCATCATCGCCCGTAAGCCCGATGTCATCTTAATTGCCCCCACCGACAAGCAGCAGCTCATCGCCCCCTTAAAGCGGGCTGCCGATGCAGGCATCAAGATCATCACCGTGGACACCTTCATCGGCGAAAGCGGCAACTACCAAACCGGTTCAGGCAACGCCGATTTTCCGCTTTCCTACGTGGCCTCAGACAACGTAGAAGGGGGGCGCATCGCCGCCAGGGCCCTGGCTAAAGCTATCGGCGAGAAGGGTAAGGTTTATGTCTCCAACGTCAAGCCGGGCATCTCTACCACCGATCAGCGCGAGCAGGGTTTCAAAGAAGAGATGAAGAAATACCCGGGCATTACCGTTCTCGAGACCCAGTACAACGATGACGACGCTAACAAGGCTGCCTCGCAACTGGCTGCGGTGCTGGCCCGTAACCCCGATCTGGCAGGGGTGTTTGGAGCCAATCTGTTCAGCGCGCAAGGCGCAGCCAACGGGGTTAAGAACGTCGGTAAGCGCGGGATGATCAAGGTTGCAGCTTTCGACTGCCCAGAGAGCATCATCAACGATATCAGAGGCGGGACCATTGATATGGCCATCTGCCAGCATCCTGCTGAGATGGGCAAGGTTGCCGTACAGTACGCGGTAGATGCTCTTAATGGTAAGAAGATTCCCACCCGTTACGGCACTGGCTACACCGTGATTGACAAAAGCAACATAGATACTCCTGAAGCCAAGGCCGCTATCTACTCCTCCAAGTAACCACGCCGCCTGGGGAGGCTAAGCGAGCTTCCCCAGGCTTTCTGATGCATAGATCTTTAGAAAGGATGGCTTTAGTGGCAAATCCCCCCGCTACCAACAGCGAGCGCAAGACCCCGAGCTGGCTGTCTTTCCTGGCCGGAGCCTGGTCGTGGCTGTTCTTGATCTTTATGGTGGTGTTCTTCGAGGTCTGGGCCCGCTTGGCCTATGGCAACAGCTTTGTCTTCAACGTTACTAACCTCCAAAGCATCCTGCTGGCCGCTGTGCAGCCCTTGCTGCTGGCACTGGGGCAGACGCTGGTTATCATCGCGGGCGGGATTGACCTATCGGTGGGGTTCACGGTGGGGCTCTCAGCGGTAGTGAGCGCGCGGGTGATGCAAGCCCTTGATCCCTCGATGCCTGCCGGGCTTTCCTTCGCCCTGGCCTGCGTAATCGCGCTAGCCGCAGGGCTGGGGGTGGGGCTGGTTAACGCTTTTTTAGTGGCCCGGCTCAACGTACCTCCCTTCATCGGTACTTTAGGCATGTACGGGGTAGCCCGAGGGCTGGGCTTTTTGGCTGCGGCAGGAAATACCGTGCCCACCGATAACCCGGTCAATTCGGCCATGGGCAATGGCTTCGTGCTCGGTCTAATCCCAATGCCAGTGTTGATCACCGCGGTGGTGGTGCTCTTTATGCACTATCTGCTGAGCCAGACCAAGTTTGGGCAGTACACCTATGCCATTGGGGGCAACCGCCAGGCTGCGTTACGGGCTGGGATCAACGTCACCCGCCACACCATGCAGCTCTACCTGATCACCGCTTTGCTAGCCGGGATCGCCGGGATCATCTACACCGGGCGCTTTACCGCTGGGGCCGCCCAAGCCGGAGAAGCCACCCTGCTGGACTCCATCGCCGCGGTGGTGATCGGAGGAGCCAGCCTCTTCGGCGGAGCCGGAACCATCGTGGGTACGGTGATCGGGGCCTTGATCATCGCGATCATCCAGTTCGGCTTGGTGTTTATCAACGTGCAGCCTTTTTGGCAGTTCATCGCAGTAGGGCTGGTGATCATTTTGAGCGTGCTGGTAGATCAGGCTAAAACCGGGGTGGTGAAGTCATGAGCACACCGCTCCTGGAAGTCCGCGGCATCACCAAGCGCTTCGGTGGGGTGACCGCACTCAACAACGTCTCATTTCAGCTTTTTCCTGGTGAGGTGCTGGCCCTAGCCGGCGACAACGGTGCGGGTAAGAGCACCCTGATCAAGTGCATCAGTGGAGTACACCTACCCGAAGAGGGGCAGATTTTTTTCCAGGGGCGTGAGGTGCACTTCAACAACCCCCGCGAGGCTCGCGAGGCTGGCATCGAGACCATCTATCAGGACCTGGCCTTAGCTGACAACCTCGACGTAGGAGCCAATGTCTTCTTGGGCCGCGAGCCGATACGTCGCCGCTTTGGGCTGCCGGTCTTGGATCGGGCAAAGATGCGCGCTGAAGCTCGTACCGTGCTCGATACCCTGGACATCCACACTGCCCTGGACCGCCCGGTGAGTGCGCTCTCGGGCGGGCAGCGCCAGGCCGTCGCCATCGGGCGGGCTATCTATTGGAAGGCCCGGCTGCTGATCATGGACGAGCCCACCGCCGCCTTGGGGGTCCCCGAGCAGCGTAAGGTGGTCGAGCTGATTCAGCGCCTCAAGCAGCAAGGGGTGGCAATCATCTTCATCTCACACAATCTGGGGGATATCTTCGCCGTCTCCGACCGGATTCTGGTGCTGCTGCGCGGCCAGAAAGCTGGAGAACGCCAAGCCAGCAAAACCAACGGCGATGAGATCGTCAAGCTGATGGTGGGGGGATAAGGAGGAGGCTTTTGTGGGAAAGATGGGATTTGGCATCCTCGGGGCAGCTAGGATTGCAGCCAGCGCCCTGATCCCCGCCATTCACAAATCCACCAACGCCCGGCTGGTGGCGGTAGCAGCCCGCGACGGCGATCGGGCCGCTGAGTACGCAAGCCAGCACGGCATCCCCAAAGCCTATGGCAGCTACGAGCAGATGCTGGCCGACCCCGAGGTCGAGGCTGTGTACAACCCCTTGCCCAACTCGCTGCACCTGCCCTGGACCTTGAAGGCGCTGGAGGCGGGCAAACACGTGCTATGCGAAAAACCCCTGGCGCTGAACGCTGCCGAGGCAGAGCAGATGGATCAGGCAGCAAAAACGGCGGACCGCACCTTGATGGAAGCCTTCATGTACCGCTTCCACCCCCAGATCGCCCGATCCCTCGAGCTGGTGCGATCCGATGCGCTAGGAGAGCTGCGCTTGATCCGCGCTTCGTTTAGCTTCCCCCTCGAGCGCCCTGCCGATATCCGCTGGGTAGCGGCTTTGGGCGGGGGGGCCCTCTACGACGTGGGCTGTTATTGTGTGACACTATCGCGGCTTTTCGCACACCGGGAACCACTCGCCGTGCGTGGATGGAGCGACCTTACCCCCCCCGATCACCCCGGGGGCGGGGGGGTTGACCACAGCTTTGTAGGAGTGCTGGACTTTGGTGATGGGCTGCGTTCGGTGTTTGACTGCTCGTTTACCCAGCCGTTTCGCCAACATGTCGAGCTGGTAGGAGAGCGGGGCAGTTTGGTCATCCCCGAGCCTTGGCTTCCCGGAAGGCGCGGTTCAGGCGGCCCCACCCTACACGGTCAGGTGGCCCCCTCGTTAATCGTCAACGGCCAGACGGAAGCCCAGCCCGCCGCCGACCAGTACCAGCGGATGGTGGAGCACTTCGTAAGGGCCGCCCGCGGCCAAGAGCCTTTACGCTATCCCGCCGCAGAGGCGGTGCGGCAGATGCGGGTGCTGGATGCCCTGTACGCCTCCGCCAGGGCGGGAAGGACGGTGCAGCTTGGCTAAGCTGGCTCTCCTCACCTCCGGCGGCGATGCGCCGGGAATGAACATGGCCCTCTGGGCGGCGACCCAAAGGGCCATGGAGCGAGGGTGGGAAGTGTTGGGGGTGCGTGAGGGTTTTGCCGGGCTGTTGCGGGGGGACTTCCTCGAGATTAGCCCCACTGAGATGTTGTCCTATGCCCGCTTGGGTGGGACCTTCTTGGGCACCTCGCGCGACCCTGCCTTCCAGGCCAAACTGCCCCAAGCCCTAAAAGCCCTGGAAGCAGCCGGCATCACCCACCTGATGGTGTTGGGGGGAAACGGCTCGCTGCAAGGCGCTAAGGTTTTGTCTCAAGCCGGTATAGGCGTGGTGGGGCTTCCGGCCACCATTGACAACGACGTAGACGCTTCGGAGGAGTCCATCGGCTTCGATACCGCGCTGAACTTTGGCCTGTTGATTCTGGATCAATTCCGGGATACTGCCGAGGCGCTACCCCGGTTGTGCGCCCTCGAGACCCTGGGCGGTAACACCGGCTTCCTGGCCCAGGCGGTAGGGCAGGCCGGAGGGGCGGATGTGCTGCTGTTGCCGGAGCGACCCCTGCCGTTCGAGCAGCTGCTCGAGCAGACCCGTTCGGCCATAGCCCACCGGCGCTTTGCCCTGATCGTGGCCTCGGAGGGCTATCCCGACCTCGAGAATACCCTGCAAGCCCTCTCCGAGCAGGTGGGGCTACGCCTGCGCTTTGCCCGCCCCTCCCACGCCATGCGCGGGGGTAGGCCCAGCGCCCGTGACCGCCTCTTAGCCCGAAGATTGGCCGAAGCCGGGGTGGAATACCTGGCACAAGGCTATTCGGGGGCAGTGTTGGTGCAGCACGGCCAACCCGAGCGAGTTCCCTTTGACCAGCTCGAGTCCCACAAGGCTTTACCGTGAGCTTTAGATTCTAAGGACCCCTAGGTCTTTCAAGGAGAAAACCATGCCCCTAGTCAGTGCAACCGAAGTGCTCAAACCCGCTCGAGCCCACCGCTACGCCGTGGGCGCTTTCAACTGCATCAACCTTGAATACGTTCGCGCCGTGGTGGACACCGCCGAGCGGCTGCGCAGCCCGGTGATGGTGGCGGTGACCACCGGAGCCTTGAGCTACGCGGGATGGGAGGCTCTACCCGCAGCGGTACGGGCTGTAGCCGAAGCAGCTCACGTCCCGGTAGTGCTACACCTAGACCATGGCCAAAACCTCGAGGACATCCGCCGCGCCTTAGAGGCCGGCTTTAGTAGTGTGATGATTGATGCTTCTCACCTACCGCTGGAAGAAAACATCGCCCTCACTCGCCAAGCCGCCCAAATGGCTCACGCCGCGGGGGTAAGCCTCGAGGGGGAACTCGGCCAAATCGGTGGCAAGGAAGAAGAGATCGTCTCCGCGGGACTCATGACTGATCCCGAGACGGTACCGTACTTCGTGGAAGCCACCGGGATAGACGTGCTGGCTGCCTCATTCGGCTCAGTGCATCAGAAAGCCACACGGGATGCCCAACTGGATCTGCCCCGGCTGGAGAAAATCGCTGCCGCTACTCCACTACCCTTGGTGCTGCATGGAGGATCTGGGGTGCCTACCGAGATGCTTCAAGCCGCCACCGCCCGGGGGGTAGCTAAGGTCAACGTGGGAACCGAACTCCAGCGCACCTTTGCCCGTGTGTTGCGCGAGACCCTGAAGGCCCAACCGGAGGAATGGGATATGCGCAAACTGCTCAAGCCTAGCATCAATGCCATCGCCGCGGTGGTGGAGGAACGGCTCGGGGTGCTGGGCAGCGTGGGTAGGGCCTGAAAGGAGCTGCCATGAAGCGTTCTGAGATCAACCGCATCCTCCGTGAGGGGGAAGCTTTCTTGCGCCAGATGGGGTTTTTTCTGCCCCCCTTCGCTCACTGGAGCAAGCAGGACTGGGCCGCCAAAGGCTCCGAAACTTGTGAAATCATACAGGCGAACCTGGGCTGGGATTTGACCGATTTTGGCCTCGGGGAGTACGAACAGAAAGGCGTGCTGCTTTTTACCTTGCGCAATGGAAGCCTTGCGGAGCTGGGCAAAGGCGAAGGCCAGGTATATTGCGAGAAAATCTTAATTTGCAAGCCTAACCAACTCGTCTTGCATCACTTCCATTGGCGCAAAACCGAAGACATCATCAACCGCGGCGGGGGAAAGCTCGAGATCGTACTGCACCAAGCTGACGCCAACGGGCAGTTCTCTACGGAAGATGTGCGGGTAAGGTGCGACGGCATCTGGCGCACGGTATCAGCAGGCGGCAGCGTCATACTTTCCCCGGGCGAGTCCATCACCCTAAGGCCCTACCAGTACCACCAATTCCGGGCGCTCGAGGCCCCGGTATTGGTGGGCGAGGTCTCGACGGTGAACGACGATCATCATGACAACCACTTCTACGAAGCGGTAGGCCGCTTTCCCACCATCGAGGAAGACGAGGAAGTCTATCGATTTTTGGTGGGAGACTATCCGCGTTATCTTGTTCCTTCTTTTCTCCAATAATAACGTGGTTTGCTACTTACGGGTCGTCTGAACCTCCCCACGCCCCGCCACGGCGTGACGGGAAGCCGGAGGGGTTCTAAGGGGAACCACCGCGACCTCTCTCCGGTTCTCGCCAGCGGCTTGCACCACCGCTACACCATCCGGGGCCTCGGCTTGGGCTGTCCCCTCTTGCGCGGGCGACCCGCTCCGACTCCGAGGTGATGCCCCAAAGGAGGAAGGACGCCACGTCCTCCTAGTCGCGGGGTGGGTGGCTTCGCTCCACGCTGCCCACAGGGGCGGTTCCGCCCCCAGCCAGCTTGGTGCGCCAAGCCCGCGTGGAGCCTGTCGTCCTCTCCTACGCACCATGCCAGGAACGCCGAGTAGAGGTCGCGCTGCATCTCGACTCCGCACGCGCAGGCGTGGATGCGCTGGGAAATGTCGCCTCTGGCAGGGTAAGGGGGAGAAGCCTCTCTCCCTCCTGGCCTCCTTACCCCCTCGCCAGCGGGGGGTGACCAACGCCGCCTTCGCTACCGTCTGCTGCCTCTTTGGGGTGAAGGGGTGCACCGGTTCCTGGTTCTCTCGCTTTTGGCTTATCTGTTGAGCCACTGGGTGAAGCTTGCATCTAGCCCGGATCCTCTCGCGGGAGCTCTGGTTCCTGGGCCTCCCGGGGAGGAGCTACCAGATAAGTGTTTATGCAGGTTATGCGGGAGGTGCAAGTTTTGAGTGATTCCAACATGGAGATCCGAAGGATCATAGCTCTCGCGTTTCATTTCACTAAAGACTAGACTAGTAGTCTCCAGTGAAAATTGTCCTCAAAACCAGCTGGCAGGACTCCGCCCGCCGCCGCCTCGAGGCCCATCGCGCTCTGCAGGAGCGGGACGAAGCGGCGCTGTTTGATCTACTCGAGGCCCATCTTATTAATTACGGTCGCAAGCAAGCCGCGCTTAGCCCGCGCACCCTGAAGAACTACCGGCTGGCGCTGCGCGACTTCCTGGCCTGGTGCTGGCCGCCTAATTCGCCCGCACCCAGAGAAAACATCCACAAGTCAAGCCGCGAGACCCTGGCCCGCTACGTGGCCAGCCTCCAGACCCACGGCTCTCACCTCGAGCCTCCCAAAGCCCTCAGCCCGGGCAGCATCGCCCTGCGGCTGGTGGGCGTGCGACAATTCCTCCGAGCCCTCGAGTGGGCGGGCGTGCTGGTGGCCCCCAGCAGCCCCCCGGCTCCCCGCGATCCCACCCCTCCGGAGGAGCGGCGGCCCGCACTTCCCCCTTACCTGGTACGCCCGGCTACTGGAGTATCTTGAACGCTTCGACGATCCGCCCAGCCTCCGGGATCGCCTGGCGGTGCGGTTGGCCGGTGAGTGTGGCCTGCGGGTAGCCGAGATCGTGGGTCTGCGGCTCGAGGGTGTGCTGCTCGACGAGCGTCTCCTGGTGGTTCGTGGCAAGGGTGGCAAGAGCACTACCCCGATCCCTGCTCCCCGACCTGGAGAGTTGGCTCCGGCTCCACCGGGTGTTGGCTCCAGCGGGTGAGCCTCACCTGATGCTGCGGGGTCTAAAGAACGGGCGGCTGGGCAAGCGCCTCTCTGCCAACGGCCTGTGGTGGCGCATCACCGGACACTACCGGGCCATCGGATTGCCTAGCCGCTACAGCGGCCTGCACATGCTGCGGCACACCGCGGGCACAAGGTTCTATCGGGTTTCAAGGGATCTGCACGCCACAGCCCGCTTGCTAGGCCATGCTGCTCCCAGCACCTCGGCGATCTACGCCAAGATGGATATGGAGGGCCTCTTCCGCGTGATGGATTTGCTAGATGAGGACAAAGTGGCTCAGAAATAGGATCCGGTGAGGATGCCCCGCGTTCTCGCCTCGCCAAGACGAAAGGCACTCCTCCTTTTCGGCCTCCGCCCCTCCTTCAACCTCCTATCTGCTGCCCTCAACCCCCGGTGTACCTAAGGCTTGCTCGAGGGACTCTCGTAGCCCTGCGGGCAGCTCCGTGGTTTCGGTGCTGAGGCGGTAGTGACTCCCCCGCCCCCGTCCGTCGCGGCTGAGGTATCCCCCCGCCACCGGCTTGCCTATCAACCGGGTGAGATTGGCGGCGTGCAGGCCGGTAATTTGCTGCAGCTGGGCGTTGTTGACCTGGCCTTCTAAAAAGGCTGTCGCCACGTTGGCCTCGAGGGCAGCGAACCCCGCCCGAGCATCTCCTGCAAGCTCTCGATGGCCCCCTCGGGGAGCAGGCTCAGCGGAGCAACCGGTAGGTGGCCCGTAGACCGGATCGTTGACTTGTTCAAGATGGATCGCCATAATGTTCCATATGGAAAGCGCCCTGCTCCGCTTCGACGGCTCGCCCGGGGATGTGGCGAGCGTTCGGGAAGGGCTGCCGGTCGAACTCATCACCGAGGTAGCTCGGCGCTACGGCCTCAGCCAGCACGACGTGCTGGAAGCCGCCGGCATCCCCCGCAGCAGCGTCCACCGCTACAAGGGCCTGGGACGCCTGAACCAGGAGCAGTCCAACCGCCTGTACCGGGTGATCTACCTGCTGCGCCGTGCCGAGGAGCTCTTCGGCTCGCCCCAGCTGGCAGCCTCCTGGATGAACAGCCCCAAGGTGTTCCTGCACGGCTCGAGCCCCCTCGCGTACCTGGACACTGAACCTGGCTTCCAGGCGGTGGAGCACCTCCTGGGCCGCCTGGAGGACGGCCTGGTGACGTGAGGGC
>NZ_KB890695.1 GCF_000373205.1 Calidithermus timidus DSM 17022
AAGCCTCCTGGCGCAGCCGGTCGTCGGGCGAGCCGATGTTGAAGAAGAGCACCCGGCGCTGCTCGGCCAGCCGGCTCAGGGCCTCGGCTTGGCCCCCGAGCCCCCCCACCAGCGCATAGACCTCCTCACTTCCCAGCAGCCGCTCGGCCTCCCGCACGGCTGCTTGGGGATCTGCAGCGGTGCGCAGGAGCACCTCCAGGCGCTGCCCCACCAGGCTGGCGTTGAAGCCGTACTCGTCCCGCCCCATCTCGAGGCCCATCCGCGCGGCTTCTACCACCGCCCTTTCCAGGCTGGACCTCGGCTGGGAGGGAAGGACCACGCCCAGGCGCAGGGCTTCCTCCTTGGGTTGGGCCAGGGCCCGCAGGGTACCCAGGGCCAGGGCGCTGCCGCCAAAGGCCAGAACCTGGCGGCGGGTCAATGGGTGCTTCGGCATCATTTTCAGCGTTACACCTCCTCAGCGCCGGCAGCTCGAGCCCTGAGCCAGATCTCCCAGTTGGTCGAGCAGGGGCGTGGGGTCGGCCCCGGGGGGGATCTCCGGGACCTGGCCCGCCAGGCTTGCCAGGCCAACCTTGTGGGATAGGTCGATGCCCAGAGGAGCTTCGGGGTCGGGCTTCACCAGGTAGAGCGGCTGCCTGAGCTGGTGGTCCCAGGGGCGGAAGGAGAGGGGTATCCCTTTGTAGAGGTCAAAGGAGGTTTTGGGGTCTTCCAGGTAGGCCATGAGCCCAGCAATTCCGGTTCCTCCGCTGGAGAAGGCCGCCTCGAGGAGTACCTTGACCGAGGCATACGCCGCCCAGGCCGAAGGGTCCGTGGGTTCGCCCCAGCGCGAGGTGAAGCGGGCGTTGAGTTCACCGGCTCCCCCGCTTTGCAAAGCCGTCTCCCACAAAGCTGCCCGGTAGCCAGTGCCTGCCTGGGGGGCCGTCAGTCGCAGGGCGATAAGGAAGTTGCGGGTCTGGGTGATGGGGTCGGGGAAGGCGACGATCTGAGCCTGGGGGCTCTCGAGTTCGTACTGACCCAGAAAAGCCAGCTGGTCCTGGGCGTCCAGCAGTAACAGGACTCCCTCTGGACTTGCCCTACGGATCTCCTGGATGACGGCTGTATAGTCTGCCTGCCCCAAGCGCACCGCTACCCTGCCCACTTCGCCGCTTCCAGGTTGCCGTTGGAGGGCCTCGAGCGCCCGTCGGTAGAGGGCTTTCCCCTCGTCGGAGTCCGGGTACACCACGAACCAGCGGCGCAGGCCCGCACGGGCGAGCCAGGCGGCCAGGGCGTCGAGGTACATGGCGGCGCTGGCTTCGATGTGGAAGGTGTAGCGGCTGCAAGCCTCCTGGCGCAGCCGGTCGTCGGGCGAGCCGATGTTGAAGAAGAGCACCCGGCGCTG
>NZ_KB890696.1:300000-505447 GCF_000373205.1 Calidithermus timidus DSM 17022
TCGGCGATAAAGGTTTGACGGCTGCCATCGGCAGACATGAAACTCGCCCCGGGGGTGACGCTCCCGCTACAGCTCGACACTCCCGGAGAGGCACATCCAGCACTGGTCACCTCGCCCCCGAACCAGGGGTTGCGGTAAAAGCGGAAGTACTGGTTGGTGTGTACAGGACCGTCGAAAAGGGTCCGGTCCGTAAACCAGACATCCCCACCACCACGGGCAGCATGGACGTTGGTAAACAGCGCATAGCGGGCGAAGCTACTACGCCCAATAGGAAAACGATATTCCCCTTGCAGTACAACGTTGCGCTTGTAAATACCCTGGGTAGCTTCGGAAACCATCACAAAGGGCAGAGAGTACTGCTGAAGGGTGTTGTCGCCGGTGCCACCCCTTGGAGCCCCATCCACGAAGCGGCCAGAGGGCAGCTGAACTCCAGCAGGCAACCCCACTCCACAGGCCGTACCGGTGAAGTACACCCGCACCTGCACAGTAGCTCCCGAGCTTGCGGGCGCCGGATTGAGGCCGCATATCAGAGCGTCAACTTGAGTTTGCAGCTGACCCGCGACAACCGCTAAATCGCTCGCCACGGTAGCGGGATCAGGTTGGCTTCCACTGCCGTTCCCCCCGTAGCTCCAGCGATTGGTGCTGCTCGAGGTCGCGTTTACCACCTGCTGCAAGCGGTCCTTTACAGGGCCCGTAAGCAAAGCTCCAGCCACGTTGGCCCCACCCCGTGCGAGCATCAGGGTCTGAATGACCGCGGTGTTGTCCCGGCTGTGGCGCATCTCGTCGAGCATTCGGCTGAACATCAGGGCTGAAACGCCACCAATAACCAGGATCGAAACGAGGGTGACGACCAAAGCGATGCCGTCCGACTTTCTCATGAGCATGAGACCACCGTCCCTATAGTGTAGGTGCCGTTGTTGAGGAGCTCCACCTGGCCGGTATACGTTCTGGTGATGGCACGCCCCCGAGAGTTCTCCCGCGTCTCCATCACCACCTGCAGGCGCTGGAGAGCATAGGTCGTGCCCGCATCGGTAAAAGTCATACCCGGGAAGGCGCCACTGGAAAAATTCCAGGTCCTCAGGGCGCCGCTCGAGCTCGAGTAGACATAGTCGATGCGGAAATTGGTGATGCCAAAGGCCATAGGCTGTTCCGTGCCACCCTCGCGGGTGTACAGGATATTCTGGCTGGGATCGTAGCGAATCCCCATGGCTCGAATCCGAAAAACCAGAGTACCGGTAGGGGCAAAAGCCAGCGGATTGCGGCAAGCGGCGTGAGATAGCCTCCACTGACTGGGCTGCCCATTCTGGGCCACACCAGAGACGGGCAACACGATGGACTGGGCCCCGTTGACCATCAACAGCTGATCGCTGGCGCTGATCCCCAGTGCAGAGGTCGTCGTGGCAGAAGACAAAATATCGGCATAGTAGTCCTGCTTGTTGACGACCGGGTACCCAGCCCCGCCGTCGATAAGGCCGATGGAAACGGCTTGAGCGGTGGGTGTGTAGGGCTGGTTAATGATCCCGCCGAAGATCGCGCTGCGCAGATCCTGGGTGATCACCTCCATCACTCTGCGCAACTTTGCCTGAGCGCTGGTCACAGCTTCTTGATCGCTCTGCGTCTGAAGTGACTGGATCAAGCCGTTGTAGGCGATCGCCGTCAGTGTGATCAGCACGGCCAGGGCAACCAGAATTTCGATAAGGGTAAAGCCTCTAGCTCTGCGCATACCCTTCTCCTAGTTGATGCCGGGCAGAGGTGCTGCCGCCCCGCCCGCTACGGGAGCAGCCCCAACGGTTCGAGCCTCCACGCATGACTCCCCCTGCGCACCACGCCAGCACACCTGGATGCGATAAGCCCGCAGGTTGCTAAGGTTGAGGCCACCGCTCACCGCCCAAGTAGGCGTGCCTTCGTTATCAATCCTCGCCCGATAGAGGTTGGGGTTAGCGAAACGCCCTTCATGGGTCAAGTCAGGAAAACTGGTTCTGAGCGTTCCATAGTTCCACTCCCTATAAGTGGAAGTGCTGTCCGGCATTACTTCGCTGTCGGCCTCTACCAAACGCCGCCCGAGATAATTCAGCAATTGAGCTGCTTCGGTACGCCCTCCCGATTCGACGTTTTGGCGTATATTCCCCAAAATTAGGAGTGTAAAAGCCGACAAGGCTATACCCAGCACGGCTAGAGCGACTATGACTTCGATGAGCGTCAACCCCTGTCTATTCATCGCGACCTCGCTCACTGCACGTTGACTTCCCCAATCAGCGAGAACCTGAGGGCGTAAGAACGCCCGTTGAGCGTGACGTTGATGGGCTGGCTGAAGCCAGAAGGAAAGATAACCTTGCCAGGCGGGGTGAAGCTAAACCAGGTTCCGCTGGGAAGTTGCCCACTCAAGCTGCTAGTTAAATCCACAAAACGGATCACCTTGGGGGTGGATTCCTGAGTCTGCACTTGAAGGCGCTGGCCATTGCGAACCAGATCGAGGCGCTGACCACGGCTAGCTGCGGCGGTAGCCCCTTGCCAAACGATCTGCCGTATGGAGTTAAGGCTCGCTCTAGCCTGCTGGTTTGCAAGCATCCTGCGGCCCGATACCGCAGTAATCCCAAGCACTATCCCAATCAGAGCAACCACCAGCAAGAGCTCGATGAGGGTCAACCCTCGAGACCATCTCATGGCCCTAGCCTAGCTAGGTGGAGGTAGCACAAACTACCCCCTATCAGGGGATTGGATTTAGGTCGTTTTCGCTTGACCCCAAGTTTCAGGCGTCCAGGCGTTGACCACCTGCTTTTTACCCAACCCAGCCTTGGCCGCGAGGGCCAGGCCATAGGCGATGCTGGAAAGGCCCTCGAGGCCATGGGCATCGGTCCCCAGGGAGAAGCGCAGCCGGTCGCGCCACTTCAGGGCCAGGCGCCAGTCGAGGTCGCAGCGGTGATAGTTGCAGTTGATCTCGATGATCGCGCCCCGCTCGGCGGCGCGCTCGAGCACCCGCTCCCAGTCGGCCTCGGCCCCCCGGCGCCGCAACAGCAGCCGCCCGGTGGGGTGCCCGAGAATCTTGAGGTAGGGATTATCCAGCGCCCTTAGCAAGCGCCGGGTTTGTTCTTCTTTGGGCAGGTTGAGCCCCGAGTGTAGACTGCCGATCACCACGTCGAAGCCGGCTAGCATCTCGTCGGGGTAGTCGAGGGAGCCGTCGGGGAGGATGTCGGACTCGATGCCCTTGAGGATGCGGAAGGGGGCCAGCTCGGCGTTGAGCTTTTCGATCTCGGTCCACTGCGCCTTTACGCGCTGCGGCTCGAGGCCCCCCGCGTAGGAGGCCGATTGGGAGTGATCGGAGATAACCATATAGCTGTAGCCCTCGGCGATGGCGGCCTCGGCCATGGCCCGTAGGCTGGCGGTGCCGTCGGAGTAGGTGGAGTGGCAGTGGATGAGGCCCAGCAGATCCTCCCGGCGCAGGGGCTGGGCGGGCTCCTCCAGGCCCAGGTGTTCGGGCTCGCGCCAGTAGGGCGAGACCGGCCGGCGTCCCAAGCGCTCGAAGACCTCGGCCTCGGTAGGGGCTTCCGGCAGGGCGCCCAGCGCCTCGAGGAAAGCCAGTGAGCCCGTGGCCCGCACCAGTACGGTACCGTAGTTCTGCTGTGCAGCGCAGAAAACTTTGAGGGGCAGACCACCCAGTTGACCGTGCAGCACTGAGCCCTCGATGCGTTCGATATAGCGCCCGAGGGCATTCTGCACGGCTTCGGGCTGGGCTAGGACTACAAAGTCGAGGTTGCCGATGGTCTCGAGGCCCCGCCGGAAACTCCCGGCCACCTCGGCCCGGATGCCCGCACTGGCGAAGTCGGCCAACAGTAGCTCGGCAGCTTCAACAGCCTCGCCCCACAGGACGCGACGCAGGCCCTCGAGCGCGAAGCGCGCCGCCTGGACCAAATTGGCCTCGGTCTTGGCCCCGAAGCCGGGGATGCCCCGCAGCCGCCCGGCCTCGCCGTGGCGGATGAGCTCCTCGAGCGAGTCCACCCCGTGTTCCCAGAGGGCGCGGATTCGTTTGGGGCCCAGGCCCTGCACCCGGAAAAACTCCAGCACCCCCGGCGGTACCTGGGCCTCGAGCTCGGCCATGTAGGCAAACTCCCCGCTCTGCACGATCTCGGTGAGCATGGGAGCCAGCGTCGGACCCACGCCGGGAACCCCCTTGAAGCCTTGGGCGGCCAGGGCCTCGAGGTCAGCGTCGAGCTTTTCGATGTTGCGGGCGGCTCGGCGGTAGGCCTGGGCCCGAAATTCGCCCTCACCCAGGACTTCCATCAAGTCGGCGGCGTACTCTAACATCCCGGCCAGCTCTTTACGGTTCATGGCTATAGCGTAATACGCCGATGGCCGATGGCTGACGGCTAAATAAGGTCTATCCCAGCCCGTACGGCTGCGCCCTGCCCTCACGGAAGACGGTGGCTTCGGTGTACCCGGCGTGTTTGAGCGCGGACAGCGCCTCGGCAAAGCGGTGAGCGACCTCCCCAGGAGCGTGGGCGTCGGAGCCGAGCACCACGGGAATGCCCAGCTCACGGGCCCGCTCGAGGATGGCCGGGCTGGGGTAAAGCTCCCCGATCTTCTTGCGCCAACCTGCCGTGTTCACGTCCAGCGCCAGCCCTTCGCCCGCGATCACCTGCAAGGCCTCCTCGGCCAGATCGAGGTAGCCCTCGGCAGGGATATGACCGAACTTCTTGGGCAAGTCGAGGTGCCCGATGCTGTGGTATAGCCCCGAACGGGCCGCTTGAATGACCAGCCTGAAGTACTCGCGGTAGACCTCGCGCAGGTCGCGCTCGTCGAAGTCGGCAGCGAAGGCCGGGTTGTCGAAGGGCCAGGCTCCGATATAGTGCACCGAGCCGATGACGTAGTCGTAGGCGTAGCCACAAAGCAGCTTCTTCACGAAGCCCTCGGTACCCGGATGATAGTCGGCCTCGAGCCCGATCCCCACGTAAAAATCCCCGGCCTGCTCGCGGGCCCGCTCCAACGTAGCGTGGTAGAGGGGCAGCTGCTCGAGGCTCATGCGCACCTCGGCGTCGAACCAAGCAGGCATGGGGCTGTGATCGGTGAAGACCACACCCTTCAAACCAGCCCTGCGCGCGGCCTCGACGTACTCGAGGGGCTGCCCTACCGCGTGACGGCACAACGGGGTGTGCATGTGGGAGTCGTACATGAGATCAGACTACCCTCAGCACCAGGCCCGCAGCAGCCCAAAGCTGCACGCTTCGCCCGAGGAGGCGCGAAGCCTGCTCAGAAAGCCCGGCATCGGGCAAAAGCTCGCCCTCCATCCTCTGAACCAGGCTGGGCACCTCCGGCGGGGCCAACTCAGGTGCGCGAGCCAATACGCTGTCCACCTGCCACCTCGAGGCCCACAGGCGCTTTATGGCCCACAAAGCCTCCTGGGGGGAAGGCTCGAGGGCAAAGGGCCCTTCCCCGGCATAGCGCACCAGCAAGCGGCCCTCGGGCAGCATGCGCATAATCTCGTCGGCCCGCTCGGGCAGCAAGTAGCTTTCGCGCAACAGGCGCTCGGCCTGGGCGCAGGCAGCCTCGAGCCGCTCCTCGTCGAGCCGCGCCCCGAAGACCCCGGCGAAGGCGTTGCGAATCTGCTCGGGTAGGTTGGCGAAGCGGTAGAACTCGGCCTCGAGGCCCTGCAAGACCACGGTCGCGGCGACAGGCAGCCCGGCGGCCTGGAGCTTCTGGAGATCGGCCACTTCGCCAGTGGCGCTGGCCTGCTCGAGGGAGAAAATCATCGGGCTCGATTATAGGCCGTAGAAGCAGGAGGCGTGCGGCTTTGGGCTACCGACACCCCCTCAAGCCACCACCGGCCGCAACGCCCGCCGGATCCCTAGCGACAGCATCCCCCCCATGATCGCCAGGACACCTGCCGCAAAGAAGGCCAGGTTGTACTCGCCCAGCGCGTCGCGCACGCTGCCCCCGGCCCAGGAGGCGAAGGCCGCCCCGAGTTGGTGGGCTGCGAAGACCCAGCCGTAGACTGTGCCCACGTTTTGCCGCCCAAAGTTGTCGGCCACCAGGGCCACGGTGGGGGGCACGGTGGCGATGTAGTCGAGACCGAAGAGGATGGCGAAGGGGATCATGGTCTCGGGGGTCGCCGCGTAGGGCAACAGCAGCAGCGAGAGGCCGCGAAACGCGTAGTACACGCACAGCAGCTTGCACGGGTCGTAGCGGTCGGTGAGCCAGCCCGAGCCGATGGTGCCCACGAAGTTCATCGCACCCAGCAGGGCCAGCATCCCCGAGGCCACCCCCTGCGAGATCCCGCAGTCTACGGCGTAGGGGATGAAGTGAACCCCGATGAGGCCATTGGAGGTCGCGCCGCAGATGAAGAAGGTGCCCGCCAGCAGCCAGAAGGTGCTCGAGCGCACCGCCTGTCCCATGATTCCGGCGTCGGCGGTGATCCTAGCAGGCGCGGAGCCAGGCGCAGCCCCCAGGGGTCGCTCCCCCATTTCGGCGGGACTGTCCTTCATCAACAGGAAGATGGGCAGCATCACCGCCAGGGCTATCCCCGCCATGATCCAGCTGGCCTCACGCCAGCCCAGGCCCGTAGCCCAGGCCACCAGCGCCGGGATGAAGATGAGCTGCCCCGCCGAGGTGGCCCCGCCGAAAATCCCCGTGACCAGCCCCCGCTGCTTGAGGAACCAGCGGTTGGCCACCGTCGCGCCCAGCACGCTGCCCACGATACCCGTACCCACCCCGCTCACCACACCCCAGATCAGGTTGAGCTGCCAGACCTGCGTCATGAGGGCGCTGCCCGCCATGCTCAGGCTCATCAGCAGCAGGCCAAAGAGGGTGATGCGGCGCGGGCCGTAGCGGTCCATGAGGTAGCCGCTGAAAGGGCCGCCCAGCCCGAAGAGCACCAGGCCGATGGACGCCGCCACCGAGATGGTGGTCTTGCTCCAGCCCAAATCCTGCTCCAGCGGAACCAGCAAGGCCCCTGGCACCGAGCGAATCCCGGCGGCAACCAGCGTCGCCAGCACCGCCACCGCTACCACGATCCAGCCGTAGAAAATGCGCTTGGACTTCTCCACAGACCCCCTGTTCACGCAAGGCTACACCCTAGCGCCGGGCCAAGGCAACCAAACCCACGCCCAGCAGGATCACTGGCAGGGCCACCAGGGTGGCCAAGGTGATGGGCTCTGCTGCCAGGGCTACCCCCAGCAGCACCGCCACCACCGGGTTGACGTAGGCATAGCTTCCTGCCAGCGCCGGGCGCACCCTTGAGAGCAAGAACATGTAGGCGCTGTAGCCCACCAGCGAGCCGAAGACCACCAGGTAGGCCCAAGCGGCGAGGGACTCGAGACTGGGAAGCTGGGTGAAGCGCTCGCCCAGGAGCGTGCCCATGACCATCAGCACCCCACCCCCCACCAGCATCTCAGCCGCGCTGCCCATCATGCCCTGGGGCAGCGTCATGTGGCGGCTCCAGGCCGAGCCGAAGGCCCAGCAGAGCGGGGCCAGGAAGATCAGGAGGGTGCCAAGGGGGTTAGAGCGCAGGTTGCCCTCGAGCATCAGCAACGCCACCCCCGCAAAGCCCAGTACCATGCCCAGCCACTCGAGGCGGCGGGTCCTCTGCCCCCACAAGCGGCCAAACAGGGCCAGCCACAAAGGCATGGTAGCGATGATGGTGGCCGCCAACCCCGAGGCCACCCCCAGCGACTCGCCCAGGGCGACCATTCCCATACCTCCACCCATCAACAGCGTGCCCACCCAGGCCGCACCCCACCACTCCCGGCGGTTTGGGGCCGGAGTACCGCGCAACCGCAGCACGAGGAACATCCCCCCGCCGGCCACCAGGAAGCGGATTCCGGTCGCCAACAGCGCAGGCATGGTCTCGACCATGTACACGATGGCCAAATAGGTCGAGCCCCAGATCAGGTAAAGCGCCAGCAGGGCTGCGGGGATCGCCCAGCCATCGCCAGCAATACGGGGTAATGCTTTATGCATCTGCATGCTCAGACCTCGCTGTGGGGTTGCTGGGAGTCGGGTACGCCGCGAGCCCGCACAATCCGCCGCCCAACGCGGGAACGCGCAGGAATTCGAGGCAGAACATTCTCTGGTCGAATGCGGTTCGGTCATCGAGCGGTAGTACCATAATCACCTCCGGTCAACATCGCGAATGACCCAATGATATAAAACCGAACACCATTTCGTCTATATCTCATTCAGGTGCATGATAGAATGCTGAATATGGTTCAGTTAGATGCCATCGACCGAGCGATTTTGCTCGAGTTGCAGAAGGAGAGTCGCCTTTCTTATGCGGAGATTGGGGCTCGAGTGGGGCTTTCGGCGGCCGCAGTACACGACCGGGTGAAGAAGCTCGAGCGCAAAGGGGTCATCGAGGCGTACAGAATTCAGGTCAACCCCAAAGCCATCGGGCTGCAGGTGACGGCCTTCATCGCGGTACGGCTGCAAAACGACGCCACCTGCGCCGACGTGGCCCCCACCTTCGCCGACTTTCCCGAAGTCGAGGAGTGCCACAGCGCAGCAGGCGATGTGGACGTGCTGCTCAAGGCCCGCACCGCCACCCCCGAGGACCTGGAAAAGCTGCTCTACCGCATCAAGCGGGTGCCCGGTGTCTCGCGCACCACCTCGACCGTGGTGCTCTCGACCCAGTTTGAGGCTCGACCCCTTATTCCGATTGAGGTGGAGTGAGCGTAAAGTAAGGTATGAGGTTGCCGGTATTGCTCCTCAGCCTGATCCTCGGCTCGAGCCTCGCTCAGTCCCAGAACTGCCTGGGCTTCCCCCGGCTCAAGGTCACCACCCCTGCCGGATTCTGTGCCGGCGTGGTCTGGGATGGGCTGGTCTATCCCAGGGGAGTCCTGCCGCTTGAGAACGGCAGCCTGCTGGTGACGGAAATGGGCGGCTGGGAGGAGAATCGGGGCAGCTTGGTGCTGCTCTCCAAGGCCAGGGAATACCGGCCCCAGGCCCTCTTCACCCGGCTGGACCGCCCCAACGGCCTCATCCTGGGACCCGATGGCAAGGTCTATGTGGGCGAGGCGGGGAAGATCTTCCGCTTCAACCCAGGCAACCTGAGCAAGCCCGTCAAGGAGTACGTGATCAGCGATTTGCCCACCGAAGGCCGCCACCCCCTGGTCCAGATGGTCTTTGATCGCTCGAGGCGGCTGCTGGTCAACGTAGGCAGCGCCAGCGACAACTGCCAGGATGCCCAGGGCGAGGCCACCTGCCCCGAAGCCCAGACCCGAGGCCTGATACGGCGCTACACCTTCGACTGGAACAGCGGCAAAGTCACGGGCTGGGAAGTTTTTGCCCGTGGGTTGCGCAACTCCATGGCCCTGGCGGTGCATTCCTCAGGCACGCTGCTCCAGGCGGAGAACTCCCGCGACGCGATCAACGCCGCCGACCCCAAGCTCGACGACGAGGAACACCCCAAGGACGAGATCAACGTGCTCGAGGCCGGCGCCAACTACGGCTGGCCCTACTGCTACGAGAACGCCCGCAACGCCCCCGAGTTCCCCGACTACCCCTGCGCCAACACCCGCAAGCCCGCCGTGCTGCTACCCGCCCACGCCGCCCCGCTGGGCATGACCTACTGGACCGGCGGCCCCCAGGCTTACCGGGGCTGGCTGGTGGTGGGCTACCACGGCTACCGCAAGTACGGCCACCGCCTGGTGGCCTTCCCTGTGGACGCCAAGGGAGTACCCAGCGGCAGGCCGGTTGAACTCATCAAGGATTGGGTCTTACCCAACGGTGAGCTGGGGGCTCCAGTAGACGTAAAGCCCGGTCCCGACGGCAGGCTTTATATCGCAGATGACCGCAACAGCATGGTAATCGTGTTTGGCAAGCAATAAACCACGGGTAAGGCCGGGCTCTTAGCGTATCCCAGATTTCACACACCTGAGCCCTCAACCACCCGCCACATGTACCAAGCAGCGTGGGAACGGAAGGGGCGGAAACGCTCGCCGAGGGCCTCGAGCTCGGCCTTGGTGCTCACCCCGTATACCCGCTCGAGGCCCCTGCGCACCCCGAGGTCGAGGATAGGCCACACGTCGGGGCGACGCAGGCCGAACATCAAGAACATCTGCACCGTCCAGACCCCGATGCCCTTGACCTGGGTGAGGTGGGCGATGATCGCTTGGTCGGACCGGTGCTCGAGGCCCTCGAGGCCGCCCCCAAGGGCGAAGCGCGAGAGGTCGTGGACGAAGCTGGCCTTGGCCCGCGAGAGGCCCAGGGCTCGCAGGTCGTCGGGGTGGGCGGCGGCCAGCGCTGCGGGTTCGATGGGAAAGCGCTGCTCGAGCCGCTTCCAGATGGTCTGGGCGGCCTTGCCGGAGAGCTGCTGCCCCACGATGGAGCTGACCAGGGTGGAGTAGGCAGGCCGTACCTCGGCGGCGTGGGGCTGGAAAGGGGCCGGGCCGAAGCGCCGCTGGAGCTCGGCCATCAGCGGGTCGCCGAACTCGACCGTGCCGTTCGTGACCGCCATCTTCTGCCGCTGGGGCCTAGGCAAACTGCACCCCGGCGCAGGTGGTGACCTTGCCCTGGTACAAGAAGGTGACCTGGCGCAAAGCGGCCTCGAGGTCGAAGGGGGTGAGGGCGCTGGTGCCGTCCTCGGGCAGCACCACGTTGTACCAGCGCAGCGCCGCGCTGCCCGCCGTGTGCAGCACGCAGATGTTGGCCACCGTACCCACCACCACTACGTTCTTGATGCCCCACAGGTGCAGCAGGTGCTCGAGCTGGGTACCGTAGAAGCCGTCGTAGCGGGCCTTGCGGATGACGGTCTCCTCAGGGCGGGGCTTGAGTGCCTCCACGATCTCGGCCCCCCAGGTGTTCTGCACCACGTGGCGCGGCCAGATGTTGAACTCGGGGTCGTCCTCGGGGTGCCAGTCCTGGGTGTAGACCACCCTGACCCCAGCGGCCCTGGCCCGCTCGAGCAGCTCGGCGATAGGCGGTATGGTCTTGGGCGCGTCGGGGACGAAGAGGGCCCCCTCGGGCTCTACGAAGTCGTTCTGCATGTCTACGATGATCAGCGCACTCTCGCGGGCAGGCAGGACAACCTGGGGATGCCTGGGAATTTCTGGGACTTCAACCATAGCTCTCTCCACCCCTATTCTAAGTTGGGGGTGCGCAATGGACTTCAAGGTTTCCTGGCGCGAAGCACTGATGCTGGGCGCGACGGTGACATTGCTGGTGGCCGGGGCACGGGCCCAATCCCAGGGGCTGCTCGCGGCGCTGATGCTGGGCTTGCCCTTCGGCCTGCTGGCCACGCTGTTGTATAAGGGGCTGATGCCCCTGCTCCTGCGCAGGCTGGCTCGAGGGCGCCCCACTGAGCCGTTGAAGGACCAGCCGGAGAACAGCCATGGACCTCGAGACTGAAGCCCTGATTTGCACCCTGCACCCTATCCTTGAGCTAAAAAGCCTTAGCCGAGAGAATCCCTCTCCCGCTGGGAGAGGGGTTGGGTGAGGGAGCCATTGGCGCGTTTTGGCGTTCGGCCTGGTTACCTGCGCCCTATGAACCTCCAGGTCGCAGGCAACAGGGCGGCAGCGATGATGGCCTTGACCAGGTCGCCGATGAGGAAAGGGGTCATCCCAGCTTGCAGCAGGCCCTGGAGCCCGGTGTACTTACCGATCTGCGCCAGCATGTAGCCCAGCCAGGGCAGACCCAGCACGTAGATCAGGAGGTTGGCCAGCAGCATGGCCGCCAGGGTTTTCCAGGGGCTGCGGTCGGTACCGAAGCGCTCGACCAAGAAGCCCGCCAGGAAGGCGGCCAGGGGGAAGGCGACCAGGTAACCGGCGGTAAAGGTAACCGCGGCCCAGGTTTTACCCCCGGCGAAGACCGGGAGCACCAGCCCCTCGAGCAAGTACGCTACCAGGGCCAAAAAGCCCAGGCGGCTGCCCAAAGCCGCACCCACCAGCAGCACGCCCAGGGTTTGCAGGGTGATGGGCACAGGCTGGGTGGGGATGGAGGCCTGGGCGCACAGCGCCACGAACAGGCTGCCGCCCAGCACCAGCAGCAGGTCGCGCAGCGCGCTGCGGGTGGGGAGGAGGGTCTTGAGCAGCGGGGTGTAGGGCAGGCTTTGCGTAGGATTGGTCAGGTTCATCACTTAGCCTCCTAGTCTGCCGATGAGGGACACATCGCCAGCGGCGATTCGCTCGGTTGCGCCCTGAGACTCTACCACTAAAGCTCCGTCCTCGGCTAGGTCTAAGGCTCTGCCTCGCACTTCGCCTCTGGGCGTCCGGACCGTCACTTCTTGCCCCAGGGTAACGCTGTACTTCTTCCAGTCCTCCAGGATGCACTCGGGCTTGGAGAGGTTCTCATACTGGTTTTCCAGCTCCTCGAGGATCCGCGCAAGCAGCTCGGCACGGCTCACCGGGCCAAACTCGCTCAGCGCCGCCGCCCCTGGAGGCACCGGGGGCCGAACGTTGAGCCCTATCCCCAGGATCACCAGGCCGGGTGAGGGGGTTCCCATCCTGGCCTCGACCAGAATCCCGGCCAGCTTGCGCCCGTCAGGGGCCAGCAGGTCGTTGGGCCACTTGAGCCCGCCCAGGCCCACCGCCTCACGCAGGGCTACCCCCACCGCCAGCGGCAGCAGGGCGATGGAGCTTCGCGGGCGCAGCAGCAAGGAGAAGGTGAGGGAGGAGCCCGGCGCGCTGATCCAGGGACGACCCATTCGTCCGCGGCCCGCGCTCTGGCGCTCGGCCAGCACCACCGCTCCCTCGGGGGCTCCCTCCTCGGCCCACTGGCGCAGCACGTCCTGGGTGCTGGTGGTGTGGCCTAAGTAGCGGTAAGGCCTGCCGAAGCTTCCCCGCAGCAGGGGCTCGAGCACCTGCGGCAGGGGGGTTCCTGGCTCTACCCGTACCCCCAGGGCCTTGGAGATTTCGATGGGATAACCCTCGTGGATCAGCCGCTGCACCAGGTAGCGGGCCCGGTCGCGCTCGATACCCAGCTGCTCTCCCAGGCGCCGGCTGGGCTGGAACTGTTCGCTGAGCAGGGTCAGCAACCTTTGTTGCACGTCCTCTATATTACCGTCCCGCAACCGGAACTCCAGCCCTCCACCCTTTAGGCAACCCCAATCCGGGGCTAAGCTGTAGAGGATGCGACAAATCTTCTGGCTTCACCTGCTTGGGCTGGCCTGGGCCGCCTCGCTCTCCCCGGCGGGTACGCTCCAGGGTCACCATGGCCCGGTTGCGGCCCTGGCGCTGAGCCCGGATGGGCGAAGCTTGGCCCTGGCCGCCGATGCCTACATCCAGCTCTTCGGCGTGGATGGGCGGCCACGCGGCCTGCTGAGCGGCCATCAGGACACGGTACGCTCGCTGAGCTACCACCCCCAGGGCACCCTGCTGGCAAGCGGGGCTGCCGATAATGCCGTGCGGCTATGGCACCCCGAGTCGCGCCTGGCCCTCCGCACCTATCAGGCCCATTCGGGCGAGGTCTGGGGAGTGCGCTTCAGCCCCGACGGGCGCAGCGTGCTCAGCGGCAGCGCCGATGGGGAGGTACGGCTGTGGGACCTGGGGGGCCGAACCCTGCGCACTTACACCGCAGGAGGCTGGATCTACGGTCTGGCTTTCGCCCCGGACGGAAAGCGCTTTGCCAGCGGGGGTCTCGAGGGGGTCGAGCTGTGGCACACCCAGTCAGCCCGTCCCCTGCCCCTGCTGGGGCCGCAGGGGGTCCATTCGCTCGACTGGAGCCGCGAAGGACTGCTGGCGACGGGGGACCGCGAGGGGGTGATCCGGCTGTGGAACCTCGAGGGGCAGCCCCTGCGCCAGGTCCCGGCCCACGGCCAAGTGGTCAGCGCGCTGGCCTGGAGCCCGGAGGGCCGGCGACTCCTCAGCGGCAGCCAGGACGGCAGGATCGCAGTATGGGACGAGGAGGGCCGGCCCGTGCGAAGCTGGCAGAGCAGCTCGGTGCTGTGCGTGACCTGGAGTCCAGAGGGTGGGGTGATCAGCGGCCACGACGACGGACGGGCCCGACTGTGGAGTGCCGAGGGAAGGCTAATGCGGACCCTCGAGCCCATCGCCGCCTCGGTCAGCGCCCTGGCGCACAGCCCCGACGGGCGTTATCTGGCCAGTGGCGGGTGGGATAAGGAAGTCTGGCTGTGGGATGGCCAGGGGCGGGTGTTACACAGGCTGCGGGGGCACGAACTCGAGGTCAGCGCGCTGGTCTTCTCCCCCGACAACCGCTACCTCGCCAGCGGCAGCGCCGATGGCACCATCCGCATTTGGGAGGTCGCCAGCGGGAGGCCACTCCAGACCCTCTCCCGCCACGACGGTGGGGTTTCGACCCTGGCCTGGCACCCGGCGGGCAGAGGTTTGGTGAGCGGCGGGCGCGACGAGCTGATCAAGCTGTGGGAGTGGCGCAGCGGCAAGCTGCTGCTGGACTGGCGCGCCCACGAGTACGACGTGACAGGCCTCGCCTGGGTGGGCGAGAGCCTCGTTAGCGCCAGCGCCGACCAGAGCATCGCCTGGTGGAACATACGGGGGCAGGAGTTACGGCGGGTGTTCACCGGGCAGGGGCCACTTTACGCCCTCGCCCTCGATCCCAAAAGCGCGGTCCTGGCCACCGGCGGCCTCAAAGGAAGCATTAGGCTGTGGGAGGCGCACAGCGGGAGAGCTCTGCGCACCCTCGAGGGCCACACCAGCGCCGTGCAGGCCCTGGCCTGGAGCCCCGGCGGCCAGCTCGCCAGCAGCGGCTGGGACAAAACCGTGAGGGTCTGGAAGGCCGCGAGCGGCGCCCTCGAGCAGACCCTCGGCGGCTTCGTGCGCCCGGTCTACGGCCTGGCCTGGCCTCAATCGGGGCTGGTGGTGGGCAGTGGGACGCTGGAGCGCGGGGGGACGATGAGCGTGTTCAGGGCGCGCTAAGCTTCTGCGGAAGCTGCCAGTAGTTCGTAGCCGCGCCAAACACCCAAACCAAAATCGACCGGTACCTTCTTGCGTATCAGGCACGGCGCGGGACGTACGAGCTTCTACTCCCCCTCGAGCGGCCACGGCCGCCCGTACGCCCGCACCTCGCTGTCTTGGAAGGCGTGCGCGAGCAGCCGCTGCAGGTACCGGCCCGCCTCGGGCAACAGGCCGCTGCAGGCGGAGTGGGTATAGGCGAAGACGTAGCGCGGCCAGCGGGGGGACTGGAAGAGCACCACACAGCCCTCGTACTCTGGATAGCCGGCGTAGAACTTGGCCAGTAGGGCCTCGAGCGCCTCCCTCGCCTCGGGCAAGGCGTGCTCTTCGGGCGGACGAACCCACAGCGTCGCCACCTTGAGCGCGTTCACCGGCTCACCCCCCAGGCGTAGGGAGAGCGGGCCAGCAGTTCGGCCAAGCGCTTGGCCCCCTCGGCCAGTCGGGGGCCGGGGCGGCCCAGGTAGGCTTCCTCGAGGGGGAACACCTGTCGGTAGCGGAGGGCGGGGATGTCGAGTTGTCGCTTGAGCGCCACCTCCGGGCGCAGCTTGCGCACGCCGCACCAGGAGACGGTGATCAGGTCGGGCGCGGCAGCCTCCACCTCCTGGGGGGTCAGGGGCTTGGAGCGCACGTCCAGGTGGGCGAAGGCGTTCTCGGCCCCCAGCGCCTCGAGCAGCCCCGTCACCCAGCTACGCCGCCCCGCGGCGATCATCGGGCGCGGCCACCACTCCACCATCACCCTCGGAGGCCGCACCCAGCGCGGCAGGCTCCCCCGCGCCTGGGCGATCATCCAGCGCATGGCCTGCACCACGCGCTCCCCCTGGCGGGGCACCTCGAGCCACCCCGCCACCCGCCGGATGTCGGAATACACGTCCTGTAAGCTCTCGGGGTCGAGCACTTCGTAGGGGATCCCCCGCTCGGCCAGACCCTGCACCACGCGCTCCATGCCCGGTACGCTCAGGCTGGCGAGCACCAGGTCGGGCTCCAAGCGCTCCACCTTGTCCAGGTCGATCTGAAGATCGGGGCCAACACGAGGCAGCTGCCTGACTTCGGGGGGAAAATCCGAGTGGTCATCCACCCCCACCAACCGGTCCAGGCAGCCCAGCGCCCAGACGATCTCGGTGTTGGAGCCGGTCAGGCTGACGATGCGCATGGTCTGCATATGGCGTTCGAAGGCTTTTGCGTAGGGCGTAAGTGTGACCACCCAGCCATCGACCATCGACACCCCTATCGGCGCTTCTTGACCAGCCACTTCTCCTCGGCAAATCCCTCACGCCTGTTGACTACGCGGGCTAGGGTGAACAGCAAGTCGGAGAGCCGGTTGAGGTAACGCATGGCCTCGGCGTTGACCTCCTCGGCGCGCATCAGCTCGACCACCCTTCGCTCGGCTCGGCGCACGATGGTGCGGGCTAAATGCAGGGCTGCCGCCGCCGCGTGACCGCCGGGGTGGATGAAGCCGGTGAACCTGGGAGCCTCCTCCTGGTAGCGGTCGATGAGGGCCTCGAGCCTCGCCACGTCCTCGGCGTCGATGCGGGCGAGGTTCTTCTCGTAGGGGCCGCCGAAGCGGGTGGCGAGGTCGGCGCCGAGGTCGAAGAGGGCATTCTGGAGGTACTCGAGGTCGGCCTGGATGTCGGGGTGGGCCTCGCCCAGGGCCACCCTGGCCATCCCGATGGCGCTGTTGGCCTCGTCCACCGTGCCGTAGGCCTCGACCCTGGGGTGGTCCTTGGACACCCTCTCGGCTCCGTAGAGCCCGGTCTCGCCCCGGTCGCCGGTCTTGGTGTAGATCTTCATGGCCCCAATCTACCCCTTGCTGCACGGTCGAAGCACTGCCGCAGCGCACAGTCGCAGGCCCCAAGGTCAGTCAGGGTACACACGTCCCGCTCACGATGGCCTAGCGTAGATCCAGTTGTATGAGTCTGCCCATCGCTTTTCTGGCCGGAATGCTGTCCTTCCTCTCCCCCTGCGTGCTGCCGCTGGTGCCCACCTACCTGCTCTACCTCGGAGGCAATAAGGGCCGCCCTATCGTCAACGCGCTGGCTTTCATAGGCGGGTTCAGCCTGGTGTTTTTGATCCTGTTTGGCTTGCCGGCCACCCTTCTGGGCAGCCTGCTGGTCAGCAACAAGACCCTGCTCTCGCAGATCGGCGGGGTTGTCGTCATCGGTTTTGGGCTGATGATGTTGGGGTTGAAGCCTGCGCTTTTGAGCCGGGGTCTCAACCTGCGCTTTGGGGGTGATGCCGCCAGACCCTGGGGTGCGCTGACCTTGGGAGCGGTGCTGGCCATCGGCTGGACACCGTGCATTGGGCCGCTGCTCGGGGCTACCCTCACCCTCATCACCAACGAGGGGCGGGGCTTCGAGCTGTTGCTCGCCTACGTCATGGGCCTAGCCATCCCATTCTTGCTGGTGGCTGCCTTCACCGATCGAGCGGTGTCGCTGGTACGGAGAACCGCCCGCTACACCAAATACATCGAGCGGGGAGCCGGGGTGTTTCTCATCGCTGTCGGCTTGCTGATGGCGACCGGAACACTGACCATGCTGAATGGATTTTTTAACCAAATCACCCCAGAGTGGCTGCGGGAGCGGCTTTGAATGCCCCAGCACACCCCACAGGCGGCTGCGGCGGTCTACGGTAAGATTCTTGCGATGCTGCTCGAGGCTCAATCCCTCTCCAAGCGCTATGGTCGCGACTGGGTGATCCGCGACCTGGATTTTCGCCTCGAGCCCGGCGAGGTCGTGGCCCTGCTGGGGCCCAACGGGGTGGGCAAGACCACGCTGCTGCGGCTCTTGGCCGGGCTGGTCCGGGCCAGCGGAGGTCAGGTCAGGCGGCTGGGCAGGGTCGGGATGCTGGCCAATCCTCCGGCCTTTCACCGGCACTTCACCGGGGAGGAGAACCTGAGCTATGCACTACGGCTCGAGGGCCACACACCCAGGGCCAGCACCATCGCTGCGGCTCTGGAAGCGGTGGGCTTGCCCGCGGGCAAGGCAGTGCTAGGCTACTCCAGCGGCATGAAAAAGCGCCTGGCAATGGCCCGCCTGCGCCTCCAGCAACCCGACATCTGGCTGCTCGACGAACCCGAGGCCGCGCTCGATGCCCAAGGGCGCGAACTGCTCAAGGCCCTCCTCCTCGAGGCCAAAGCCTCCGGCGGCGTCGTCCTCGCTACCCATGACCACGGCTGGGTCCAGCGCCTTGCCACCCGAACGCTCGAGCTCTCCCCCGCCATCTGAACGCCATGCCGCCGCTTCCTGTCCGCTCAACCCGCAATCAGAGCTCAACCCTCGGCACTCGGCGTGCAACGCCGGGCGCCAGGCCTTCGACCTGCACCCCATGACCCTCCTCACCCGCATCTTCTGGCTGGCCCTGCGCGACCTCACCCTCGAGCTGCGCGGGCGCACCGGGCTCTTGGCGGCGGTGTTCTTTCTCTTCACCATGCTGCTGATCCTGGGGCTGGCCCTCGGCCCCAACCAAGGTGACCTGCGCAAGGCCGCCCCGGGCGTGCTGTGGGTGGCGCTGGCCTTCGCCGGAAGCCTGCTGGCAGGGCGGGCTTTTGGCCTAGAGGTCGAGGACAATACCCTCGATGACCTGTTGCTCATCCCCGGCAACCGCGAGTGGATCTATTACGGCAAACTGCTGTTTCAGCTACTACTGCTGCTGATCGTCGGCCTGGTGCTGCTTTTCCTTACGGCGGGACTTTTCTACTTGCCCCTTTCGGCCTTACCCGGCATCCTGGTCACGCTGGTGCTGGGAAGCGTCGGCTATGCTTCTGTGTCCACCTTCTACGCCGGGATGCTGGCCCGGTTGCGCGGGCGCGAAGCGCTGCTGCCGCTGGTGCTCTTTCCGGTAGTGGTGCCGGTGGTCCTGGCCTCGGTGCGCGCTACCGCTTCGCTGGTGGAAGGCCTGCCACCGGGCGAAGTGGCCGACTGGTGGCGGCTGTTGCTGGTCTTCGATGTCATTTACGTGACCTTGTGTGGGCTACTTTTCCCGTATGTTCTGGAAGGATAGCGCAACCGCGACGTGAGCGGGCTCGAGTGTTCACGGTAGTCCTCACATCTGTTTTGTCCGAGAATGGCGTAAGAAGATCAAGGAGACTGCCATGAGCCAAAGCAAGCGTATGGATATCCTGAGCCTGACTTCGCTGAGCCTGGGCTTACTGTCCCTGGGGATCGGCGCTTTCCTAGCCTTCACCGCCCCACCGGCCACCGAGCAGGGGCACGTTTACCGCATCATCTTCCTGCACGTGCCCTCGGCCTGGGTGGGCATGGTTTCGCTTTTCGTGGCGGTGGTCTACTCGATCCTCTACCTGGCTAGGGGCAAAGCCCGCTATGACCGCATGGCGACGGTGGTGATCGAGGTTGCGCTGCTGTTTTTGAGCCTGACCTTGATCTCCGGGATGCTGTGGGGCCGACCCACCTGGGGCGTCTACTGGACCTGGGAGCCGCGCCTGACCACCTTCGCGATCCTGTTGGTGGTTTACATCGGCTACTTCGTGGTGCGAAGCGCCATCGAAGACCCCGAGCTCAGGGCCAAAGCCTCCGCCGCCATCAGCATCCTGGGGGCGATCAACGTGCCTATCACCTACATGTCGGTCAAGTGGTGGCGTAGCCTACACCAAACCCAGACCTTCGACCTCACCACGGGCCGCAGCAACTTCGACCCTGCCATGCTTCCAGCGCTTCTGGTCAACATCCTCGCACTCAGCTTGCTGTTTTTTGCTTTCGTGAGGATCCGTGGCCTGCTGGCCGAGCGCGAGTCGGCCAAGCAAGAGTTGAGCCCTCAGGCGGGCTAATGGAGTGAAGTCATGGACAGCAGCATCCTGCAAAACCCCTTCAACCCCTTCGTGGTGTGGAGCTACGTCATCGGATACGCCACACTGCTGGGCTATTTAGGCTACTTGTTGTGGCGCTACAGGCGGGAGAAGTAAAGCAAAACACAAAAGACCGTCCGATCGTGGTTTTTGGTCTTGTCACGGAGGTTCAATTGAAGCCCAAACACATCATTGGCATCGTGGTGGTGGTAGGCGCCCTGGCTTACCTGATCTTCGGAGGGCTGGGGCGGAACCTGGTGTACTTCTACACCCCTAGCGAGTGCTTGCAAAACCAAGCCACCTGCCAGAGTCGCCAGGTGCGGCTGGGCGGGCTGGTCAAGGCCGGAACGGTGAGCTACGACAAGGACACCCTGGATTTACGCTTCGTCGTCACCGATGGCGTGAGCGAATTCCCCGTGCAGGCCAAGGGCACCCCTCCGGCCCTGTTCGGCGAGAACAGAGGGGTGGTGGTCGAAGGCCGCTTCCAAGGAGGTACCTTCGTCAGCACCAACCTGCTGGTCAAGCACTCCGAAGGCTACCAGGCCCCCAAGGAAGGTTACACGCCCGAGCAGATCCGCAAGCTGATCGAGGAGGCAAAGTGACGATCGGTACCCAAGGCCAAAGACCCAGACCCCTGAGCGCCGGCTTGTGCCCTCTGCGTATGGCGTATGGCCTTTGGCGATCCCATAGGAGGCCTACATGACCCCGGGTTTTCTGGGCGGGATGGCCCTGCTGGCCACGCTGGTCTTCTCGCTGGTGGGGCTGGTGCTGTGTGGCCTGGCCCAGTGGGCGCAGGACCGGCGCTACCTCGAGGCCGCCCGGCGGGTCGCGCCCATGAGCTTCCTGGCCGCGCTGGTGAGCTTCGGAGCGCTGGAGTGGGCCCTGCTCACCCACGACTTCAGCGTGCGCTACGTGGCGCTGCACCACTCGACCAAGGACCCGCTATGGGTGACGCTGGTGACACCCTGGGCCGCGCTCGAGGGCTCCATCTTGTTGTGGGGTACCTTGCAAACGATGTATACCTGGCTGGTCTCGAGGCGGGTAGATGCCGGGGGCGCCAGCGCCGCACCCGTCCTCGATCCCTGGCGGGCTCCGGTGGCCTTAGGGGTGCTGTTCGCCATCCAGGTCTTCTTTTTCGCCGTGATGGTCTTCGTGGCTCACCCCTTCGACGCGCTGCCCAACCCACCCGCCGACGGACGCGGCCCCAACCCCCTGCTGCAAAACCATTGGATGATGGCGGTACATCCGGTGCTGATGTATCTGGGCTTCGTAGGACTCTCGGTGCCCTTTGCCTACGCGCTGAGCGCAATGGTGGCCCGCCGCTTTCAGAGCTGGATCTTCGAGACACGCTGGTGGACGCTGGTGGCCTGGGGTTTCCTGACCGCGGCTATCTTCGCTGGAGCGTGGTGGAGCTACGAGATCCTGGGCTGGGGCGGGTACTGGGCCTGGGACCCGGTAGAGAACGCCTCCTTCATCCCCTGGCTGCTGGCGACGGCTTTTCTGCACACCACGCAGGTGCAGGAGCGGCGGGGTATGTTCAAGCCCTGGAATTTTGCTTACATCACCCTGGCTTTCGCGGCCACGGTATTCGGCACCTTCCTCACCCGCTCGGGCGTCATCCAGTCGGTACACGCCTTCGCGGACGGCCCGGTGGGTGCTCTGTTCCTGGTTTTCCTGCTGGGGGTGCTGGGGGTGGGGCTGGGCCTGCTGAGCAGGGTCAGCAGCGAAGTGCGCGACGCGGGCGAGGTGCGCTGGAAGAGTCGTGAAGGAGCCTTGTTGGCTGCTTCGCTGCTGTTTGGCACCATGGCGTTTGTGGTGGTGATCGGCACCCTCTGGCCGCTGGTGGTGGAGGCGCTGAGCGCGGCCAAAGTCTCCATCGGCGCGCCCTTCTTCAACCAGGTGTCGGCTCCCGTGGGCGTGGCTGCGCTGTTGCTGATGGGAATTGGCCCGGTGCTACCCTGGCGCAACACCGGCCCCCAAATCCGCCGCAACCTCTTCATCTTGGGCTCAGCACTGCTGGCGGGCACGGTACTAGGGCTGCTGCTGAGGCTGGCGCCGGGTGCCTCGCTTAGCCTGGGCCTGCTGGCTTACAACCTCTGCGCGGTGGGACTGATGGTCGACCAGGGGGTGAAGGAGCGCTCGAGCTCCCTGGGCATCTCGCGCTGGAAGGCTTTCCTCGAGCTCGCCTCCTCCTCACGCCGCCGCTTCGGCAGCCACATCGTGCACGTGGGTTTCGCCCTGGCCGCCGTAGCCATCGCCTTCAGCCAGACCTACCGCTTCGAGGAAGCCAAGACGCTGCGGCTCGGCCAGCGCTGGCAGAGCGCGGGGGTGGAACTCACCCTGCGCAAGGTGGGATTGGAGGAGCAGGGCAACCGCCAGTCGGTGTACGCCCTCGTCGAGATGCGGGCGGTGGACCGCCGGGGCCTGTGGGCCGACGGCACCTACATCACCCGCCTCAACTTCTACCCTCAGATGGGCAATCAGGGACTGGCCGCCCCCGACCTCAAGTACACCCCCTACAACGACTACTACCTCATCCTGCAAGCCTTCGATACCGAGCGGGGAGAGTGGGCCACGCTCAAGCTGGTGGTCACGCCGCTGGTGCTGTGGCTGTGGATCGCGGGAGCCATCATGGCCCTTGGAACGCTTTACATCCTCTGGCCCAGTCCCCAGCCTCAACGCGAGCGAGCCGCGGGAGGGGCTCCGGCATGAGGCGCTTCTGGCCGCTGCTGATCCTGGCGCTGGGTGGGCTGTTCTGGTGGGGGTTGCAGCGCCCCGACCCCAACGCCCTGCCCTCGGTGCTGGTGGGGAAGGCCGCCCCCGACTTCGCCTTGCCGCTGCTGAAGCCCTACCGCGCCGAGTGGGGTGAGAGGCTCGAGCTGAGCCGGTGGGTGGGCTCGAGGCCCATCCTGCTCAACTTCTGGGCCAGTTGGTGCCTGCCTTGCCGCGACGAGGCTCCGCTGTTGGAGCGCTACTGGCGGCAATACCGTGACCGACTCCTGATCGTGGGCATCAACGTGCAGGACAGCGAGGCCCAGGCGCTGGAGTTCATCCGCGAGTATGGCCTGAGCTTTCCCAGTGTCTTCGATCCCAAGGGCACGCTGGCGGTGGACTACGGCACCTATGGCGTTCCCGAGACCTTCGTGATCGACGCTCGGGGCAAGGTGCTGTTGCGCCACGCTGGCCCGGTGAGCGAGGGGACGCTGAGGGACATGCTGCAAAAAGTCGGGCTGGAGGCGCTGTGAGCAGCGTGGCTCGAGCCTTGCTGGGGCTGCTGTTGGCGCTTGGCCTCTCGGCTTTGGCCCAGCCGCCCTCCCCCACCCCACCCCCCGACCTCTCCCCCGAGGTCTTTCGCATCGCCAAGGGGCTGCGCTGCCCGGTGTGCCAGGGAGAGTCGGCGAGCGAGTCCAACTCCGGGGTAGCACAGGAGATGCGCCGCCTGATCGCCGAACAACTGGCCCAGGGCAAGAGCGAAGCCGAGATTCGTCAGTTTTTCGTCGAGCGCTACGGCCCCTGGATCCTCTACGAGCCCCCCAAACAGGGCCTTACCCTGTGGGTTTGGCTCTCCCCGCTGATCGGGCTGGCCCTGCTGAGCTATGGCCTGTGGCGCTATCTGACCGCCACCCGCGCCAAAGCCGCACAGGGCGACGTCTCCGAGGAAGAGATCGCCCGCCTCGAGGCCGAGCTCCTGCCGCCCGACACCCAACACCGAACGCCATGATACCCGCCTACCTCTTCACCGCCCTGCTGGTGCTGGCTGCCCTGGCCTACATCCTGCGGCCCCTGCTCAAGCCCTCCCAACCCTTCCCCCAAAGCCCGCGTCCCCAGGAGCTGCGCGCCGAGGTCGAGTTGCTGAAGAACCAAGCCCGTGAGGCCGCGGGAGAAGAGCGCAAGCGGCTGCTGGCGCAGGCGGTGCGGCTCGAGCGCGAACTCGCCGATCTAGGCCAACAGGCTCCCACCCCGCGCCCCCTCTCCCCGGCTACGCTGGCGCTGGTGGCGGTGAGCCTGCTGGCGGTGGGGGTGGGGCTTTGGCGCTTCACCGTGCCCCGCCTGCCGGGCGAGACCATCATCACCAGCCGGGCCGAGGCCGCCCGACTGCGCGACCTCGAGGCCAAAGCCCGCCAAAGCAACCACCCCGAGGCCTGGCTGGCCTACGCCAACCAGGCCTGGGAGGTGCGGGACTTCGAGCGGGCCAGCCAGGGCTATCTGCAAGTCCTCAAGCTCGAGCCGCGCAACGTGCTGGCCCTGCGCCGCCTGGGCATCCTGCTCTTCTTTGCCGGGCGCGGCGAGCAGGCCCTACCGGTGCTCGAGCTCGCCACCCGCGCCGATCCCTCCGAGCCGGAGGGTTGGCTCTTCCTGGGCAACATCTACTTCCAAGCCGGTCGTCCCCAAGACGCCATTTCCGCCTGGGAGCGCTACAAGGCCGCCGGGGGCTCGTCGCCCCAGGTGGACAACCTGATCCAGACGGCCAGGCAGCAGTTGCAGACCAGTTCGGCAGGCCAGCGGGTCTACTTGCAAAAATGCGCCGCCTGCCACGGAGCTCAGGCCCAGGGCGATATCGGCCCCGCGCTAAAGGGCAACCCCATCAGCAAAGTCTCCCAAGCCGTGAGCGAAATCGTCAGCAAGGGGCGCGGCAGTATGCCCGCCGTTCCGCTGAGCGCGGAAGAGCTCGAGGCGCTGCTGGATTACCTGAAAACGCTATGAAGCTCGAGCGTCGCGACCTCATCTGGATTATCCCCAGCGCCATCGCCGCTGGCTTTTTCGGCTGGCTTTCCTGGCGCACGATCTACATCCGCTTCCTCAAAACCGGCGTCTCGCAGCCGGTGTGGAAAGATGGGCCCAAGGTGCACGTGGCGAAGGTGAGCGAGCTGAGGCAACCCTGGGCCTTCAAGTACTTCGAATATCCACTTCAGATCGGCACGGCAGAGCGCAAGCTGCAGGCGGTGGCCTTCCGGCTACCCCAGCCGGTAGCGGGAGGCCTCGAGCTCGACGGCGCTCACTTCCTGGCCCTCTCGCGCATCTGCACGCACCAGGGCTGCACGGTCAACTTCGTGGATAACCCCGAGCTGGGCGCCATCGCCTACAACTTCCGCAGCGACCACCCCTTCCTGGGCTGCCCCTGCCACTTCGGCGCCTTCGAACCCTTGCAGGCCGGACGGGCCGTATACGGCCCACCGCGCTTTCCTTTGCCGAGGCTGCGGCTGGAGGCCGGGGATGGAGCGATCTACGCCACCGGGTATGAAACCCCGCTGCGCCCCCTCGAGCAAGGATAGTGCGCCGCCACCCACAGCTCAGCGGCTCACCCGGCCCTGAAGCTTCCTGAGCGCCTCGCGGGCCTGGCTGTAACCAGGCTTGTAGCGTAATGCAGCCTGCAAGTCACCGATGGCTGCTCGGGTCTGGCCCACAGCCGCCCGAGCCATGGCCCGCCAGTAATAGGACTCCTCGTGGTCGCTGACGCGGCCCAGCACATCGCCAGCCAGCTTGATCACGTCCTGGTAGCGGCCTGCGCGGTAGTAGGCCTCGAGCGGATCGAACTGGTACCACAGCATGCGCCAGGGCCAGTTGAACGCCGTATCCGCGGGGCGGCCCGGGTCGTAGGCGCGCTTGAGGGGCAGCTTCCTCGAGCGGTCGAAAGCCTGAACCGCTCCCCCAACATCGCCCAGCCGCAGCAGGCTACTGCCTAGGTTGAACCAGGCAAAGGCGTTGGTGGGCTGGGTCTGGGTTTCCTCGCGGGCGAGGGAGAGCGATCGCCGCCAGAGGGCGCGGCGATCGAGCCTTTCGCCCAAAATAGCCTCGACCCTGGAAGCCCGTTCAGTGGTGTAGACCACCAGATAGGTGCGGTTGAAAACCTGCCACAGGCCGTCAAACTCGCTGTAGCGCAGCGTGACCCTGGGGCCGTAGTAGGAGTCGAAGGCGTTGAAGATGCCCCTGGTGTCGTCGTAACCGACCAGCAAGCGGTAGTGCCCCATGCCCCCGGCCTCCGGGGTGACGAACCAGGTCTCCACGATTACCGGAAAACCCGCCGCGATCAGGCGCTTGAGCAATGGGTAATCCCCCGCCACGCCGTGGTGAACCCTGTAGCCCTGCTCGCGGGCGTAGGTGGCCATCTCCTCGGGGCTGACGTTCTTGTCCTGCTTGTTGGGCTTGAGCACCGGGGCGATCTGGTACTGGGTCTGCCGACTGCCCCAGAAGCTCATGGCCATGCCGATGGTCGCGGGACCGCAGTTGTTGAAGCGCTGGTACTCGTGACGCACGCCTTGCAAAAAAGCGCTTGGGGGCAACTCAGCAGCCCAGGACAGGCCCATCAGAGTCAGGGAGAAAGCTACCAGACGCACCGCTCAGTCTCCAAACAGCTTGTCGAAAGCATCCTTACCGCCTGACTTGCGCGCAGGACGGTATACGTCATGCTCGAGCTCGATGCGCCCTTCCCTGAGCAGGGCCTCGAGGGCGCGGGTGAGCTCGAGGCGCGAGAGGCTCTCGCCCTCCTCGTCGAGCCAGCGCTGGATGTCGCTCACACTGGCAAAACGCAACCGTTCTACCGCCCGCAAGACCCAGCCCCGCGTATCCATGGCCCCCAGGCTACAGTAGCTTCCCCGCGTTATCTCGAGCCAGGCCACATTTACCCCGGCCCGGATGCGTGGAGGTGGTGGGCCTATTCAACTGGCGCCGTCTTGTCGCAAAATAGCAGGGTGGACCCCTATCGGGAGTATCAGGACTATGTCGTAGCCCACCGGCTGCGCGCTGAATTGGGGGAACGCGTTGCGCCCTTGTTTTCCCTATCCGAGTACGCGGCCTTGCGCCTAGAACGCAGTGAACTCCTGCGCAAGCTAGTGGCGCGGCAGGGAGACCCGTCGCTGCTGAACCAGATCGAAGAACTCACCGACGACCTCAACTACGGGTTCTGGTCCAACCCAGGCACCCTCAAGGCCTTTCTCAACCGAATAGGCCCCGGCGCGCACCCTCTCCTCAGCAGTCCGGAAGCCTTCGAGCGGCTGCTCTCCCCGACCGAGCGCTCGAGGCTGCCCGAGCCGGGCCTGGCCGGGCGCTACTACCTGGGCTGGTTCCGCCTGCCCAACCTGGTGATGGAGCCCCTGGCCTTCGAGGCCGCGCTGCGCGAGCAGGAAAGCCTGGGCGAGCGGCTGGGCCTGTTTCTGGACATGTTCAACCAGGTAGTGGGCTAGAGGGAGCGATAAAGCGGGTATTGCGCGGGCGGCTCGAGGCAAAAGCCCACCGGCCATCTTCCGGTGGGCCCGACAGTGCCTGGCGCTTATACCGGATTCAAAGAGATACCCTTCAAAACCAAAACCCAGAGCACTTCCTTCGGTCGACCGCCCCGCCAAGGCGGGGCGGCGTTCCCATTCGGGAACGAGCTGGCCGAATCTGGTATTATTGCAGATAAACGTTGATGCCGAACTGCCCGGTCAGCCCAAAGCCGCCCGAAGTGAAGTTGAACAGCGGGTTGAGTTCGACAAACCAGCTCCAGTTGCCGGCTACGAAGTTCTCGTAACCCACGGCCCCTTGCAGCAAGAACGCCGCCGTGCCGCCGCTAAAATTCAGGTGGGGGCCACCACCGAAGTAGATGCTAGCGCCCGTGGCGTTGAGGGGATAGAGCACATCGGCTCCTAGCAGCAGGCTAAAGCCACCCCCGCTGGCTCCCAGAGCTCCCCCGGCGCGAAGGTCGAGCGGGCCGAGAAGGCGCTCGAATCCCACGACCCCGGAAAGGTTCAGGCTAAATCCCGGCGTGAAGCTGATGACGGCACCCGTACCGTTGGCAAGCAGGCCAGGTGTGGACACCCCAATCCAGTTGCGCTGGGCCGAGGCCATACTGAAGAGGAGTACGAACATAGCCAGGACGGCAAATTTTCTCATAGGTTTTCCTCCTGAGGGCATTCTAATGCCTTCTTTCTCTACGATGTAGGTCTTTTGGTCTACAGCACCCCACCCTACCCTCCCCTACCCGTAGGGGAGGGACAGTGCGAATCCGGGTACCCGTACAGGCATCTATGCAACGGTGTACTCAAGGCTCATCGCCAAGGTCTCTGCACCTCACCGTGCCTCGAGGTCGGCCTCGAGGGTGTAGTCGTCGGGATTGAGCATCAGCTTGAGCACCACCGGACGGCCCAGCATGCCCGAAGTGCTCACCCGCGTGACAAACTGCACCGGCACGTAGACCGTGCGGGTTTTGATGGGCCCGATCCCCAACTCGCCGCTGTTGCACAGCAGGGTCACGGCCTGGGCATAGGCCCTGGCGTCGCCGGAGCGGCTGGCCCGCCCTGCTTGGGCGATGAACGCGCGGGCCAAAGCCGAATCCCGCGCGGCGTTGAACTCGCTGAGCTCGAGGACGAAGCTCTCGGAGAGGATGCCCTGGTAGGTCCAGGTCTGGCAGGAGGGCGCCGTGCTCGAGAGCGCTCCCGAGGCCCGGGCATAGGTGAGGAAAGTCTCCCCCACCGCCACCTTGCTGTACAGACGGTAGTGGTGTCCCGCGCTGCCTTCGCTGAAGTACACCACCCGGCTACCAGGGGTTTCAAAGCGCTCCAGCGAAACGGTTCCTTGGGCCGCCACGACCGCGAAGGCCGCCAAGATTACCCATATCAAGCGCTTCACGGCAAGGTTGTACCACAGCGGGGCCTGGCCCTGCACCCAGCGGGCTCGAGTTCAGCGCGAGTAGTTGGGCGCCTCCTTCACCACCACCACGTCGTGGGGATGGCTCTCGATGAGGCCTGCATTGGTGATGCGGGCGAAGCGGGTCTGGGTGCGGAAGGCTTCGATATCAGGGGTGCCACAGTAGCCCATCGCCGCCCGCAGGCCACCAACAACCTGATAGAGCACGTCTCCCACCGGACCCTTGTAAGGCACCATGCCTTCAATCCCTTCAGGGACGAGCTTCTTGGCCTCGGTCTTCTCACCTTTGCCGGAATCCTGGAAGTAGCGATCGGCGGAACCCTGGCGCATGGCTCCCAAAGAACCCATACCCCGGTAGAGCTTGTAGCGCCGCCCCTCTCTGAGCACTTCCTCACCGGGAGCTTCTTCGGTGCCGGCGAGCATCGAACCCAGCATCACGCTATGGGCTCCGGCGGCGATGGCCTTGGCCACGTCGCCCGAGTACTTGATCCCCCCATCGGCGATGACCGGAACGTCTAGGCCCTCCAGGCCGCGCACGGCCTCGAGGATCGCCGAGATCTGGGGCACGCCCACCCCAGTCACCACCCGCGTCGTGCAGATCGAGCCGGGGCCGATGCCCACCTTGACCGCGTCGGCTCCGCGCTCGGCCAGGGCCCGGGCCCCCTCCGCCGTGGCCACGTTGCCCGCGATGATCTGAACCCCCTCGCCGTAGCGGCCCTTGAGGCTCTCCAGCGCCAGCAGGATCCCCCGGCTGTGGCCATGGGCGCTGTCGAGCACCAGTACGTCAACCCCGGCCTCGACCAGCGCAGCAGCCCGCTCGTCCAGGTCCTTCGCTACCCCGATGGCTGCCCCCACCAGCAGGCGACCCTGGGCATCCTTGGCGGCATGGGGGTACTTCCGGCGCTTGCTAAGGTCCTTGAGTGTCAGCAGGCCCTTGAGCTTGCCCTCGCCATCCACCAGGGGCAGTTTTTCGATCTTGTGCTGGCGCAACAGTTCCTCCGCCTCCTCGAGCGTGGTGCCGGGAGGGGCGGTGACGAGGCGCTCGAGCGGGGTCATGACCTCGCTGACCGAGCGGCGCAACTCACGCTCAAAGCGCAGGTCGCGGTTGGTCACCAGTCCCAGCAACTTGCCGAAGAAGTCGACCACCGGCAAGCCGCCGATCTTGTACTCCCGCATCAGGCGCTCGGCGTCCTCGAGGGTCGCGGTGGGGGGCAAGGTCACGGGGTCGTGGATCATACCCGCCTCGGAGCGCTTGACCTTGCGCACCATCGCGGCCTGCTCCTCGATGGAGAGATTCTTGTGAATGACCCCCAGGCCCCCCTCGCGGGCCATGGCCACGGCCATCCCTTCCTCGGTAACGGTGTCCATCGCCGCCGAGAGAATCGGGATGTTGAGCCATAAGCGGCGGGTGAGGCGGGTGCGGGTAGAGACCTCTCTGGGCAGGACCTCGGAATACGCCGGGACGAGCAGCACGTCGTCGAAGGTCAGGGCTTCGAGGGCGATCTTCTCGGTTTTGCTGACGGGTTCGGGCGCAGTCCGCAACATATTCCCAAAAGTATATCAGCGCAACAGGGGTAGCCCAAGCCCCTACGAGGAGACCAAATCGTAAGCAAACAAAAGGCTTCGCAAGCAATCAAAACCAGCTTCGGGTATACTGGAGCGCATGAAAGTTCTGATCACCGGCGGAGCCGGCTATATCGGCAGCACCGTGGCCAGCGCCCTGGAGGACAGCGGCCACACCCCCGTCATCCTCGATTCTTTAGTCACCGGTCGCCCGGAGTTCATACGGGGCCGGGCCTTCTATCACGGCGACATCGCCGAGCGCAGCCTATTGGAGCGCGTCTTTCGCGAGCACCCCGACATCCACGCCACCATCCACTGCGCCGCCCTGATCGTCGTGCCCGAATCGGTCGAGCAGCCCTACCTCTACTACCGCGAGAACGTCTGCAAGTCGCTCGAGCTGTTCAAGAACCTCGAGGAGCTGGGCTATCCCCGGGTGGTCTTCAGCTCCTCGGCTTCCATCTACGACACCGTGCCGGGGTTCAAGGTTACCGAGGACTCCCCCTTGAAGCCAGGCTCCCCCTATGCCCGCACCAAATACATGATGGAGATGGTGCTGCAAGACCTCACCCGCGCCACCCGCCTGCGGGGAATCGCCCTGCGCTACTTCAATCCTATTGGGGCCGACCCCAAGCTGCGCTCGGGGTTGCAGGTGCGCGATCCATCCCACGTGCTGGGCCGACTGGTGGACACCGCCTTGGGCAAACTCCCCTACTTCCAGATCACCGGCACCGACTACCCCACCCGCGACGGCACCGGCATTCGCGACTACATCCACGTCTGGGATCTGGCCATGGCCCACGTCAGGGCCGTCGAGCGCTTCGACGAGGCGCTGGCCAAGACCTCCAACAGCTACGAGGTCATCAACCTCGGCAGTGGCCACGGCAACACCGTGAAGGAACTGGTGGCGGCATTTGAAAAGGTCTGGGGCTCGCCCATCAACAAGCGCGAAGGCCCCCGTCGCCCCGGCGACACGGCGGGAGCCTACGCCAACGCCGATAAAGCCTGGGAACTGCTGGGCTGGAAAACGGAGCTCAGCCTCGAGGAGGGCATCCGCAGCGCCCTCGAGTGGGGCAAGAAGCGCAAGGAAGTGCTGGGTTACGCCTGAAACGGGGGTCTATTGCGGTTGGCGTATACAATTCCCCTGTGCAGGCCCTCCCCCACCCCCATCTCCCCACCCAGGCCTCGGAGGGATCAGTGCTCAGGGCCAGGGCCATGCAAGGTTACCTGCTCGAGCTGCGTTCCGCCCTCAGCCGCTACCGCCCAATTCCCAGCATTCACCTGATGGTGCTGAATCAGGAGGATTGGAACGCTAGGGCCCGTAATCCCTACGGCTTCGCCTTTCAGCGCACCAGCCCTCGCGGGGGCCTGTTCGTCTTTCTTCCGGCCCGTTACCCGGAGCGCTTGCTGTGGCGTTTGCGCGAGGTGCTGCTTTCTGCGGCCAAGCAGGGCGGGCTACCCAGCAGGATCGAGGAGTTCCTCGACCTCAACCTAGGTCACGAGTACGCCCACGCGGTGGCAGTGGCCTGGGGATTGCGCACCCGGGTCCACTGGGTAGACGAGTTCCTCGCCAACTACCTGTGGCTGCTGGCCCTTTCCCAGACCAACCCCGACTTCTTCAAGCTGGCCAGGAGCTGGGGCCACACCCTGACCCACCTGACCCCCACCAACCCCCAGCTCGGCAGCTACGAGCGCAAGAAACCGGGGGTCTCCGACCAACTCTGGTTCCAGGGGCAGTTCACCAGCTTGGCCGCCGAGTTGGTGGGAAAACACCAAGACCAACTGCTCCTGGGGCTGCTCGAGGCCGCCCCGCTCAAGCGCTCGACGGTCCACAAGGTACTGGTGGGGCTCGAGCCTAGCTTCAAGCGGTGGTTCGCCGAGTTCTCACCCAAAAAGCAAGCGCTTCCCCCCCTCGAGAAACAGAGCGTCGGATGGGAAAGCCCGAGTCAGGAATCACGCTAATACCGGATTCAAAAAGATACTCTTCAAAACCAAAACCCAGAGGCTATCTTTTTGAATCCCAGAGCACTCCCTTCGGTCGGGTTAGCTCGTCACCATTCGGTGACGAGCTAACCGAATCTGGTATAATACCCGAATCGCGCAATCAGCACCCCGTAGCCTTGGGCCAGTTCGACTTCCAGGCCCTCGGGGCGGGCGACCTGGTTAGACAGGGTCAGGCTGTCGCCCAGCGCGACCTGGGACTGTACCAGCTCCCAGCGGGCTCCCCGGATGCCCAGCCCGCGCAGGTCGGTCAGGGGGATGAGGCTGAAGGGAGTCGAGGGGGGAAAGTCGAAGTGGAAGCGGCCCGGCAACAGGGGGTGGGCCTCCTCGAGGCCGCTGCTGAGGACGATGCTGAGCCCCTGCTTGGCCAGGGCCAGGGCTAGGGTGAGGTGGGCCAGGCTGTGGTCGCTCTGGCCACCCAGCGCCCCCAACAACAGCAATTCCCTCGCTCCCCTCGAGCGCGCCGCTGCGATAGCCAGCTCGCCGTCGGTCTTGTCTTTCTCCCTGGGGTACACCTCGCGGGGCACCTCGGGGTACTGAGCCAGCAGCTCGGGGGGACTGGAGTCGAAATCCCCGACCCACAGCTCCACCGGAAGCCCCAGGACCTGGGCATGGGCCATCCCGCCATCGGCGGCGATGACCCGCAAGCCCCCGCTGCGCTCGAGTTCCCGGCGCAGACGGGGGGTGAGCTCCAAACTCCCGCCCAGCAGGATGGCGAAACGGCTCACGTGCCCTCCAAGGGGATGACCCGGCTGAGGTCGAGGCTCAATAGCAAGCTCTGGCCTTCCTGCCAGGCACTTTCGCCACCCTCGCAGTACAAGCGCAGCCCCTGCCACTCCAGCCAGTAGCCCACCCGCTCGCCCAGGAACAGCCGCTCGAGCACCCGCGCCTGTGGGCCCCGCCCCAGCTCCAGCGCCGCCGAGGGAATTAGGTGGGTCTTGCGGGGCAGCCCCAGCCGGGACGACTGCTCGGGCGAGAGCAGGTTGCGATGACCCAGAAAACGCGCCACCCAGGGGTCGGCGGGCTGGCGGTAGAGGGTTTCGGGAGAACCGAGCTGTGCCAGGCGTCCCTCCCGCATCACCGCGACCTGGTCGGCCAGCAGAAAGGCTTCCTGCTGGTCGTGGGTGACCACGATGGCGGTGGGGCCATCGCCCGAGAGCAGCTCCCGCAACTCGAGGATGAGCGTCTCGCGCAACCTGCGGTCCAGTGCGCCCAGTGGCTCGTCCAGCAGGAGCAGGTCGGGGTTGGGGGCCATGGCCCGCGCCAGTGCCACCCGCTGCCGCTCGCCACCGGAGAGCAGGTGGGGCAGCTTGTGCGCCTGAGGGGTGAGATGGGTCTGCTCGAGCAAGGCCCGCACCCGTCGCTCCAGCCGCTCCCTGGGCCAGCCCGCCTCGCGCAACCCGAAAGCGATGTTCTCGTAGACGCTGAGGTGAGGAAAGAGGGCAAAATCCTGAAACAGCATTCCCACCCGGCGTTTTTCCGGGGGCAGGGCCAGCAGATCCCGCCCCTCCATGCGGATGGAGCCGGAGTCGGGGTACTCGAGGCCGGCGATCAGCCGCAGCACGGTGCTCTTGCCCGAGCCCGAAGGACCCAGCAGGGCCAGGGTCTGCCCCTTGGGCACGCTCAGGGAGAGCTCGAGGCTGAAGCCCGGATAAGCCTTGCGCACTTCCCGCAAAACCAGCACGATCCCCAAATTACACCGATAGAATTCAGCCGTGGCTACGATGCGGCTGTTCACCTCCCAACACATGCGCCAGGCCGACGCCATGGCTGCCCAACTGGGTTTTCCCAGCCTACTGCTGATGGAAGCGGCGGGCAGGGCCGTTGCTGAGTGGGTGCTGGAGCGCTTCCCCGGAAGACCGGTAGCCGTGCTGTGCGGCAAGGGCAACAACGGGGGCGATGGGCTGGTGGCGGCGCGCTACTTGGCGCTGGCCGGGGTCGCGGTGCGGGTCTTCGCGGCGGAAGGCCCCTCTGGCGACGCCGCCCAGATGCAGCGGGCCTTGCAGGCTCACGGTCTGGAGCTTCACCCGCTCGAGGAGTGGCAACCGCAGCCGGGGGAGGTCATCGTCGATGCCCTCTTCGGCACGGGCCTCAACCGCCGCCTCGAGGCTTTCTGGGCCGAGTTGGTGGGCCGGATCAACACCTCGTCGTGCCCGGTGCTCGCGGTGGATCTGCCCTCGGGCCTGCCCTTTGAGCCCTGCGTTCGAGCCGACTGGACGGTGGCGCTGGCCGCCCTCAAGGATGAGCACCTGTTCTATCCCTGGCGGGAGGCCTGCGGGCGCATCGTGCTGATGGAGATCGGGATGCCGCAGCGCTCCCTCTTCCAGCCCGACCTCCCCGAACTCCTGACCCCTCAGGCGATGGCAGCCCTGTTGCCTCACCGTCCGGGCAATGCCCATAAGGGCAGCGTAGGCCGGGTGCTGATCGCGGGGGGCTACGCCAACTACACCGGGGCCCCGGCGCTGGCCGCCTTGGGGGCACACCGGGCCGGAGCCGGTCTGGTGAGCGTGGCCTACCCCGCCGGGCTCGAGCTCCATCTGCCATTGGAATCCGTGCGTCATCCGCAGGAGCGCTGGTCGCCAGAGGGCCTGAGCCACGTCAGGGCCGAAGCTGCCGCAGTCGGAATGGGCGCGGGACCACAGGCTGAGCTGGCGGCACAGGCCGTGCTGTCACGCCGAATACCCACCGTCCTAGACGCCGACGCCCTGCAGCCGGGAATCGTGGAATCGTATGCTCGAGCCCACACCCCCACCGTGATCACCCCCCACCCCGGCGAGGCAGCACGCTTGCTGGAAAGCGAGGTCGCTTCCATCACAGCGAGCCCGCTCGAGGCCGCCCGCACACTGGCCGAACGCTTCGAGGGGGTGACGGTGGTGCTCAAGGGCGGGCCAACGGTCCTGGCGCGGCGGAGGGAGAAGGGGGTTGAACTGGCGGTCAACACCACCGGCAACCCGGCCATGGCCAGTGGGGGGATGGGCGACGTGCTCTGCGGAGTCATCGCCGCCCTGCTGGCGGCGGGGCTGGAGCCGTGGGATGCGGCGCGGCTGGGCGTGTACCTGCACGGCCTCAGCGGGGACCGCCGGGGCCAGGTGGGTTTGCTGGCTCACGATCTGGCCGAAGAGCTGCCCCAGGCCAGGGCCGCGCTCGAGCGCGGCGAGGTCAGGGCTTTCTGGGAGTGGGAGTAGCCTTTGGACCGGGCTCCTGGGCGGGGATCGCCACCCCGGAGGCCGTCCACCCCAGCAGAGCGATCCCGCTGAGCCAGAACAGGTCGTACAGCACCGTGCTCCACCGGGCTGGGCCCCCCACCAGCGCCCATGGCTCCATCCGATGAGGCGATCGTTGCGAGCCTGAAAGCCAGGCCACAGTGTGGCCTGGCCCTGACGCGGCTTTGGGTATGATTACGGACGTGTTTGAGGTCCTGGTTCCGGCGACTCTGGCCAACCTGGGCTCGGGCTTTGATGCTCTAGGGGTAGCCGTGGATATCTACCTCGAGGTCCGCGCCCAGCCGGCGGAGTGCGATCGCTTCGTTTACACGGGGGAAGGGCAGGTGCCCCCCACCGCCGACAACCTCGTTCACCAGGGCTACCGTGCGGCCTGGGCCGAGCTGGGCCAGGCCGCTCCGCCAGTCGCCTTGTGGGCCAACAACCCCATTCCGCTGGCGCGGGGCATGGGCAGCAGTTCGGCAGCGCTGGTCGCAGGTGCGGCCATCGCCGACCGCATGAGCGGGGGGAAGCTGGGCCAGGACGGGGTCTTTGCCGTCACCGCCCGCATCGAGGGCCACCCTGACAACGTGGCCCCCGCCATCTACGGCGGCTTCGTGGCGGCCCTGGCCGACCCCCCCATCGCCATCCCCCTGCCCGTGCCCGAGGTGCGCTTCGTGCTGGCGATCCCGGCCTACGAGGTGCCTACCCCGCTGGCGCGGGCCGCATTGCCCCGGCATTATTCCTTACAAGACGCGGTCTTCAACCTCGCCCGCAGCGCGCTGTGGCCGGCTGCGCTGGCCAGTGGGAGGCTCGAGGTGCTGCGCGAGGCAGCTAAAGACCGTCTGCACCAGCCCTACCGTGCCCACCTGATGCCGGGTCTGGAGGCGGCGCTCGAGGCAGCCTACACCGCCGGAGCCTTGGCGGCTTTCGTGGGAGGTGCGGGGCCGACGGTGGCGGCAGTCGTCCGCCCTGGAATGGAGGGCGCGGTGCGGCAAGCGCTGGCGGGGTACGCCGGTCAGGACGGTCGAACCCTTATTCTAGGACCGGGAGCAGGGTATACGTGGAAGGAGATCTGAGCATCATCCCCATCGTCGACATCATGGAGCTGCTCCATGACGGGCGCCGCACCGGACGCCTGGAACTCAAAGTGGGCGAATTGCCGCTAACCCTGCGCTTCGTAAGGGGAGAAGTGGTAGGCGGGGGAATCTGGGACTGGGAGGGCCTCGAGGCCATCAGCACCTTTCCCCTCCATGCCCACGAGGGCCATTTCGAGTTCGTCAACGAACTCCAAACGGGCACGCCACTGATGGGCTTCAAGACCTTCATGGGCGAGTGGGCCCGCCTCAACGACGAGTGGAGCCGCTTTCACCGCTTGCTCGATTCGCCCAGTCGGGTGGTGGAGAGCCCGCGCCCGGTCGAGCCCTTCGCGATTCTGGTCGGTGGAAAGAGCGTCAGGGCCGCGGCCAAGGCCTGGGGTGTACCCTTGATCGTGGCCGCCGAGCGGGCCTGGCGTGGGCTGCACGAGGGGGACCTGGTACCGCTGCGCAAGTACGCCTGGTTTGCCTTACGCATCCGCCATCCCTCTGCCCGCCGCACCCAAGCCAGCAGCCTCACCCGCCTCGAGGATAAGATCACCGTGGCCCTCGATGGCACCCGCAACATGGGCGAAATCATCCAGAGTGGGGGCCTCGAGCTCAGCGCGGTGCGCCGCTATCTGGTCGGGGCGCTGCTCTCGGGCGAGATTCAGCCCCCCGGTCGGGGCTGGTTGCTGCGCGACCTGCTGTGGGAGTTGGAAGCGGAAACCCGGAGCAGCGCGCCCGCTTGAGCGCCGAGCAAAGCAAAGCCCTCGAGCCTGGTGCTCGAGGGGGGATTTGGTATAGGCCTTGGGGATTACTTCTTGGGGCGGGGACGGTACTTGCCAAAGGTACCGCGCCAGATTTTGCCCCTGCGGGTACGACGGTCGCCCTTACCCATGGCGTGCTCCTTCAAGCCTTAGCAGCGGCCAGTAGCTTGTTGACACCGGCCATCAGCCGAGACTTCTTGCGTGCAGCGGCCCGCTTGTGCAAGGTAGAGCCCTTGGCGGCCTTATCGATGAGGCTTTCGGCATAGCGCATGGTCTCGATGGCCTCTTCAGCGTTGCCAGCCTGGGCCAGGGCCAAGGCTTTCTTGGTCACGGTCTTGATGGTGGCCTTCTTGGAGCGGTTGAGGGCACGCCGCTTGAGGGACTGGCGGTGCCGCTTCATCGCGGAAGGGTTGCGGGTGCTTTTCTTCTGTGCCATGTTTCTCCTGAATCAAGACTGCCCGGCCACGCTGAGCATATGCGCTCCAGGCAAACCGCCCACAAGTCTAGCACATGGATGGGGGTTTTACCAATCAGGGCGTCCGTGGGATGCGTGTGGGATAAATCTTCAGTACTCGAAGCGGGTGCTCACCCAGTCCAAGCGGGCGTAGCCCTTCGCGTCTTGCAGCTTGAAGCGCACGGTGTACATGCCGGGATTGACGTAAAACAAGGCGGTATCGGTGAAGCGGCCCTTGTAGCGGCGGGATTGCCCAACCTGCCGGCCATTCTGGGCGATGCTCACCTCGAGCAAGCCATCGTTGAGTTGCCCATCTACCCTGACCTTGACCGCAGCGTTGACCCCGGTTACCCGCAGGTCGTATTTGTGTTCGCCGCTGTACTTCCAATACAGCATCGGTATGAAGGGGGGATAGCCCACCGCCAGGCCCACCTGCTCGGCGTAGTAGGCCAAAGCTGCCGCCAACAACACCAGCACCAACACGAAACGCAGCACGGCTTCAGTATACGGGCAGGATGGGCTTTTCCGGCGGTTATACTTGTGCCCATGACGGTTGAGGAAACCCTTAACTCACTCAAACGGGGAGCGGTAGAGATCATCCCCGAGGAAGACCTGCGCAAGAAGCTCGAGGCGGGGCGCAGGCTCACCATCAAGCTCGGCTTAGACCCCACCCGCCCGGACATCCACATCGGGCACGCCGTGGTCTTGCGCAAGATGCGCCAGTTCCAGGAGTTCGGGCACAAAGTGGTCATCATCATCGGCGACTTCACCGCCATGATCGGTGACCCCTCGGGCCGCAGCGCCACCCGCCCACCGCTGACGCTCGAAGAAACCCGCGCCAATGCCCGGAGCTACGTAGAGCAGGTCTCCAAGATCCTGCACCGAGATCCGGAGCGCTTCGAACTGCGTTACAACTCGGAGTGGTTGGAGAGCCTGGGCTTCAAGGAGGTCATCAAGTTGGCCTCACAACTCACCGTGGCGCAGATGCTCGAGCGCGAGGACTTCAAAAATCGCTACACCTCGGGCGTCCCCATCTCCATCCACGAGTTCCTCTACCCCTTCGCCCAAGGCTACGACTCGGTGCCCATCGCAGCCGACGTGGAGATGGGCGGCACCGACCAGAAGTTCAACCTGCTCGTAGGCCGCGAGGTCCAGCGGGCCTATGGCCTGCCGGAGCAGGTAGCCTTCATCATGCCGCTTCTGGAGGGCTCTGACGGGCGCAAGATGTCCAAGAGCTACGACAACTACATTGGCATCAACGAGGAGCCCGCCGTGGTCTTCAAGAAGCTGATGCAGGTCATAGACCCGCTACTGCCGCGCTATTTTGAGCTGTGCACCGATCTGGAGCCTGGGGAGGTCAGGGGGGTGCTCGAGAAAGGCGGCATGGTCGGGGCGCACCGGGTACTGGCCCGCCTGCTCACCGGGGCTTACGCTCAGGAGCTGATCCCAGCACGACTGGACCGAGCCTTCTACGAGGGACTGGGGTACAGCCTCGAGGCCGCCGGGCATGACCGTGACGCGGGCAGCATGGAGGTCGTTCGCCAGGCCGAGGAGCGGTACTACCAGGTTGCCAAAAACATCATTCCGGAGGACATTCCCATCATTACGGTCCCCTCCGCCGAGCTCAGCGGGGGAAGCATCGCAGTATCCCGACTGTTCACTCTGGCTGGGCTCACCGCCTCCAACGGCGAAGCCAAGCGCCTGATCCAGAACCGGGGCCTGCGCATCGATGGCGAGGTGGTGGCCGACCCCAACGCCCAGGTTGCCCTCGAGCGGCCCCTGGTGCTCCAGCGGGGCAAGGATCGCTTCGTGCGGGTGGAGGTTATACCAGATTCAAAGAGATAATCAACCCAGAGCGATTCCCACGAATACCGCCCACAGCAAGAGGCAGCTGTAGGCGGTAATTTACGCCGCACCGCGCGCGGCGTAAATGTGGGAAGTGCGGTAGAGCTTTAGCTACAAGCCCGCGCCCTTCTCGAGGTGCGCCGAGATGACGCCGGCTTCCTGGGCCTCGCGCTCCTCGATCTTGGCCTTAATGCGCTTGAGGGTGGTCACCTCCTCCAGAGCCCGCTGGTCGAGGGTGTCGGAGATGAACTTGATCTGCTCGTTTATCTCGGGGATGGTGATCTGCTCGAGGGCGTTGACCCGGCGGTTGGTCTTCTTGATCTCCTCACCGATCTTGCGCAGGCGGTTTTCGGTGTTGGCGACCTCGATGATGGCCTCGGCCAGGGCCCTGAAAGCGGTGGTGGCCTCGAGGGTCTTGGAACCCACCCCGATGGGGCTGAACGCCAATGCCCCGTTGCCCTCGGGAGCGCTGATCCTGGGCACCTTTACGCCGTAGAGGCTCTCGACCTCCATGTGTACGCTCACCGGCGTACCCGAGAGAGACTCCACCGCCTCGGGGGTGTCGAAGGCCTTGGCGATGAGCAAGCTGAAGTAAGCGTCCTTGGCGGCGGCGTTCAGGGCTTCACGGGCCTTGAGCGAGTCCTGCACCAGGGCGAAGAACTCCCCGATCAGCGCGTCGCGTTTATTTTTGAGCAGATCGGCGCCCTGCAGAGCCAGGCGGCGCTGATCACGCTTGGCCAGTAGCGTGGAGCGCGTGGGTGAGACTTGTTCAGCCATTGGCACCTCCGGTGCGTCGTGCATCAAACGTCCTACGTCCTACGCCAAGGTCAAAGGCGTAAGACGTACGGCGCAGGACGTAAGACCTCATGGCTACACCCCCACCAACTCTTCGAGCTTGCCCGTCTTCTGGTGGTACTGGTCGATGTACTCCTTGCGGATGCGCTTGAGCTCGGAGGCGGGGAAGTCGGAGAGCAGCGCCCAGCCGATGTTGAGGCTCTCCTCGATGGAGCGCTCCTGCTGACCTTGGTTGATGAACTTCTTCTCGAAGTTGTCGGCGAAGCGCAGGTACTTCTTGTCTACCTCGGTCAGGGCATCCTCACCGGTGATGGCCACCAGGCGGCGCAGGTTGATGCCGCGGGCGTAGTTGGAGAAGAGCTGGTCGGCGAGTTCCTTGTGGTCGGCGCGGGTCTTGCCCTTGCCGATGCCGTTGTTCATCAGGCGCGAGAGGCTGGGCTGCACGTTGATGGGTGGGAAGATGCCCTGCTGAGCCAGGTCGCGCGCGATGAAGATCTGGCCCTCGGTGATGTAGCCGGTGAGGTCGGGGATGGGGTGGGTGATGTCGTCACCGGGCATGGAGAGGATGGGGATCTGGGTGACCGAGCCCTTCTTGCCGTGCACCACGCCCGCACGCTCGTAGATCGAGGCCAGGTCGGTGTACATGTAGCCGGGGTAGCCGCGGCGACCTGGGATCTCCTCGCGGGCCCCGCCGATCTCGCGCAGCGCCTCGCAGTAGTTGGTCATGTCGGTGAGGATGACCAACACGTGGTAGTCGTGCTCGAAGGCCAGGTACTCGGCGGCAGTGAGGGCCATGCGGGGGGTGAGCAGGCGCTCGACCGTGGGATCGTCAGCCTTGTTGAGGAAGAGCACCGAGCGGCTCAGCGCCCCTGTGCGCTCGAACTCCTGCAGGAAGTAGCTCACCTCGCGCTGGGTGATGCCCATCGCGGCAAAGACCACCGCGAAGCCCTCACCCTCGCCGAGCACTTTGGCCTGGCGGGCAATCTGGGCGGCGAGCTCGTTGTGGGGCAGACCCGAGCCGGAAAAGATGGGCAGCTTCTGCCCGCGCACCAGCGTCATGTTGACGTCGATGGCGCTGATGCCGGTCTGGATGAACTCCTCGGGCTTCTCGCGGGCCACCGGGTTGATGGGTGCGCCGTTGATGGGCAGGCGCTTCTCGGCCACCACCGGGGGGAGGCCATCGATGGGCCTACCGATGCCGTTGAAGGCCCGGCCCACCATCTCCTTGCTCACGCCCAGGCGGGCCACGTCTTCAACGAGCGAGACGGTGGTGCGCTCGAGGTTAAGCCCCGAGGTCTCCTCGAAGACCTGAAGCACGGTGTACTGGTCGGAAACCTCGATGACCTGGCCCCCACGGATGCGGCCCGTGCCGTCGTCGATGTTCACGATAGCGCCGTAGGCCAGATCGGCCGCCCCCTCGAGGAACAAAAGCGGCCCAGAGATGTAGGTTACGGCGTTGTACTCCTTCTTGAGCATCGTTTACCTCCTGGCGCTTCCTCACGCCTTCACGGCGCCCAGGAAGGCGGTCTTAATCATCTCGTCAAACTCCGCCTTGTAGGCCGGGAACTCCTCTTCCGGCACGTAGCGGGCCCGCCCGATCTTCTCGATCACCGGGTCGCTCAGGAAGTCGGCGATGGTGGCCCCCTTGGAAAGGGCCAGCTCACCCTGCTTGTAGGCCGCGAGAATCATCTGCATGATCCCGTAGGCCTTGGCCATAGAGCAGCTCGCGTCCACCGGGTCAAAGCCGTTTTGCTGGAGGAAGTCCTCCCGGGCGATGCGGCCAATCTCCAAAGCCAACCGCTCGGCGTCCTGCAAGGCGTCTGGACCCACCAGCTGCACCACCTGCTGCAGCTCGGCCTCGCGCTGCAGGATGGAGATGATCTGGGCGCGCACCTCGGGGTAGTCGGGGGCCACGTGCTCGCGGTACCAGGGCTCCAGGATGTTCAGGAACAAGGAGTACGAACGGGCCCAGTTGATGGCGGGGAAGTGCCGGGCACGGGCCAGCCCAGCGTCCAAGGCCCAGAAACCACCGGTAATGCGCAAAGTGGACTGGGTAACCGGCTCGGAGAAGTCGCCACCCGCCGGAGAAACCGCCCCAATGACCGAAACCGCCCCCTGCTCACCGGCCAGGGTGATTACCTTGCCGGCCCGCTCGTAGAAGCTGGACAGGCGCGAGGCCAGGTAGGGCGGGTAGCCCTCCTCAGCGGGCATCTCCTCCAAGCGGGAGGCGATCTCGCGCAGGGCCTCGGCCCAGCGGCTGGTGGAGTCGGCCATCAGCGAGACCTTGTAGCCCTGGTCGCGGAAGTACTCGGCCAGGGTGATGCCGGTGTAGAGGCTGGCCTCACGGGCCGCCACGGGCATGTTGGAGGTGTTGGCCACCAGGATGGTGCGCTCCATCAGCGGGCGCCCGGTCTGGGGGTCCTCGAGCTCAGGGAACTCCACCAGTACGTCGGTCATCTCGTTGCCACGCTCACCGCAGCCGACGTAGACGACGATGTTGGCGTCGCCAAACTTGGCAATGGACTGCTGGGTGACGGTCTTGCCCGAGCCAAAGGGGCCGGGGATGGCCGCCGTGCCCCCCGCGGCCAGCGGGAAGAGCACGTCGAGGATGCGCATGCCGGTGAGGAAGGGCTCGTTGGGGTCGAGCTTGCGGGTGAAGGGGCGCGGCTTGCGCACCGGCCAGAAGTGGGCCAAGCGCAACTTGGTGCCGTCCTCGAGAAGGGCGATGGTGTCGTCGATGGTGTACTCACCGGGGCCCACGATGCTTGCGATCTTGCCCGACTTGTCCGGGGGCACTAGGATCTTGTGGGTGAAGCTGAACTCGGGCACCGTGCCCAGGATGTCACCCCCTTTGACGACATCACCCACCCGCTTCATAGGGGTGAAGCTCCACTTCTTGCTGCGGTCGAGCGAGCTGACCTCGATGCCACGCGAGATGTAGATGCCCGAGATCTCCTGGATCTTGTCCAACGGGCGCAGGATGCCGTCGAAGATCCCGTTGAGCAGGCCCGGCCCCAGCTCCAGCGCCAGAGGCAAGTTGGTAGATACCACTGGCTCGCCCACCTGTAGGCCGTTGGTGTCCTCGTAGACCTGAATGAAGCATTCGTTGCCGTCCAGCCGGATGATCTCGCCCACGAGCTTCTCATTGCCCACGCGCACGATGTCGTACATCTTCGCGCCCTCGAGCCCCTCGGCGATCACCGCTGGACCTGCGATTTTCTTGATGACTCCCACTATGTTCCTCCTTGTCTGTGGAGTCTTGCCTTTACAGATAGGCGGTGGTCGATAGTCAATAGTCTATAGCTTGATCCATTTGTCACGGACTATCGGCTCTCGGCCACCACCCCTAGAGCTTGATGTCAAAGCCGATGGTCTGCCGCACCAGCTGGCGCATATAGGCCCTGGCGTCGCCGCCGCCGCTGAAGGCCTCGAGCAGGTTGGGCAGCGAGAGCAGCACCGGGGTGCTGCGCCCGCGCATGATGCGCTCGACTGCCTTGTTGGGGTCGGGGAGCAGGCTCTCGTCCACGGCGATCAGGGCGTAGGCGTTCGACTGCACCATTTCGGCGAGCGTGCGGGCAGCCTCCTCCTTGCTCGAGGTCACCGCTTCCAAGCCGGCCAGGCGGTAGCCCGAGGCCGTCTCGGCGTCGGTTAGCACTCCGATCTTCACCCCATCACCTCCTTCTCCACCGCGTCGGCAGGTAGGTTGTAGTAGGCCCGCCGGGCCAGCAAGCGAATGCGGGCGGCCTCCCACTCCTTAGTGCGGATGTAGTCGAGCGCCAGGCCGGGGCCCAGGCTGTCGAGGCTGCCCTGGTGGGCCTTCTGGCGCAGGATCTTGCGGAGAATCCTCTCCAAGTCGCCCAGCGTCCGTGCCCCCATCGCCGGGGCCAGGGGAGTCGCGCTCAGGGTATCCATCGCGGCAAAGTCGCCCTGGGCGATGCGGCTGAAGGCGGTCAGGGAGAGGTGGGTTCCGCCGGGGATGAAGTAGGCCTCGAGGTTGGCCGGAGCAGCCAGGGCCTGTAGCTTGAAGGCCGTCGCCAAGTTGGTGGCGTCTACCTCGAGGGCGAAGTACGAAGCCAGGAAACGACCCTTGAGCTTCTTGGCCTTGGCCAGCGCTGCGGCGAAGAACTCGCGGTCGAGCGCCACTTCCAGCGCCAGGAGGTCGGGACTGCCCTGCACCGCGTTGCGCAGGGCCTTGGCCAGCGGGTTGCCGGGCAGTTGCAAGATCTGGGCGATACTTGCGGCATCGGAGGCCTGGAGCATGCTGTTGATGAGGGTGTCCGGCAGGGTGCCCCCCACCAGGGTAGCCTTGATCTCCTCGGGGTCCTTACCCGCTGCTTTTCCGCGCAGGATAGCCTTGAGATTGACCAAGTCGGCCCGCAGCAGCGGCAGGCTGACCACCGCGCGCAGCTCACCCGACACCAAGCTCGGCAGGTCGCCCACGGTGCGGCTGAGGTGGCTGGACACCGCCCGGTCCACGTCCTCCAAGCTTCCGCCCTTGAGGTCCGGAGCGTAGACGGTCTCGCCCAACAGCCGCACAAAGTCGGGGAAGGAAGCGCTCAGGGCCTGCTGGAAGAAGCCCTCGCCCACCAACTGGCTGCGCCGGGAGCGCACGCGGGCGTTGAGGTAGGCGTAGCCAGCCGCCATGCCTACCCCCAAATCGCTTTCGCGGCCTTGGCCGAAAGCGAGTCCCAGGCCCGCTCGAGGCGCTCGGGAAGACTGTTTTGCACCATGCTCTTGCCACCCGCGGCCACCAGGCGCACGCCGTAGCGCAGGCTGGCATCGGTGCGCAGCTCGAGGCCCTTGGCCTTGGCCCAGGACTCTATCTTGGCCGCATCGTCGGGGTTGACCACCACCGCCTCGGCCTGACTCAGGCTCTGCAGGGCTTCCTCAGCCAGCTTGCTCAGGGTCTCGCCGTAGCTCGGCTGTCCCTGGAGGCTGGCCAGGGCCTTGAGGGCCTCGGCCTTGACCCGGTCCATCACCTGGCCCCTGGCCTGGATGCGGGCCTGGTTGAGCACCAGCTCTGCCGCGCTCTCGGCCCGGCGCTCTGCCGCTGCGCGTTCGGCCTCCAACTGCTTTTGCCGAGCGGCCTTGAGGGCCTCAGCCTGCTCCTGAGCGGCCTTGATGATCTCGGCAGCCCGGGTTTCGGCAGCTTTGGTGACCTCGGCGATCTCGGCGAGAACCTCCTGTTGGAGGATGTCCTCAAGTTTCGACATTCTTCAGGTCTCCTTGCGACTCCACACCCTGGGGCATGGAGTCCGGTCAGGGCTCTAGCTGATGAGGAACAGACCCACGAAGCCGAAGATCACCAGCGTTTCGGGCAGCAGGAAGAAGATCAGCGCAGTACCGAAGTTGCGGCGGTCTTCGGCCACAGCCCCCAGCGCAGCAGCACCGATGGCCGACTGGGCCACGCCGGTGCCCAAAGCGCCCAGACCCAGAGCCAGACCCTTGCCGATGGCAGCGAAGGACGAGGCCGCGGCAGCCCCTTCTTCAGCAGCGAAAGCCACAGCCAAGAGCGCCACACCGATGATCGAGAGAACTTTCTTCAGCATCACGTCACTCCTTTTCGCGCATCCGCGCTTGATGAACTTATTGGTCACGAACCGACTTGAAGGGACGGTAAGCCCGGCCCACCTCGTCGAAGAACCCGTAGTTGTTGCCGAATTCGATCCACAGCAAACGGATTGGCTGAAGCACGTGCCCCATGATGGTGATCAGGGTGATCAGCGCGAACATGATCGCCCCTACCACAAAGCCGATGAGGCCGCCGACAAAGCCCAGTTGCTCGGCCATGGCGAAACCCGCGTCGTTGGCGAGCTTGTAGAGCACCGCTCCCGCCAAACCTACCGCGTAGATACGGATATAGCTGAGGATTTGCCCGCCTTTGGTCAGCAGCTCGATGGGCATCACCAAGTAGCCCATGATAGCCCCCAGGCTACGGGCCACCTGGAACATCGACACCACGAACACCGCTAGCCCGGCGACGAGGATGAAGGTCGTCAGCGGGGCGCCCGCTCCGGTCAGGAAGGTGTAGGCGTAGGCCACGATTCCGATCAGGCCCGCCAGATACCCGATGCCCTCCCACATGTGCGAGGCGCTGTGGTGCTTATAGCCCATGTAAGCCCGCAGGCCGAAAGCGTAGAAGAGCTGAAGAATGCCCAGCAGCAGGCAGACCACGATCAGCAAGGTGGAAGTCTCGGCGGCCTCGAGGCGGTTGAGCAAGATCGGGAAGAGCCCGCTGTGAAGGCCGTCGTTGGGGTAGAAGATACCCAGGTGCTCGGCCAAGGTGCCGAAAAACTCCCCGTAGAGGAAACCCCAGATGCCCGCCGAGACGGCCATCCAGGTCAGCAGCTTGGAGATGTCACGGCTCACCGCCGGCGCGATGTTGAAGCCCACCAGGGGGATCAGCACGTTCTGCCCCCGCCTGGCCCTGTTGGCGAAGAAATAGGCTAGGTAGCCAAACAGCAGCGCCATGCCGATGTCGCCCACCACCATGCCGAAGAAGAGCGGGAAGAAGAGGGCGATGTTGATGGTAGGGTCGTAAGAGCCGTACTTGGGGGTATTGAGGAAGCCGTGCAGCAGTTCGAAGGGCTTGGCCCAAGCCGGGTTCCTCAGCGTCACCGGCACCTGGTCGGCCTCGTGGTGCTCGTCCACGGGCTCGAAGGTGTAGACGATCTGGTCACGCAGTTTGCTCAGCGCCTCTTCCACCTTGGGCTTGGCGTCCTGGGGCACCCAGCCCATCAGGGCCATGCCGTACTTGCCCGCCGCCAGATCGGAGGCAGCCTTGTAACGCAACACCTCGTCGCGGGCCCGGGTGAGCAGGGCCTGTAGGGAAGGCAGGGACTCCCGACCCAGCTTAGCAAGCTCCTCGAGCACACCTGCGAGCTCTTCGGGAGCGATCTTCTCGCGCTCGCGCATGCGGCGGGCCACCTGGGTGACGGGCAGGTTGGCGAAGGCTCCGGGAAAGCGCAGCTCGGCCAGGCCCAGACGCGAGAGGGCGCTGCGGGCGGCCTCGAGGTCGTATCTCATGACCACCACCACCGCGGCCACCTGCTTGTCCATGGGCGCCGACTCGAGCAGGTAACGGTCTTGCAGGGCGGAATCCAAGGCGCTCCGAACCGCGAGCAACTCCTCGGGCTTGCCCACCAGGAAGGGGACCACCCCCAAACGGGGGCTCTGGTCGATGCCGTGGGTCAGGCCAGCGAGGGCCTGAGCGGCAGCGCCAAAGAGCTGGATGGTCTGAAGCTCATCCTCCAGCGCTGCCCGCTCACGGCCCAACACCTCTGCGCGCTCCACCCAGGGTCTGATCTGGGCTTCGGCCTCCTCGAGGGTGCCGGAGAAGGGCACACCCACCACCGGATCCACGCCCAGCACCGCCAGGGTGCGGTCTGCGCCCGAGACGATGGCCTCCCAGCGTCTGAGTTCGCTCTCCTCCTGCGGGCTCAGGCGGAACTCGCCGAGCTCGGCGGGACGCAAGGGGTCGATGTGAACCACCCCGGCGTGCTGGAGTTCGGCCAGCAGCGAGCGGGCCAGGCGACGCGGCCCGGCCACGACCAATTTCTCCATCGGCGCGATCAAGGGAGAACCTCCCCCAGCACCAGCTTGACGGCGCCCTCGAGGCGCGCCTCGGCAGCTTCGGTGATGCTCTTCGCCTCGGCCTCGGCACGCGCCCTGGCCTCCGCCTCAATTTTGGCCACCGTATCGGCGGTCTGGGCCCTCATCCGGCTTTCCATCTCGCGCACAGCCTCCTGGGCTTGGGCCACGATCTGGGCGGCCTGGGCTTCGGCATCTTTGATTTTGGCCTGCGCCGCTTGTTTGGCCTCCTCGAGCTGCTTCGCGAGTGCTTGCTCGCGCTCAGCGAGGTCTTTAATCAATCCTAGGCCAGCCACTTTCCCTCCTTTCGTGAAATAAGGCTCATGTAAACGCCCGCAGCATTGTAGCGGTTTATGAAAAGGGGCGTCAACGGTGCATAGCATACCCTACAACAGCGCTTTGAGGCCTGTGCCTCAGGCCGAAACCCAAGTGCTGGGGACACCAGCACACCGCAGCCTGGCAACGCGTGGACAACCTGAATCTGCGTTCGGTCACGATTGGCGCTTTGCCTGCGGCGTATGGCGTAAACTGCCTCGGTGAAGGTTCGTGTTTCTCCCCGCGGGGCCAGCCGCCTGCTGGCCCACCATCCATGGGTCTACCGCTCCGACGTGCTCGAGGGGCCAAAGCAGGCCGGGCTGTACCCGGTCTACGGGCCCAAGGGCCTGCTGGCCTGGGCAGCCTGGAACCCGGCCTCGGAGATCGCAGTGCGGGCATTTCGTTACCGCCCTACCGACGACGCCGAGCAAAGCCTGCTGGACAACCTCCGGCGGGCCCTGGCCCAGCGCAAGGCCAGTCTGGAGGCTGAACCCCAGGGAGCCTTTCGCCTGGCCCACGCCGAGGGCGACAGCCTGCCGGGGCTGGTGCTCGACTACTATGCCGGCCACGTGGTCGTGCAATCCGGCTCGGCGGCCCTCGAGCCCCTCCTGCCCCGCTTCGTCGAAGTCTTGATCGAGCAGCTCCCCGTGCAGAGCGTGCTGGCGAGGAACGACCAGCGAAGCCGCACACTGGAGGGACTCGAGCTGGAGGTGAGAACCCTCTTCGGCAAGGTGCCCGAGTGGGTGTGGGTCAAGGAGGGGCCCGTCGAGTACCGCGCGGATTTGCTGAGCGGCCAGAAGACCGGGGCCTTCATCGACCAGCGGGACAACCGCCTGCGGCTGCGGGCCTACAGTGGGGAGCGGGCCCTCGACGTGTTCAGCTATCACGGCTCCTTCGCCCTGCACCTGGCGCAGGGGTTCAAATCGGTCACGGCGGTGGACAGCTCAGCCGAGGCGCTGACCCGCGCCCGCGCCAATGCCCAGCACAACGGCCTCGAGATCGCCACGGTGGAAGCCAATGCCTTCGAGTTCCTGCGCCAGGAAGAGAAATCGGGCCATAAATACGACCTCATCGTGCTCGACCCCCCGGCCTTCGCCAAGAGCAGGCGGGATCTCGAGCGGGCCTATGCGGCCTACAAGGAGGTCAACCTGCGCGCGATCAAGCTGCTGCGCGAGGGCGGCATCCTGGCGACCGCCTCTTGCAGCCACCACCTGACCGAAGCTTTGTTTTACGAAATGCTGGCCGACGCCGCCGCCGACGCCCACCGCTCTTTACGCGTGCTCGAGCGGCGCGGTCAGGGCTGGGACCACCCGGTGCTGCTGGGCGTGCCAGAGACGCACTACCTCAAGTTCGCCTTGCTGGAGGTGAGGGACTGAGGGGTGATATCAGATTCGGTCAGTTCGTTCCCGATATGGGAACGCCGCCCCGCCAAGGCGGGGCGGTCGACCGTCAGGGAGGGGTGTGCTCTGGGATTCAAAAAGATAGCCTCTGAAGGTCTTTGCTTTGGGTGATTATCTTTTTGAATCCGGTATGAACTGGGTTCAGGGGCTTGTAGCCCGTGATTTGTCGAGGGTCTGGCGTCTTGGCTCATGCGCCCGGCCACCCTTGACCTCCCCCGCCAAACCCTCCACACTGAGCACGATGAACGACGCCATGGAAGACCTGCTCGAACGCCTGGGCAACAACCTGGTGTGGCGCATCGGCAAGGCCGAAACCGAAGACGTGATCGTGGTGCGGGTGGGCCTAGCCCGCGCCGTCAGCAACTTCGCCCTGTATCCCCGGCTGCGCAACGCCACCGACGAGGAAATCGAAGCCCTGGTCAAGAGCGGCCAGGTGCGGGTGGAGTGGGTGGACTGATCCGCCACGCCACCCTCCCACGAAAACCCCACTGCTCACAAAGCCCATGAACATCGAGCGCACCTTTGAGCTAAGCTTACCCGGTGACGAGGCACTGCTGCATTCGCCCGAAAAAGTCTTCGGCGGGCGCAGCCCTTTCGAAGCCATGAGCCGTGAAGGGCTAAGGCTGCGGGGGGCTCTGGTCGCCGACGTGCCGCTGCTGGGAGAACTACGCTTTCCCTTTGAAAGTGAGCTGGTGCTGGGCGCTGGCCTGGCGCAGCTCGAGCCCATCTTGCCCTCCCCCATCCCCGATTACTGGGCCGAGATCGCCGGCGAGGGGCGGGTGCAGGGCGAGAAGCTTCGCTATGAGATCACCGTGCGCTTGCACGCCGAAGTACCCCCCGGCGACAAGTGGGGGGGCAAAGCCCTGCGGCGCATGGCCGAGGCCGCCTTCGAGCGCACCCTCAGCCGCGCCCTGAGCCAACTCCAGCGATGAGGCTGTCGCAAACGACCTCGAGCCCACCGATCGAGCTTTATACTGTTTTGGGATGAGGCACCCGAAGACAGCGGGTGGTTGCACTGGGGGTGAGAGGCCATGCTAGAACTCCGGTACATCGGCCACTCGGCGGTTTACTTGAGCGACGGAACCACCCGTATCGTGATTGACCCCTTCATTACGGGCAATCCCAAGGCTACCGTGGGGGTCGAGGCCGTGGAGGCCGACCTGATCCTGGTCACCCATGCCCACGGTGATCACTGGGGCGACGCCCTGGCGCTATCCAAGAAGGGCGGGCTACTGGTCTCCAGCGCCGAAATCGCCGCCTACGCGGAGCAGCGGGGGGCCAGGGTTCAATCCATGAACATCGGTGGGACGTATAGGTTCAAAGGAGGCTGGCTCAAGTGGACCCCAGCTTGGCATTCCTCGAGCTTTCCCGATGGCACCTACGGCGGCACGCCCATGGGCGTGGTGTTGGAACTGGGCGGTAAGCGCATCTACCACGCCGGCGACACCACCCTCTTCAGCGACATGCGCCTCATCGGCGAGATGGGGCTCGACTTGGCCTTGCTGCCCATCGGCGACAACTGGACCATGGGGCCCGATGAAGCTCTCAAGGCGCTCGAGCTGCTGCGTCCCAAACAGGTCGTGCCCATCCACTACAACACCTTCCCGCCCATCACCCAAGACGGCGCAGCCTTCGCCTCCAAGGCCGGCTTAATGGGAATCGAGGGAATAGCCCTGGCCCCAGGGGAGAGCCATAGGCTGTAACGATGCGGTAACGCTGGGTCGCCTATGCTGAAGCCAAGTTGGCAACGCTCGCGTTTGATTGCCAGGTAGCCATGCCGCTGAGAGACGAGAATATCGATTATTCGCGCCTGACCCGCAAGGATTTCCGGCTGGAGATGCTTCTGGGCCTGGGTCAGACCGCTCAGGTCTATCTGGCCAAGGCCCCCAACGGCGTGAGCGTGGCCCTGAAAATTCCGCGCCGCGAAGTGCGGGAAAACCGCCAGATGAGTGAGCGCTTTGCCCAGGAGGTTTCGCTGTCCATCAGCTTGTCGCACCCCTACCTGGTGCGTGGCCTGGCGGGTCGCCCCACTGGGGACGGGGCTTTCCTGGCCCTGGAGTACTTCCCCGAGGGCAGCCTCGAGGACCGCCTCCACAAAGAGCCTCTGGCCTTCCCCGATGCGGTGCGCGGCCTGCAGCAGATCGCCCAGGCGGTGCTGTTCTTGCACCAACGCGGGGTGATTCACCAAGACATCAAGCCTGCCAACATCTACCTCAAAGGCCCCGACTTCAAGCTAGGCGACCTGGGGGTAGCCAAGAGCCGCAGCAACCCCAGACCGCTCGAGCGGGCCGGGAGCCCTTTCTACATGGCCCCGGAACTGTTTGCTGGCGAAGAGGCCACCGAAGCCTCCGACGCCTACTCCTTCGGGGTGCTGGCCTACGAGCTGCTCACCGGCAAGCGGCCTTTCCGCGCTGAAACCCTCGAGGACGTCACCCACGCCCACTTGCACCTAGCTCCCCCACCCACCTCGCTGCCCCGCCGCCTCGACCAGGCCCTGCGCAACCTGCTGCACAAAGACCCCAAGCAGCGCCTGAGCATCCCCCAGTTCTTGCAGGTCCTCAGCTCGCCCAACGAAGCTCCCCAGCCGCAGCCGGAAGCCAAAGAAAAGCCCAAGGGCCTGTTCGGGTTGTTCCGCCGCCGTTCCTGAAGGACCTCCTCCTTACTGACGGTGTAGTTACGGCACCGGGCGCAGCAGCCCTGAGGACCGATAAACTTTGGCTATGGCACAACCTGTCTGGTATCCCAATGAGGAGTACACCCGCGGCTCGCACCTCGAGGCCCTCATGCACAAGCTGGGCCTGGGCAGCTACGAAGAGCTGTACCGCTACAGCATCGAGCAGCCTGAGGCTTTTTTCGAGGCCACCTTCGAGCAGATGGGCTTGGAGTGGTTCCGGCCCTACACACGGGTGCTGGACAGCACGCAGGGCCCCCAGTGGCCGCAGTGGTTCGTCGGCGGCCAGCTCAACTTGGCCTATAACGCCGTGGGCCGTCACGCCAAGAAGCAACCCGACGCCCTGGCGCTGATCTGGGAGGGTGAGGACTCCGAGGTAATCCGGCTCTCCTACGGCGAGCTCGAGGCCATGGTCGCAAAGGCGGCCAATGCGCTCAAGTCGCTGGGGGTTGGCAAGGGTGAGCGGGTGGGCATCTTCTTGCCCATGATCCCCGAGACGGCCATCGCAGCGCTGGCCATCGCCCGGATCGGGGCCATCTTCATCCCCATCTTCTCGGGTTACGCCGCCGAGGCTGCCGCCACCCGGCTGAACGACGCGGAGGCCCGGCTCATCGTCACCGCCGACGGCTTCTGGCGGCGGGGCAGCAAGGTCAGGCTGCTGGAGACCGCCCGCGAGGCCGCGGCGCTCTCCCCCAGCGTGGAGCGGCTCCTGGTGGTGCGGCGTTTTGGCGACGTGCCGCTGAAAGAAGGCGAGGTAGCCTGGGAGCAAGTGGTGGACACCCAGCCCAAGGAGGCTCCTTACGAGCCGATGGACAGCATGGACCCCTTCATGCTCATCTACACATCGGGCACCACCGGCAAGCCCAAGGGCACCGTCCACTACCACGCGGGTTTCCCGCTCAAGGCCGCCCAGGACATGGCCCACTGCTTCGACCTGCGGCAGGGCGAGATCCTGTTCTGGTTCACCGACATGGGCTGGATGATGGGCCCCTGGGCCATCCTGGGCGCACTCACCCTGGGTAACACGGTCTTCCTCTACGAAGGCGCGCCGGATTTCCCCGACCACGGGCGGTTGTGGAGCATGGTCGAACGCCACCGCATCACCCACCTGGGCATCTCCCCCACCCTGGTGCGCGCGCTGGTGCCCTTCGGCGAGGAAGCCATCCGCCGCCACGACCTCTCCTCTGTGCGCATGCTGGGTTCGACCGGCGAACCCTGGAACCTCGAGCCCTACCTGTGGTTCTTCCACGCCGTCGGACGAGGCCGGGTACCCATCATCAACTACTCCGGCGGCACCGAGGTCGGGGGGGGTATCCTGGGCTGCGTGCCCTTTAAGCCCATCAAGCCCATGGGCTTCAACACGGCGGTGCCGGGCATCCACGCCGCCGTGCTCAACGCGGAGGGGAAGCCGGTGGTCGGGGAGGTGGGCGAGTTGGCGGTGCTGGCCCCCTGGCCGGGCCAGACCAAGGGCTTCTGGAGGGCGCCCGAGCGCTACTTAGACACCTACTGGAGCCGCTTCGAGGGTGTGTGGGTTCACGGAGACTGGGCCGTGGTGGACGAGGAGGGCCACTGGAGCATCCAGGGCCGCAGCGACGACACCCTCAAAGTCGCGGGCAAGCGGGTGGGGCCAGCGGAGTACGAGAGCGCGGCGGTGGAACACCCGGCGGTCAAGGAAGCCGCCGCCATCGGAGTGCCCCACGAGGTCAAGGGGGAGGGCGTGGTGGTCTTCGTGGTGCTCAAGCCAGGCCACACCCCCAGCCAGGAGCTGGCCAAGGCCATCACCGAGCAGATCGTGCTGCGTCTGGGCAAGGCCCTCAAGCCCGAAAAGCTGCTGTTCGTGGATGACCTGCCCAAAACCCGCAACGCTAAGGTCATGCGCCGGGTGATCCGCGCGGCCTTTTTAGGCCAGAACCCCGGCGACCTCTCCGCGCTGGAGAACCCCCAGGCGGTGGAGGCCATCCGGGCGCTGGCATAAGGGAAAATTACCCCGATGGCCGATAGTCGCTCGCGTTTCGCGTATGACGCTTAGCCCAGGCGTGGCCTATACTGGACCCTCGGAGCCCTGAGCCTATGCTCGATGCGCAGACCCAGCAACTTGCCCACAAAGTGCGCGATCTGGTGGCCCAGGGCCTGGAGGCCCTGGCCCGAACCTCCACCGACCTCACCCCCCTGCGCCAAGCCCTCCTCGATCTCAACGGCCCTTTTTTGCTGGTGGTGGCGGGCGAGTTCAACAGTGGCAAGAGCAGCCTCCTGAACGCACTGCTGCGAAGCAGCCTGCTCGAGGAGGGGGTGACGCCCACCACCGACCGGGTGCAGCTCATCGGCTACGCCCCCGAAACCCGCTACGAGCCCCAGAGCCCCGAGCTCGCCCACCTCTACCTGCCCAACCCCCTCCTCGAGGACTTACGGCTGGTAGACACCCCCGGCACCAACGCCATCCTGCGGCATCACCAGGTGCTCACCGAGCGATTCCTCCCCCGAGCCGACCTGATCCTCTTCGTCACCAGCGCCGACCGCCCCTACACCCACAGCGAGGCCGAGTTCTTGCAGCTCATCCGGACCTGGGGCAAGAAGATCGTGCTGGTGGTCAACAAGATGGACATGCTGACCCCGCCCGAACGCGAGCAGGTGCTGGAGTTCGTGCGCAAAGGCAGCGAGCGGACCCTAGGCCACAGTGTCAGGGTATTCGGGGTTTCGGCGCGACAGGCCAGGCAGGGCGAGCGCGAGACCAGCGGCGTGGGAGAACTCGAGGCCCACATCCAGCGGGTACTGAGGCACGAAGCGGCGGCACTCAAGCTGGGTTCCCCCCTGGGGGTACTGATCCGGTTGTTGGAGCTAGCCGCACCCGAGCTGGAAAATCAGCTCCAGGGCATCCAGAAGCAGCTCGCCACCTGCGAGGACCTCGAGCGGCTGGCCGCACGCCACGCCGAGCGCACCCGCCGGGACTTCGCCGGCCAGGTGGCGTTGGTGACCCAGGTGGTGGAGGGGGTGCGTGAGCGCGGCGAGGCCTGGCTGGACGAGACCGTGCGCCTGGGCCGCTTCTTCGACCTCATCCGCAGCTCCAAGCTCAAGCAGAGCTTTCTCGACGAGGTGGTTAGGAACGCCAACCTCGACATCGAACGCGGGGTGACGCAGGGGCTGGGTTGGCTGGCTAAGCGCGAGCGGGAACTGCTCGAGGACGCCCTGCACCTCCTGCGCGAGGCCCCGGGCCTCAGCGCAACGCAGGCTTCAGGGGAGCAACAAGCCATCGCGGGCAACCTCGAAGCCGCCCTGAACTCCTTCGAACCCGAGCGCGAAGCTTTGGCGCTGAAAAACCACATCCAAGCAGCCCTGCAGCACACCGCGCTGGTGGAGGTGGGGGCGGTGGGACTGAGTGGGCTGCTGGTGCTGATCTTCCAGAAACTGCTGCTCGACCTCATGGGCATCTTCGCCGGACTGGTCGTAGCATTGCTGGGATTATCCATCCTGCCCCGTCGCAAGGAAGCCGCCAAGGCCAAGCTGCGCGAGCGCCTGGCCGCACTTAAAGCCGACCTGCAAAAAGCCCTGGGTGAAGCCCTCGAGGCCGAGTTGCGCAAGGCTCAAGAGCAGTTCACCGCCCTCTACCGCCAACCCTGCCTGCGGCTGGAGGCCAGCCGCGACAACCTGCAAGGCCAGATCGACAATCTCAATGCCCTCAGCCAAAAGGCGCTGGCGTTGCGAGAAGAAGTGACCCGTTAGAGCGCTTCCCACGAATACCGCCTACAGCTGCCTCTTGCTGTAGGCGGCAATTTACGCCGCACCGCGTACAGCGTAAATGCGGCAACGTGATAGAGCCGCCGAGGATCGAGGGCTGGGGGCTCTGTGGATATGACGAATCCGCCTTTGTGCGACGGAGGGCCATACACAGTAGATGGGAACAGGCTTCTAAGTTTATAGTCGATACATATTTATATCATGATCATATTTATAGAGATTTAACACACAAATATAGGCTCGCAGGGTGGGGTTTATTAGGTCGCTGCTGCGTCGAAGCCGAAGTCGCTGCTTTTAGGCTCGAGGCGGCTTGTTGTATTTTCGGTTTGTCCTGTGCATCTGTCACAGGACAGCTATATGTGCGCTCCTAACATCTGGAGTGATCACGTCGGGCGATTATGCGTTATGCCCTCAATACATCGCACCGTCCGGACGTGCAGTTTTCAGGAGGAACTTCAGTCATGGCCAAACTCATCGCAGTCGACGACTCCCTCTCCGACCTCAAGCTCATCGAAAGCATCCTGGCCACCGACCATAAAGTAGTGTTAGTGCAGGGTGCTGAAAACATAGAGAGCCGCATCGAGGCCGAGAAGCCCGACCTGGTGTTGCTGGACGTGGTGATGCCAGGCCGCAATGGCTACGAGGTCTTGCGTAGCTTGCGACGCAATGAGAAAACCAAAAACCTGCCGGTGCTGGTCATCAGCTCCAAGGGCGAGCCCACCGACATCGAGTGGGGCAAGCGTCAGGGCGCTAGCGGATATCTCACCAAGCCCTACACCCCCGACTCCCTAAAGCAGGCGGTGAGGGATTTGCTGGGCGGGAGTGAAAGGTCGTGAGCAAGACCCAGGTTCGTCAGGCCGGGTTCTTTCGCCTGGCAGGCGACCTGTATGCCCTCGAGGTGTCCCACTTGCAGGAGGTGCTCGAGGTAGGGCGGCCGACTCCCATCCCCTTGGCTCCCCCCGCTCTGCTGGGCATGGTTAACCTGCGCGGGCGCATCCTGCCCCTCTTCGACCTCAAGGGAGTGCTGGGCCTGAGCCGCCAACCGAGCGCAAGCGGGAAGAGCGCGGTGGTCATGCGCTACGGCAAGCAAGTGCTGGGACTCGCGGTGGACGAGTTCATGGGACTTTCACCGCTTCAGAGTCTGCGCTCCGGGGGCGCGGGCATGTACCTGGGCGAGGTGAGCTTTCAAGGCCGTAGCGCCCGTGTGCTCAACCCCGAGGCCCTGATGGCCGACATCCGGGGTCTGCTATCATCAGCAACAGACTGGAGCCGTTCTTTTGAGTGAGCGCAAAGGAGCGTTCGGTGAACCGCGTCTACCTCTCGCACAAGCATGGCCCGACCCATCAACGGGCCACACCCCCTTCTAAAACAGGAGCGTCGTATGCAGCCCGCCAAACCTGCCAAACCCACTAAACCCGCCAGGCGTAGAATCCTGCCCCGCTTATTCCCCCGCGCAGCCTCCGCCAAGCAGGCTGGCCCGTCTGGCGGCTTCCTGAACAACCTGCGCCTGGTCTGGAAGATCGCGCTGATCGTGCTGGTGATGGCACTAGGTGCCTCGGCAATCGTGGTGACCGGTCTGAGGGGTCTCCAGGCCATGCGCGCCGACCTCGACAACCTCTACAGCGGCATGCTGGTGCGCCTGTCCAGCGTCCACAAGGCCGAGATCTACTACGCCGACCTGCTGCGCTACCTTGAACTCGCGCGCAGGCCCCAGGCCGACATCGGCGAGCAGCGAGCGGTCATGGAGCTAGCAGCGAGGGCCGTTTCCAGCGCCGACGAGATCATCGACCGCTACAACCAGGAGTGGGTCACCGGCAGCAACTACGATTACATCACCCGGCTGCTGCACGCACGGGGCAAGGAGTCGCTACAGGAAAGCGAGCTGAACGCGATCACCGCCGTCAACGAGCGCTATCTTAACGCACGTAGCCAATTTAACGTCTTCTACCGAAGCGTAGAAGCCGGAAAGCCCGACCTGAAGCTGGCTGAGGAGGCTATCTACCAGTACACTATCTTGCGCGGACACCTGCACGAGCTGATCAACGTCAACGACGCCCTGGCCCTCGAGATCAATAACGCCGCGCTGGCCAGGAGCGGCGAAGCCCTCCGCACGATGCTAGTCACCCTGGTGGTGGCGACGCTGTTGACGCTGCTGATGGTTCTCTGGATCACCCGGGCCACCACGCGCCGCCTGGCCGCGCTCGAGCGTGGCGCCATGGACCTGCGCGAGGGCAAGCTAGACATCGTGTTGAAGGTGAGCGGTAGAGACGAGATCGGCACCTTGGGGTCGGTCTTCAACGAGGCCGTGGCCCAGCTCCGGGCCAAGGCCGAGGCCGACGCCGAGGCCATGCGCCAGAGTCAGATCCTCCAACAAAACATCGCCGAGTTCCTCAACGTCACCATGGACATCGCCCAGGGTGACCTCACCAAGCGCGGCGTGGTGACCGAGGACGTGCTGGGGAACGTGGTGGACGCCGTGAACCTCACCGTCGAGGAGATCGCTTACCTGCTCAAGGACGTAGCCAAGGCAGCCGAGCGCGTCAACACCGAGGCCGAACGGCTCAACCAGGTGGCGGCCTCGGTGCTCGAGGGGGCCAAGGTTCAGGCCGACGAGGCCCAGAAAGCCCAGGGACAGGCCCTGGAGGTGACCCAGTCCATCCGCCAGATGTCCGATACGCTGAACATCTCGGCTCAGGCCGCCGCCAAGACGCTCGAGGCCTCGCAGAAGGGTCAGGAAGCGCTGATGGCGACCTTGACGGGCATGCAGAGCATCCGCCGCGAGGTGCAAAGCATCGCCAAGAGCATCAAGGGCCTTTCCGACCGCTCACTGGAGATCTCGGAAATCGCGCTGACCATCTCCAACATCGCTAAACAGACCAACCTGCTCGCGCTCAACGCCGCCATCGAGGCCGCAGGTGCGGGTGAGGCGGGCCTGCGCTTCTCGGTGGTGGCCGACGAGGTGCGCAAGCTGGCCGAGTCCTCCGCACAGGCCGCCCAGCGCGTAGGCATGCTGATCAAGGGCATCCAGAGCGAGATCCAAAACGTGGTGATCTCAGTAGAAGGAGGCACTAAGGAAGTAGAGCAGGGCTATCGCATCGCCACCGAGGCCAGCGAGCAGCTCAAGGAGATCGCCCACCTGGCCGAGCAGTCGTCGAAGCTGGTTCAAGCCATCTCCGGCGTGGCCCAGCAGCAAGTGCAAAACGTCGAGCGCGTCAGCCAGGCGGTACGCTCGATCGCCGGGACCGCCGAAGCCACCGAGGAGAACAGCCAGCAAGGCCGTCAGGCCGCCGAGGAGCTGCGCAAGCTGGCCGAGCAGCTCAGCGCCAACCTCTCCCGCTTCCGCCTGCCTAGTTGAGGGGGTTTATGCAAGCGGCCAAACACAAACCCAAGCCCAACCCGCGCCCGGCAGCCTCGAGCGCTTCCCCCAGGATTCGCTTTGGCATCCGCCAGCGCATCCTGTTGCTGCTGGCGCTCCCCCTGCTGTTGCTGCTGGCCGCGGCCTCCATCGCCACGGCGGTCACCCTGCGGCAGAGCCTGGAGGCCGAGTTCAGCGCCAAGGGCGAGGCCATCGCCCGCTCGATCGCCTCCAGCGTCGACGACGACATCCTGGCAGGCAACCGCAGCGCCGTGCAGCAACGCCTTGAGGACTTCGCACCCATCCCCAACGTCACCTACATTTTCGTGCTCGACAACAGCGGCCAAGTCTTCGGTTCGGTCATCAATCACGTCGCCCTCAAAGGTGGCAGCATCCGCAGCACCTACATCCCACAGGCCGTCATCGACAGCGCCCGCAACTCCTCGGCGAGCCTGCGCCGCGTCAACTACACCGACGCCGTGGGTAAGAGCTACCGCGACATCCTCGAGCACCAGGCTCCCATCGTGGGCAACCTGGGTCGGGTGTTCGTGGGCATCGACCGCAGCGTCATCGTGCAAAAAGCAAACCAGATCGCGCTGGCTTTGGCCTTGGGATTCGCGGTGGTCGCCCTGGTGGTGCTGCTGCTGGCTACCGTACTGCTGAACCGGCTGTTCCGTCCCATCAACCGCCTGGTGAGCATAGCCACCCGCATCGGCCAGGGAGACCTCTCCGAAACCGCCGACGTCAAAACCAACGACGAGCTGGGGATGCTGGGCCGGACCCTCGACGAGTCCATCGTGCGGCTGAGGGGCCTGGTGCGCACCGCCGAGGAGCGCGACCGTGAGCGCCGGGAGCGCGAGCAGTTGCAGTCCAACATCGCCGAGTTCCTCAAGGTGGCCATGGACATCGCCCAGGGCGACCTCACCAAGCGTGGGGTGGTGACCCAGGACGTGCTGGGTAGCGTGGTCGACGCAGTGAACCTGGCAACCGAGGAGATCGCACGGTTGCTGCAAGACGTCCAGCAGACTGCTTTGCAGGTCAACCAGGGCGCGCGCAGCATGGCCAGCACCTCCGCCCACGTGCTCGAGGCCGCAGCCTCCCAAGCCGAGGAGGCGCTCAAGGTCCGCGGACAAACCCACCAGGTAGCCCAGACCGTGCAAAGCCTGGCCCAGACTGCCTCCTCCTCGGCAGAGGCCTCCCAGCAGACCCTGCAGGCGGCGCGCGCGGGCGAGCAGGCGGTGGAGGCAACCCTGGCGGGAATGCGGCAGATTCGCGAGCAGATGCAGGGCATCGCCGAGAGCATCCGGGGGCTCTCCAGCCGCTCGGCCCAGATCTCGGAAGTGGCCGATGCCCTTGCCGACTTCGCCTCCCAGACCAACCTGCTCGCGCTCAACGCCACCTTCGAGGCCGCGGGTGCGGGCGAGCTGGGGCGGCGTTTCGCGGTGGTGGCCGAGGAGATCCGCAAGCTGGCCGAGGACTCCGCCAAAGCCACCCGCCAAGTGAGCGACATCGTCACCGACGTACAGCAGGAGATTGGCCGCACCGTGAGCGCGGTGCTCGAGGGAGCCCAGACCGTGGAGGTGCAGTACCGCAGTGCGGAGCAGGCCCAGGGGCAGCTCAAGGAAATCGCGCGACTGGCCGAGCAGTCCTCGCGGCTGGCGGCGCTGATCTCGAGCTACGCCCAGTCTCAGGTGAAGTCCATTGAGCTGGTGGATCAGGCCATGCAGAGCATCGCCCAAACCGCTCAATCCACCCAGAACGAAAGCCGGCAAGGCCGTCAGGCCGCCGAGGAGCTGCGCAAGCTGGCCGAGCAGCTTCAAAGCAGCCTCAGCCGCTTCCGCCTGGCCTAAAGGAAGACATGCCAAGCCCCATTCCCGAACTCCTCCAAAGCTTCCTCGCCGAAGCCTGGGAGGCCGTGCTGGCGCTGGAGCAGATCCCCGACTACGTTGCCCGCCAGGAATTTGAGCCCCTGGTCATCGTGACCCACCGGCTCAAGGGCTCGGCGGGGCTGTACAACTTCCCTCAGCTCGCCCGCCTGGCCGGGCTGCTCGAACGCCTGCTCGAGGGCGCGCCCCGGCTGACCCCCCCACAGCAAGAGCAACTCATCCGCTTCGTTGGGCTGGCCTCGGCCTGCATCTGCGATGCGCTCGACAGCATTGCCCAGAAGGGGCATGAAGGCGGTGTGGGGCTCAACCTCAGCCGCTTGGGAGCCTCGAGCCTGCTGCGCGAGTTGGCCTTTGCCAACCCTGAGGCCTGGGTAGCGCATACCCCGAGTGACCCCGACGCCGAGCTGGGCGAGGTCGACGCACCCGAAAGCGCGAGCTTACGCGAGGAGTTGCACCGTTTCTTCCGCGAGAACCCCGACATCTGGGAGTTCTTCGCCCCCGAGGTGCTCGAGCACCTCGACACCGCCCAAACCGCACTGGAGCACCTGGCCGGCGCGGGGGCGGAGGGTGACGTGACCGCGCTCTTCCGTGCGTTGCACACTATCAAGGGCGCAGCCTACTCGGTGGGCTGTGCTCCCATCGGCAAGCTTGCGCACAAGCTCGAGGACCTGCTGGTGCTCGTGCGCGACGGCCAGCGCCCCTGGAGCGGCGAGTTGGCCTCGATCGTGGCCGAAGGGGTAGGCACCATCCAGCTCATGCTCACCACCGCCGAGGGCCGTCCCACCGACCTCGAGGCGCACATCATCCGGCTCGAGGAGCTGCTGGGCGAATCCACCGGCCTCGTTGCCGCGGCCGCGGCGCCCCCTGCCCAACCCGCCGAAGCCCAAGCCGCTCCCGTCACTCCGAGCGCCGAGACCCGTAGCACGGTGCGCGTGGCACTCGAGCGCCTCGACCACCTCCTTGACCTCACCGGCGAGGTCATCGGGACCCGCTCGCGCTTCGAGAGCCTACTCGCCAGGCTCAAAGAGATCGACGATGCACTGGAGAACAGCCGCCTGCGCCTGATGCAAGCCGCCAGCGACTTCGAGAGCCGCTACCTCAACCCCACCCTCTCCGAGTCCAAGGCCCCCACCGCGGAAGAAGCGGGGGAGGCGGGCTCGAGCGGCATCGGCAAGTCGGTGCAGGAGATGTTCTCCGAGCTCGAGTTCGACCGCTACACCGACCTCAACATCCTCGCGCGCTCGGTCTCGGAGATGGTGGCCGACCTCAACGAGGTGCGCTCGCAGCTCGGCGCCACCCTGCTGGCCCTGCGCGACGAGCAGGACGCCTTCGGCAAGGTCACCCGCTCGCTGCGCTCGGAGGTAGGCCGCATCCGGCTGGTGCCCATCGGGCGCCTCTACCAGCGCCTGCGCCGCCAGGTGCGGCAGATCGCCGGCGACCGGCCCATCCGCCTGGAGCTCTCCGGCGAGCAGGTCGAGCTCGACAGCCTGGTGCTCGACGGCTTGATCGAGCCGCTGGTGCACATCGTCAACAACGCCATCGTGCACGGCATCGAAAGTCCGGAGGTGCGCCTGCAGCGGGGCAAACCCACCGAGGGCCTGTTGCGCATCCGCACCTACCAGCGCGGTGGCGACGCCTTTATCGAGGTCCAGGACGATGGCAACGGCATCGACGTGGAGGCAGTCAAGCGCAAGGCCGTTGAGAAAGGCCTGCGCAACGAGGCCGACCTGCAAAATCTCAGCCGTCGCGAGCTGATCGAGCTGATCTTTCTCCCCGGCCTCTCCACTGCCGATACCATCACCCAGAAGGCCGGGCGCGGCGTAGGTATGGACGCGGTATGGAACAGCGTGCGCCGCCTCAAGGGCGACATCACCATCGAGACCCAAGAGGGCCTGGGCACCACCTTCCGCCTGCGCGTGCCGCAGAGCCTGATCGTCTCGGATGTGTTGATCCTGGAGGCGAGCGGGCACACCCTGGGCCTGCCCAGCGACACCGTGCGCGCGCTGCGCCTGGTCGAGGGCGGCGCCCAGACGCTGGAGCACGAGGGTGAGCGCTACCCCATCCAAAAGCTTTCCCGCCTGCTGCGCTTGCCCGAGAGCGAACTGAGCGAGATGGCGGTGATCTACCTTGAGGTCGCCGGGCGCCAGCTGGCGCTGGGCGTCGACCGACTGGTAGGACTGCAGCAATCCATCGTCAAGCCTTTTGAGGAGCCACTCTCGCTCTTGGGTCATTTCTCCGGCGCGCTCGTGGCCGGTACGGGCGAGGTCATCCTGGTGCTCGACCCCAACGGTCTGTTGCGTCTGCAGGCCAGCCCTTACGACCACCACGCGGTCTCCTCGCTCAACATCGCCGCCCCTGCGAAGCAGACCATCCTGCTGGCCGACGACTCGCTCTCGGTGCGCAAAGTGGTGGGACAAAACCTGCGCCGACTGGGCTACAATGTCGTCACCGCCGTCGATGGCCAGGAAGCACTGGAAATCCTACAAGAAGGCACCTTCGCCGCCCTGATCACCGACCTGGAGATGCCCCGCATGAGTGGTTTCGAGCTTCTGGAGGAGGTGCGCCGCCGACCCCACCTCGCGCACCTGCCGGTGGCGATCCTCACCACTCGCGCCAGCACCAAGCACCGTGATCTAGCGATGCAGCTAGGGGTCAACGCCTACCTCACCAAGCCCGCCGACGAGGCCCAGTTGTTGCAGTTCCTGCGTGAAGGAGTTCGCACGTGAAAGCCTTGATCGTTGCCGCCAACCTCGAGTCCACCCAAGCCCTGCAGCAGGCATTCGTCCAGTCGGGTTTCGAAGTCCAGACCGAGACCAGCGCGCTGTATGCCCTGACCCTGCTGGAACGCAATCGCCCGGATGTGGTGGTGAGCCTGGCCCAGCTTTCGGACATGAGCGGGGCTGAGTTCTACGAGTTGGTGCGCAGCGACGATGCTCTGCGCTTCGTGGCCTTCATTCTGCTAGCCCCCAAGCCCCCGGCCAACATCTCCCGCATCGACAGCGTGATGCCCCCAGCGGTGATCGCCGGGGAGGTGGTGCGGCAGGCCTACCAGAAGGTGCTCGAGGTCACCCGCCAAACCTACGAAGTCTCCAGCGCCCCCCCTATCCGCGAGGCCATCCAGGGCGTCCTGGGCGACATCAGCCTCTTCGACTTGGCCCAGTGGCTGGCCCGCTCGTCCAAGACCGGGCGGCTCGTGGTACACCTCGAGGCCCAGCAAGCCACACTGTACTTCCTCAAGGGGCAGCTCATCCACGCCCAATTCGGCGACAAGAGCGGCGAGGACGCGGTGCTGCACCTGATGATACAGGCCGAGTCCAACCGCAATGGCAGCTTCGGCTTCGAACCTAAAGACGCCAGCGAACTATTCACGAAGCCGGTCACCATCCACAAGAGCACCGATCAGCTCCTGCTGTCTCTGGCGGTCGAGATCGATCATCGCCAAGCGGGCTCGAGCCTGAACTGAATAAGGAGGAGTATGCCAAAAGTTCTCGTCGTTGACGACAGCACCAGCGTACGCAAGGTGCTGGAGCGTCTGTTGAGCGCACGGGGGTTGCAGGTGGTGACTGCCCAAGACGCAGAAGAAGGGCTCAAAATGGCCACCGACGAGTCCCCCGATCTGGTCATCGCCGACGTGGTGATGCCGGGGATGAGCGGTTTCGAGCTGTGCCAGCTCCTGCGGCTCAACCAGCGCTTCCGTGATGTCCCGGTGATCCTGATCTCGGGCATCATGGACGACAAAACCCTCGCGCAGGCCCAGAGCGTGGGAGCCAATGGGGTCATCTCCAAGCCCTTCACCCCCGACACCCTCTACCCCAAGATCGAGCAGGCGCTGAGTAAGGCTCCCGCCGTCGCGGTCGCGGCTCCCGCTCCCATGCCCGCACCGACCCCTACCCCCGAGCCAACCCCAACTCCACCGGTGGCCGCCGCTCCGAGCGTTCCCACCCTCGAGCCCGTGCTCAAGCCGGGCCTCGAGCCCCTCCTCTCCCCTTTCCTCGACAAGCCCGAGGTCGAAAGCGCCATGATCATCGGCCCCGGCGGGGCCATGCTGGGCCAGGTCGGCCAGATGCCCCCCGACCCCGAGGTCTTCACCGTCTACTGTCGCACCCTGTTCTCCATCGCCGGGGTGCTGGGGGACCGCAGCGGCTACTCCACCCTGGACGGCCTGACCCTGGAGTACCGCGGCCACCAGCTGGTCTTCAGCCGTATCAACACCGATCATAGTCTGGTGCTGGTGGTGCGGGGCAGTGGCCAGCTAGGCGTGCTGCGCTACCTCGTGCAACGGCAGTTGCCGCAGATCGTCAAGCATCTGGCATAGGATGCCGATAGTCCATAGCAAAGCCAAAGGCAGGGCGAGCCGGTGGCTCGCCCTTTCTGGTGGTTGGAGTCAAAACTTGTCGTAAAGGATGGCCCGTTTGACCTCTTCAATAGCTTGGGTGACGGGGATTTCGCGCGGGCAGGCCTCGGTACAGTTGTAAGCCGTGCGGCAGCGCCAGACCCCGGTGCTGGCTGCGAGGGCCTGGAAGCGCTCGCGCGCGCCCCGGTCACGGCTGTCGAAGATGAAGCGGTGGGCCTGTACGATGGCGGCGGGGCCGATGTAGCTGCCGTTGACCCAGAACACCGGACAGCTGGTGGTGCAGGCTGCGCAGAGGATGCACTTGGTGCTCGCGTCGAAGCGGGCGCGGTCCTCGGGGCTCTGCAGGCGCTCGCGGTCGGGGGGCGGCTCGTCGTTGATGAGGTAGGGTTTGACCGCCCGGTAGGCCTCGAAGAAGGGCTCCATGTCCACCACCAGGTCCTTCTCCACCGGCAGACCGCGAATGGGCTCGACGGTGATGGTGTCCCCGGCCTTCTTGGTCAGATCCTTGACCAGCGCCTTGCAGGCGAGCCGGTTCTGACCATTGATCATCATCGCATCTGAGCCACAGATGCCGTGACCGCAACTGCGCCGAAAAGCCAGGGTGCCATCCTGCTGGTACTTGACTTTGTGTAGCAGGTCGAGCACCCGGTCCATGGGCTCAGCCTCGACCTGGTAGCTCACCCAACCCGGTTTGGCCGCCTTGTTGGGATCGTAGCGCATGACTTTGAGGATTACTTGCATTTGGTCTCCGTCGTAGGTCCTACGTCATACGTCGTACATGGTGGGATGACGTAGGACTTCAATATGTCCTCGCCTTGGGTTCGAATTTGCCCAGCACCACCGGCTTGTACATGAAGCCCACCTTACCCTGCTTCTTGTAGACCAGGGTGTGCTTGAGCCAATTTTTGTCGTCGCGTTCGGGATAGTCTTCGCGAGCGTGGGCTCCGCGGCTCTCCTTACGGTTGAGGCAGGAGTGCACCGTGGCCTCGGAGACCTCGAGCAAGTACCCCAGCTCCAATGCCTCCACCAGCTCGGTGTTGTAGCGCTCGCCTTTGTCCTGCACGCCGATGTTCTGGTAGCGCTCGTGCAACTCGGCCACCGCCGCGACTCCCTTGGTCAGCAGCTCTTCGGTGCGGAACACCGAAGCGTAGTCCTGCATGGCCTGCTGAAGCTCAGCGCGCAGCGCCGCCACCGACTCCTTGCCGCTGGAGTTGCGAATGCGCTCGAGGCGCTCGCGGCTGTCCCCCGTGACGTCCGGGGAGAGGTCGTGGAAATCGGCGCTTTTGGCAAACTTAGCCGCCGCAGTGCCCGCCCGGCGGCCAAAGACCACCAGGTCGCCCAGGGAGTTCGTACCCAGGCGGTTGGCCCCGTGCAGGCTCACACACGCGACCTCACCCGCCGCATAGAGCCCGGCGATGACGGTGTTCTTGTCGTCGACGATGACTTCGCCGTTCAAGGTGGTGGGGATGCCCCCCATGGCGTAGTGCGCCGTGGGCATCACCGGAACGGGCTGCTTGGTAGGATCGACGCCCTGGTAGATCCAAGCAAATTCGGAGATGTCGGGTAGCTTCTTGTGGATGGTCTCGGCAGGCAGGTGGGTGAGGTCGAGGAGCACGTGATCCTTGCGTGGACCCACCCCCCTCCCCTCGCGCACCTCGAGGTACATGGCCCTGGCCACCATGTCGCGCGGGGCCAGGTCCTTGATGGTGGGGGCGTAGCGCTCCATAAAGCGCTCACCCAGGGCATTGCGCAGGATGCCACCCTCGCCGCGCGCCCCTTCGGTGAGGAGGATGCCCAGCGGGAAGAGGCCGGTGGGGTGGAACTGGTAGAACTCCATGTCCTCCAGCGGCAGGCCTTTGCGGTAGAGGATGGCCTGCAGGTCGCCGGTGAGGGTGTAGGCGTTGGAGGTGACTTTCCAGGCCCGCCCGAAGCCGCCCGAGGCGATGACGATGGCCTTGGCCTGGAAGGTGTGCAGCTCACCCGTGGCCAGCTCGTAAGCCACCACCCCTTTGGCCACGCCGTCCTCGACGATCACGTCGGTGACGTGGAACTCATTGTAGAAGGTGAGGTCGTGCTTGACGCACTGCTGATAGAGCGTCTGCAAGATCATGTGGCCGGTGCGGTCGGCGGCGTGGGCCGCGCGGTGTACGGCCGCCTTGCCGTACTCCTTGGTGTGCCCGCCGAAGCGCCGCTGGGCAATCTTGCCGCTGGGAAGGCGGTCGAAGGGCAGGCCCATGTGCTCGAGCTCGAGCACCGCCTCGATGACCTCCTTGGCGAAGATCTCGGCGGCGTCCTGGTCAGTGAGGTAGTCCCCGCCCTTGATGGTGTCGAACATGTGCCATTCCCAGTGGTCTTCCTCGACGTTGCCCAAGGCCGCGCCGATGCCCCCCTGGGCCGCGCCGGTGTGGCTGCGGGTAGGGTAGAGCTTGGAGATCACCGCCACGTCCACGCCCTGCTTGGCCGCGTAGAGCGCAGCCGTAAGGCCCGAGCCTCCCGCGCCGATGACGATCACGTCGTGTTGGTGTGCCATGGTTACCTCGTACCCTCACCGTGCTCGAGCTGGGTGCTCTCCCCCAGCCCCTTGGAGAAGTCGTGGTTCAAAAGCGACATGCTGCCCACGAAGAACACCAGCACCGCCAGGGAATACGTCACCATCTTGGTCCAGAAGCGGGCACTGGCATCACGAACCCAGTCGTCGAGCACGTAGCGAAGGCCATTCATGCCGTGCAGGAGCGATAGCGAGAGCATGACCCAATCGTAGATCTTCCAGGTGGTGTTGGACAGACGCCTGGCGATGTAGTTGTAGTCGACATCCCCGGCGTTGATGAGGATGTTGGACATGTAGAGGTGACCCAGCACCAAAAACACCAGCACCAGGCCCGACACCCGCATGAAGACCCACCAGGCCAACTCGAGGTTGGTCCCCGCCTGGGCCTTGGCCTGTGAGTAACGGCGCGCTCGGATCGCCATTTCCTAGATCACCCCCATCGTATGCAGGATCTCCGGCACGATCTTGATGAGCGCCGGGACGAAAAACAGCGCGAACAGCACCCACACCCCATACCACAGCTCACGCTGGAGCCGCACACCCCATCCGGTGAAATCCATGAGGATGATGCGCAGTCCGTTGAGCGCGTGGTAGAGCACCGCGCCGATCACCCCCAGCAGCCCGACGCGGAAAAAGGGGGTATGCTCGATGGCAAACAACCTTTCCGATACCTGTGGCCCCCACATCGCCGCCGAGATGTTGAGCACGTGGATCAGGAGATAGAGCAGGATGGCTATCCCTGAAAGCCGGTGCAGAAAAAAAGCCCACTGACCTTCTCTGCCGCGATACATAACGTCCTCCAGCGGCCAATCATAGCACTGTCGGCGTAGGAAGCCTAAGTACCGTTAGCACACTCGAGCAGGACGCAGTGGGGCGTGTACGTACACCGGAGTCATAAGCAAGCAGCCATCGATCTTCTTCTCGCTCAATCCGTGCAGTTGCCGCCCTCGGGGCCGGTCGCCGCGTCAGGTACAGGCTGTGCATGCTTACTTCCTGCTCCCTCCGCGCCACACCAGCGAATTCTTGACACCCCACCCCCCCAGCCGCATAATGGTTGGCTGTTAGAACGGCGTTCCCACGCCGCTCAACGGGGTGAGAAAGCCTGCCGGGAGACACCCGTAGGCCGCTTAAGGAGACAAGGTTGGAACTCTTTGGGTTTGGCCCGCACCTGATGATCGACGGCTACAACGCCAACGCAGAAAAACTGGCTGACTTTGAGCTCGTCCGGCGTGTACTGGACGAGCTTCCTACCGAGATGGGGATGACCAAGGTTCTGCCCCCCTTCGTGTATCGCTACGATGGGCAGGGCGGCCAGTCGACCGGGGTAACCGGCGTGGTGCTCATCGCCGAGAGTCACATCGCCATCCACACCTTCCCCGAGAAGCGCTTCGTGAGTGTGGACATCTTCTCCTGCAAAGAGTTCGACCTCTCCAAAGCGCTCTCGAGCGTGGTGGAGAAGTTCGAGATCGGGCGCTACGAAACCTACCTCATCAACCGGGGCAAGGAATTCCCCAAAGACCCCGACCTCGCCCGCCAGATCGTGCTGGGCGAGCGCGAGTACCTGGAAGCTCGAGTGGGCTGAGCGAGCCGGTACCAAGCCCAGCCTCCAGGCCGCTAAAGTGTATTCATGCTCCACCGACTCCTCTGGGGGCTGCTGGCGCTGGTGGCGCTGGGTTCGGCTCGAGCCCAGCTCATCGGGGAAGTGCCGCTGCAGCAGGTGGTGACGCCCCACTTCAGCGTCATCCACCCGCCGCGCTTGGAAGGGTACGCCCGGCGGGTGGCCGCCGCCGCCGAGGCGGTGCGGGGGGCGGTAGTAGGCGTCGTGGGCAACCAACCCCCGCGTACCTACATCCTCGTAGGCGATGAAACCGACCAGTTCAACGGCTTCGCCACCGTTTTTCCCTATCCCGTCATCCGCATCTGGGCCACCTTCCCCCAGCCGGGGCTGATTGGAGTGCAGTGGCAGGATGTGCTCGAGGTGCTGCTGGTCCACGAGTACACCCACATTGCCCACCTCACCACCCACGCTGACGACCCCCTCTCACAGATCCTGGGCCGCTATCCCGGGAGCAACACCGCCCGCATTCCCCCGGCTTGGTTCATCGAAGGCTACGCGGTCTATCTCGAGTCCACCCTCACCAGCGGGGGACGGGTCGCGGATAGCACCACCCGCACCCTGCGGGCCCAGATCGCCCGGGAGGGGGAATGGCCCACGCTCTCCGACGCGGGAATTGGGCCGCTGGAGCACTACCCCGGCGGCAATACCCGCTACAGCTTCGGAGGGGGATTCGTGGCCTACTTGGTGGATAAATACGGCGAGGAAGGGGTGCGCGAGGTCATCCGGACGTACAACCACACCGGCTTCGACTTCTCCGAGGCCTGGCAGATCGCCCTGGGCAAGCGCCTCGAGCCGCTTTGGGAGGAGTGGAAGCGGCAGGAGTTGGCGCGGGCGAAGGCCGAGGCCGAGGCTCTGCGCCGAACGGGGCTGCCCCAGGCCGAGCGCCTGAGTGCGGGAAGCAGCCCGGCCTGGCGCTCGGATGGGCTGCTGGCCTGGTGGCAGGGCTCTTCGGTACGGGTGGGCTGGGCCGACCGGCGGCAGGACGCTACCCCTTTCCCGGCCTCTGTGCGCCTTCCGGGCCGTCCCGACCGGCTCTCCTGGGATAGAAGCGGTAGCCTGGTCTACTCCCGGATTGTCCAGCAGGGCGGCACCAGCTACGGTGAGCTGTTTCGCCTCGAGCCCGGCGGCCAGGAAACCCGCCTGACCCACGGGGCTCGCGCCAGCGATGCCGTGGCCGAGGGCGATTGCATCCTCTACGTGCGCCGCACTTTCGAGCGCTCGGTCTTGCGACGCTGGTGCGCGGGCCAAGACCGCGAAGTCTACACCCCGCCCCAGGGATGGCAGCTCTTCCAGCCCGCTCCCGGCCCCAACGGCAGCATCGCCCTATCGGTGTGGCGCCCCGGCGGCTTCTTAGACATCGCGCTGCTGCGGGAGGGGAGGCTCGAGTTCGTCACCTCCGACTTCTTCCAGGACTGGTGGCCCGCCTGGACCCCCGAAGGGCAGCTCCTCTTCGCCTCCGACCGCAGGGGAAGCTCGCAGCTCTACCAAGCACAAGGCGAGCGACTCTACCAGCTCACCGCCGAGCCGGGAGGCGTGTTCAACCTCAGTCCTTCACCGCAGGGGATCGTCTTCGCCAGCTACGGCGGAAAGGGCTTGGAGATCAAACGGCTGGAGAAGTTGCCGGAGGGGTTGGAAGTGGGCGCTCTCCAACCCGCGAGCCCTGAAGCCCCCGCACCGGGAAGTGGCGATTCCTACCCCGTAGAGCCCTACTCCCCCAACCTGCTACCCCTGTACTGGCTTCCCGTCGGCCCAGGAGCTTATGGCTTGGGCGCTACCCTCTACGGCAGCGATGTGGCCAGCCTTCACAACTACCGCATCGGCTTGGGTGTGGCGGAAAGCGGAGGGCTGCGGGTCGAGAGCGTCTACAGCTTCACCCCCACCTTCGAATGGGGGCTGGTGCTCGCCGGAAGCTACACCCCTGGAGGGTGGGCGGTGGGGTTGAGCCCGGTTTATCGCAGTAGCAGCGAACTTCCCGGCCTCGGCCCGGCCGAGTACCGCGTGCAAGCCTTCGGGGCTTACCACAGCGACCTGGGATGGGATGTGGGAGCCAGCCTCGACCTGGGCAAGCTGGACTTCGACCCCTTCGGCTACCTCGAGCAGGGCTGGAGCCTGAGAGGAGCGGTCTCGAGGCTCTTCGGCTGGGAGGGCGGCTTCACGCTGGCAGGAGAGCTGCTCGAGCAGAGCCTGGCGCTGCGGGTGAGCGGCATTCGGTACGACTGGAACACCCCCGTCCTCAGCGAAGCCCGCCTGTCGGCGCACTACCCCACGCGGCTGGAATGGCGGGTGGGAGACGGCATCTACGCCCTCGAGCGCCTCTCCTTGGTACCCTTCGCCGCAGCGAGGGGGGTGGGCACAAACCTGGAGTACGGCGGCGGCGTGCAGGTGTTGGGCGACTTCATCCTCGGCTACTTCGTGGGGCTGGGTGTCGGGGTGGAGGTGAACTATTACGACCAGCGCGGCTTTGGCTTCGCCCTGGTGCTCTCCGACCTGAGCAGGTTGCTCGGCTGGGATTCGCCCGCTTCACCCCTTCACCAGCGGGAGCCGGGGTTGCGCTGAGGCGGGAGGACGCGTCACCCCAGGCCCTGAGCCTTCCAGCCCAGCCGGGCCGAAACCGCGTCGGCAGCCCGCTTGATCCGCTCCCCCAAGCTCTGAACGCGCTCGTCGGGCACGCGGCTGGCAGGGGCCGAGAGCGACATGGAGGCCACCACCTTGCCCCGGTTGTCCCGCACCGGCGCGGCGATGCAGCGCACCCCTTCCTCACGCTCCTCGTTGTCGAGCGCGAAACCCCACTTCTGAGCCTCCCGGATCGCGCCCAAAAAAGCTTCGGGAGTGGTCAGGGTCTTGCGGGTGAAGGACCTGAACGGCCCCGCCCCGAGCATGCGCCGGGCCTCAGCCTCGCTGTGGCCCATCAGCAGGGCCTTGCCCACCCCCGTGCAGTACAGCGGGGCCCTGGCTCCGATGCGGGTGAACATGCGGATGAGCTGCCGTCCCTCGACCTGGGCAATGTAGACCGCCTCGTTGCCATCGAGCACAGCGAGGTTGACGGTCTCGTTGAGCTCATCGACCAGCTTTTCCATCTCGGGCATGGCCGCATCCACCAGCCCGCCCCTGGTGAGAAAAGCCGACCCCACCTGATAGGCCCGCAAGCCCACCTTCCATAGCCCCCGGTCTTCGTCCCAGTCGGCAAAGCCGCGCTTGCGCAGGGTTTCCAGCAGGCGGTAGGCGGTACTGGGCGAGAGCTCGGTGCGCCGGGCGAGCTCGGAAAGCGAGAGGGTCTCGGCCTCGGAGAGGGCCTCGAGCAGCATCAGACCGCGCTCGAGCGTGCGCACCTCCCCCACCTCGGTGCTGCGGGTGCGTCCCGGGCGACGCTTGTTTGCCATAGGCCAAGCTTACTCGGGGTGCAGGTATTTTTCAATATACGCAAAACCCATCCACTCGTTGACAAATAATGACCGGGAAGCTAGGCTCATGGGCATGGAAGCCGTCGATGCTCGGTAGACGATGGCCGATTTCTAAAACACACCCCGGAGGAAAAGCCATGACCCTACCCAAAGGTATCGAGATCACCGGCCCCAAGCTCCCGGCTTCGCATAGCGTCCTCACGCCCGAGGCCCTGGCCTTCGTGGCTGGGCTGCAGCGTGAGTTCGGCGCGGTGCGCAAGGGACTGTTGCAGCGCCGGGCCGAGGTGGCGCGGCGGATTGCGGCGGGCGAGAAACCGGGCTTCCTCGAGCACACCCGCTTCATCCGCGAGGGCGACTGGAAGGTAGCCCCAGCTCCCCCCGACCTCGACGACCGCCGGGTGGAGATCACCGGGCCCGTCGAGCGCAAGATGATGATCAACGCGCTCAACTCCGGGGCCAAGGTCTTCATGGCCGACTGCGAGGACGCCCTCTCCCCTACCTGGGAAAACGTCGTCCAGGGGCAGCAGAACCTCATGGACGCGGTGCGCCGCACCATCAGCTTCACCTCGCCGGAGGGCAAGGAGTACCGCCTGGCCGAGAAGACCGCCACCCTGCTGGTGCGGCCCAGGGGCTGGCACCTCAGCGAGCGCCACGTCCTGGTGGACGGCGAGCCGGTTTCGGGCTCGCTCTTCGACTTCGGGCTTTACTTCTTCCACAACGCCCACGAATTGCTCAAGCGCGGCTCAGGCCCCTACTTCTACCTGCCCAAGCTGGAGAACCACCTCGAGGCCCGCCTCTGGAACGAGGTGTTCAACTTCGCGCAGGACTACCTGGGCATCCCGCGCGGCACCATCCGCGCCACCGTGCTCATCGAGACCATCCTGGCCGCCTTCGAGATGGAGGAAATCCTCTACGAGCTGCGCGACCACGCCGCCGGGCTCAACGCCGGGCGCTGGGACTACATCTTCAGTTGCATCAAGAAGTTCGCCACCGTCCCCGCCGCGGACGGCGGGGTCATCTTCCCCGACCGCGCCCAGATCACCATGACCGTGCCCTTCATGCGCGCCTACACCGAGTTGCTGGTGCGCAGCTGCCACAAGCGCGGCGCCCACGCCATCGGGGGCATGGCCGCCTTCATCCCCAGCCGCAAGGACCCCGAGGTCAATGAGCGGGCCATCGCCGCCGTGACCAAGGACAAGGAGCGCGAATCCGGCGACGGCTTCGACGGCACCTGGGTCGCCCACCCCGACTTAGTGCCCGTAGCCATGAGCGTCTTCGACAAGGTGCTGGGGGCCAAGCCCAACCAGAAAGACCGCCTGCGCGAGGACGTCGAGGGCAAAATCCGGCCCGAGCAGCTCATCGACTTTCACGTACCCGGGGGCACCGTCACCGAGGCGGGGGCGCGCAACAACATCAGCGTGGAATTGCAGTACATGGCCGCCTGGCTCGGCGGCAGCGGCGCGGTGGCGATCTTCAACCTGATGGAAGACGCCGCCACCGCCGAGATCTCCCGCGCCCAGCTGTGGCAGTGGTTGCGCGAGGGGGCCAGGCTCGAGGACGGCCGTCCCTTCACCCGCGAGCTTTACGAAAAGCTCAAGCAAGAGGAGATGGCCAAGCTTGGTGGGCTCAAGAACCTCGAGGCCGCCGCCCAACTGCTCGATGAGCTGGTGTTGCAGCCGGAGTTCCGCGAGTTCCTGACCCTGCCCGCCTACGAGCGCCTGCCCTGAAGGCCCCCGAAGATGGAGGGCAACCCCCAAGCATGCCACGGCGTAAGGCGTTTTGAGGTCTACGCTGCGGTGCCTCCGGGCTACGAGCGACTTGATCAACGGCTTAGCCCCGTAGCCCTCTGAGGCCATGATTCGCTCGAGCCCACCGGGCGATTGGTGGCTATGGGCCATAAGCGATAAGCTAAAGCACAAGAGCGCGCACGTCTTGCTTAGGAGGACTCCATGAATCCCGCTTTGAGCGAGTTGGGACGCATCTACCCAGCCGAGCGGTTGCTGGTGCAGCCCGGCCAGCTCACACCCTACGAGTCCGACGCCCTCACCGCCTTTCGCGCCCGGCCCCTGGCGGTGGTGCTGCCCGAGACCACGGACGAGGTGGTGCAGACGGTGGCCTGGTGCGCACGGCACCAAGTCCCCTTCGTGGCCCGGGGTTCGGGCACCAGCCTCTCGGGTGGGTCACTGCCCGTCGAGGGCGGTGTGGTGATCGGGCTCAACCGCATGAACCGGCTGCTCGAGCTCGACCCCCAAGAGCGCATCGCGGTGGTGCAGCCCGGCTTCATCAACCTTCACGTCTCCAACGCCGCCGCGCCCTACGGGCTCTACTACGCCCCCGACCCCTCGAGCCAGCCCGTGAGCACCATCGGCGGCAACCTGGCCTTCAACTCCGGCGGAGCGCACTGCCTGAAGTACGGCATGACCTCTAACCACGTGCTGGGCGCGAAGGTGGTGCTGCCCGATGGCGAGGTGGTGGAGCTGGGTTCGCGAAGCCTCGAGGCCGTCGGCCCCGACTGGCTAGGGCTGTTCGTAGGCTCGGAAGGGCTGATGGGCATCGCGGTGGAGATCACCCTGCGCCTGCTGCCCAAGCCCGAGAAGTACCACACCGTCCTGGCCGCTTACGACAGCCTCGAGCGGGCCGGCAACGCGGTGGCGGCGGTGGTCGCCAGCGGGCTTTTGCCGGGGGCGATGGAGATCATGGACCACCTGGCCATCGAGGCCGCCGAGGCCGCGGTGAAGGCGGGCTACCCGACGGACGCGCGGGCGCTCTTGATCGTGGAGCTCGAGGGCGAGGCCCCCGAGGTCGAGGCCGAGGCGAGGCACCTGGAGGCCGTCATCGCCGCCTCTGGAGCTTACGAGGTGCGGGTGGCGCGGGACGCCGACGAGCGAGCGAAGATCTGGAAAGGCCGCAAGGCTGCCTTCTCGGCGGTGGGCCGCCTGAGCCCAGACTACCTGGTGCAAGACGGGGTGGTGCCGCGCTCGAAGCTGGGGCCGGCCCTGCTCGAGATCGAGCGCCTCTCCCAGCAGTACGGCCTGCGCGTCGCCAACGTCTTCCACGCCGGCGATGGCAACCTGCACCCCCTCATCCTCTACGACGGCAAGGTGAGGGGGCAGCTCGAGCAGGCCGAGGCGCTGGCCGGGGAAATCCTAAAGCTGTGCGTGGAGCTAGGCGGCTCCATCACCGGCGAGCACGGGGTGGGCATGGAGAAAAGAGCCTACATGCCCGCCATGTTCAGTGAGGACGACCTCGCCCTCATGCAGCGCTTGCGCCGCGCCCTGGACCCCGACGAACTCGCTAACCGGGGCAAGATGTTTCCTGGCGGCGAGGCCCCGGCCTCACCCGCTGGAGAAGGCCGGGGTGATCTGGCGTGAGTGAGGGCCTCCTCATCCGCCCTGGGGAAGTCGCCGAGGTCCAGGAGGCCGTCCGAGCCCATCCCAAGCTGCTGCCGAGGGGCGGGGGCACCAAGGCCGCCCTTTCCACGCCGAGGGAGGGCCAGGTCGTACTGGAGATGAGGGGCCTGAGCGGGGTGCTCGAGTACGACCCCGCCGAGTACGTGCTGGTAGCCCTGGCCGGAACCCCTCTGGCCGAGCTCGAGGCGCTTTTAGCCCAGCACGGCCAGTACCTACCCTTCGACCCGCCCTTCGTCGAGCTAGGGGCCACCCTGGGCGGGACCGTAGCCGCCGGGCTCTCGGGGCCCATGCGCCAGCGCTACGGCGGGCTGCGCGACTTCATCCTGGGCGTGCGCTTCGTGGACGGAGAGGGCAACGCCGTGCGTGGGGGCGGTAAGGTGGTCAAAAACGCGGCGGGCTTCGACCTGCCCAAGCTGATGGTGGGCAGCCTGGGACGGCTGGGGGTGCTGGTGGAATTAGCCCTCAAGGTTTTCCCCGCTCCTAGGGCCGCTGCCACGCTCCAAGTGACCTTCGAGAGCCTCGAACAGGCCCTCGAGGCCCTGTACAAGCTCGCTTCCTCGCCGCTGGAGTTCTACGCCCTCGACCTCGAGACCCACCCCAAGGACATCGCTTCGGCGATCGGCAAAGCCCCAAACCCGACCACCCTGACGCTGCGCATCGGCGGGCTACCGGAGGCGCTGCCCGCGCGGCTGGAACGACTGTGGGCCTTTCTGGGCCACCCACCCGACACCCGCCCCCTCTTGCTCGAAGGCGAGGTGGAAAGAAGCTACTGGCGCTCGGTGGGTCGCTTCGAGTGGGGGCAGGGCTACTTGGTCAAGGTGCCCATTCAGCCGAGCAAAATCGCCGGGCTCGAGCGCGAACTCCCTGCGGGAATGCGCCGCTACATCGGCGCGGGAAACCTGCTGTACCTCAACTGGCCCGACTCCATCGAAAAACTGGACGGCCTGCTCAAGCGCCAGGGGCTCCGCGGCCTGGTGCTGCGGGGTGACGCCGAGCGCATGCGGAGCGAAGCGCTGAAGTCACCCCTGATCGGGGTAGACTGGGAGCACGCCTTCGCGCGCCGAGTCACCGCGGCCCTCGACCCCCACAACCGCTTCTCTCTCAACCCCTGAAAGCTATGCAGCACAAGATCGACACCCAGAAAATCGGCCCCCAGGGCGAGGTGATGGCCCACGCCGTCGAGGCTTGCGTCCACTGCGGCTTCTGCCTGCCGGCCTGCCCTACCTACGCCGTGCTGGGCGAGGAGATGGACAGCCCGCGCGGTCGCATCTTCCTGATGAAGGAGGTGCTCGAGGGCAATTTGCAGCTCGAGGAGGCCGCCCCCTACATCGACAAGTGCCTGGGTTGCCTGGGCTGCGTCACAGCCTGCCCCTCCGGAGTGCCTTACGGCGAGCTCATCAGCACCTTCCGGGGCTGGGCCGAGCCGCGCCGCCACCGCTCGCCCTTCGCACGGGCCTTCCGCCTGGGCATCATGGAGCTGCTGCCCTACCCCAAGCGCTTCCGCATCGCCGCTCAGCTCGGCAAGATCGGAAAGGTCTTCAAAGCGGTGCTCCCCAAGGCCCTGCAAGCGCCGCTCGAGCTACTCCCCGAGCGCCTCGAGCCCGCTCCTCCCCTGCCCGAGTTCTTCCCGGCCAAAGGCCCCCGCCGCGCGCGCGTGGCGCTGCTGGCCGGGTGCGCCCAGCAGGTGCTCAAGCCGGGCTTCAACTGGGCCACCCTGCGGGTGCTGGCCGAGAACGGCGTAGAGGTGGTGATCCCCCAGGGGCAGGCTTGCTGCGGAGCCGCCGCCATGCATACCGGCGAGCGCAGCAGAGCCCTGGCCCTGGCTCGGCAGAACCTGAAGGCCTTTCCCGACGACGTCGACGCCATCCTCTCCAACGCCGCCGGGTGCGGTTCGGGGCTCAAGGAGTACGGCCTGCTCTTCGCGGGCCAAGCCGAGCACCAGGCCGCCGAAGCCTTCAGCAAGCGCGTGCAGGACGTGTCGGTATTCCTGACCAACCTGGGCCTGCTCGAGCCCCCCGCCCTCAAGCAGCCCCTCAAGGTGGCCTATCACGACGCCTGCCACCTGGCTCACGCCCAAGGGGTGCGCTCCGAGCCGCGCAAGTTGCTACGCTCGATCGGCGGCCTCGAGCTCGTCGAGATCCCCGAGGGCGAGCTGTGCTGCGGCAGCGCCGGAACCTACAACCTCGAGCAGCCAGCCATCGCCGCCACCTTGGGTGAGCGCAAAGCCCGCAACATCCTCGCCACCGGAGCCCAGGCTGTCGCTACGGGCAACATCGGCTGTTTCACCCAGATCCAGAGCCACCTGCGCAAGCTGGGGGTGGAAATTCCGATGTACCACACCCTGGAAATCCTCGATCTGGCTTACCAGGGCAAGTTGTAAGTCGCGCTTTGGGTCTGATAAACTCAGGTGCACACCCCGATTACGAGCACGCGCCTCGAGGACGCTATTCCCCCAAGGAGGTAGCCATGGCGACCTACGTGATTCTCAGCCGCTTCTCTCCCGAGGCCTTCCACGACCCCAAGGACTTCAAGAAGCTGGCTGAGGAAGTCTCGGCCCGTATCAAGTCGGAATGCCCCGGCGTGCGCTGGAAGGCCAGTTACGCCACCATGGGCCGCTTCGACGTGGTGGACCTGGTGGAGTCCGACGACCCCAAGCAGGTTTCCAAAGCGGCCATGATCATCCACGCCTACGGCCACTCCACCACCGAGACCCTGCCAGCTACGCCCTGGGACGAATTTCTGGCACTGCTTTGAGGGGATGGCTCGTCCTCTTCATCTCACAGCCCAATGTGCGCCCTAGCTTCGTCGGAGAAGCCGGCCCACTCGAGCATGGCTTTGGGCAATTCCAGGTAGCCCCGCGTGGTGCAAACCTTGCCCTGCCACAGCACCGGCCTGGCCTCGGGCCGGAAACCTCGTTCGCGCAGCGCCTCGAGCGCAAGGGGGTGAGCAGCCAGGGGCTGGGAGCGCTGGAGGTGGCCGAGCTCGAGCAGCATCAGTGCAGCATTTGCGCCGGCGAACACCGCCCGCAAGCCCTCCCACACCTGGGCGAACCAGTCCTGATGATCTGCGTCGCGGCCCAGCTTGCTCATCTGCGGGCCTCCGGGAATGACCAACACGTCCAGCGCGGTGCGGGCCCCCAACACGTAGCGCGGCGTCCAGACCGAGCCCCCGGCTCCCTCGAGCGCCGTCCTCCCCCGCGCCAGGGTGAAGGCCTCCCACTCCAACAAGCGGGCCACTTCCAGGGCCAACGCGGCTTCGGCCTCGAGGAAACCCGGGCTCAACAACACACCCAGTCGCACGGGGTCATCTTATAGGAGGTCAAGGGCCGGGGGCTAAGGCATACGACGTACGACCAACACCCCTTCCCTTACCCGAACCGCCCCGTGATGTAGGCCTCTGTGCGCGGGTCCTTAGGGTTGGTGAACATCTGGCTGGTGGGGCCGAACTCCACGAGTTCGCCGGTGAGGAAGTAACCGGTGAAGTCGGAGACGCGGGCAGCCTGCTGCATGTTGTGGGTGACAATCACGATGGTCACGTGCTTCTTTAACTCGCTCATCAGGTCTTCGATGGACTGGGTAGAGATGGGGTCGAGGGCGCTGGTGGGCTCGTCCATCAGCAAGACCTCGGGCTGCACCGCCAGGGCGCGGGCGATGCACAATCGCTGCTGCTGGCCACCCGAGAGGCTCATGCCCGGAGCCCGCAGGCGGTCTTTGACCTCCTCCCATAAGGCGGCTTGCCTCAGGGAGCGCTCTACCGCTTCATCCAGCAAGCCTTTGTGGCGAATGCCCACCAGCTTCAACCCGGAGGCCACGTTGTCATAAACGGAGAGGGTGGGAAAGGGGTTGGGCTTCTGAAAAACCATGCCAACCCTGCGGCGTACCTCTACGGGGTCCACCCCGCGCTCATAGATGTTCTGGCCATCCAACAAAGCCTCACCGGTTACGCGGGCGATGGGGGTAAGGTCATGCATGCGGTTGAGGGCCCGCAAAAAGGTGGTCTTTCCACAACCCGATGGGCCGATGAGCGCGGTCACCCGATTGGTATAGATGGGGAGGTTCACATCCCTGACCCCCGCCTTTTTTCCGTAGAACACGGATAGGCCTCGAGTTTCCATGCGCAGGGGCAGCTCTTCGCGTACGTCACCGGAGGTAGTTTTTACTTCAGGGCGAATCATCTGTCTCTCCTATTGGCGCCCACGGGTCGCCCAGCGAGCCAGTAGGCTCGTCAGCACGATCAGCCCCAAAAGCACCAAGCCTGCAGCCCAGGCCTGGCGGTGCCAGTCATCGTAGGGGCTGACCGCATAGGTATACAGCCGCACCGGCAGGGAATCCATGGGCTGGAGCAGATTGAATTGCATATAGACGTTACCAAAAGCGGTGAAAAGAAGCGGTGCGGCCTCTCCTGCTGCGCGGGAAAGAGCCAGGAGCATACCCGTCACCACTCCTGCGCGAGCAGCTGGGAGCACCAAGGAAAGAATCACCCGCCAGCGGGGCAGGCCTAACCCAAGCCCGGCTTCACGAATCGTCCAGGGTACCAGCCGCAACACGCTCTCTGTGGATTTGGCCAGAATCGGCAGCATGATGAAGGCCAGAGCCACCGCACCCGATAACCCCGAAAACCCCCCCATCGGCTTGACGATGAGCACGTAGGCGAGGAGGCCCTTGAGGATCGCGGGCATCCCGTTGAGGGTATCGGAGAGTACCCGCAAGGGGGGGTTGAGCGGGTGCTCGGGGTACTCGGAGAGCAGAATCCCTGCTGCCAAGCCAAAGGGGATGGCCAATAACAAAGCCACCCCGTTGAGAATGATCGTTCCCACGATGGCCTGGGCCATGCCACCGCCAAGCTCGCCTGGGGGCTTTTGCGTTTTGGTGAAAAAGTCCCAGTTGAGCGAGGTGAAACCCTCGATCAGGGCATACCCCAGCAGCAGAAGCAGCGGTAAAGCGGCCAGAGCCGTGCCCAGCACCAACAAAGCCATCATGAAGCGGTCACGGTTATAGCGAGCCTGCAAGCTCCTCATGCCCGTTGACCTCCTACCTTGAAGGCATTGATCAGGTAACTGGCCAGCAAATTAACCGCGAAGGCCACCAGGAAGAGGTAAAAACCCAGAGCGATAAGGCTGGAGAGGTGAATGTCGGTAACCGCTTCCTTGAATTCCAGAGCGATCACCGAAGGCATGGTAGTGGCGGGTCCGAAGAGCGGATATAGCAGCGGAATGCCCAGTAGCTTGAGCATGATGTTAGTGTTGCCGATCACCATCGCCACCGCCATGGTCTCTCCCAGGGCCCGTCCTAGTGCCAGGATTACCCCGGCCAAGATCCCTCCCCGAGCATAAGGCAGCATGGCCAGGCGCATCACCTCCCAGCGCGTCGCCCCTAAGGCATAGGCAGCCTCGCGCTGAGCTTGGGGCACCAGGCTGATGGCGTCTCGAGCCAAGGCCGTCGTGTAGGGAATAATCATGCTTGCCAGGATCACCACCGCGGTAAAGAAACCATAGCCCGAGGGGTTTCCCAGATACGGCAGAACACCAGGAGCATTTTCCGCCGCCCACATGTAGGCAGGCAGAAAGAGTTTTTCCCGTAAGAAGGGGGCCAAAACAAAGATACCCCATAGGCCGTAGACCACACTCGGAACAGCCGCCATAAGGTCTACGAGGTAATTGATGACGCCCACGAGCCACCTCGGAGCATATTCAGCAGCGTAAATGGCAGCCGCGATAGCGGGGAAGAGGGAGAGGAGCAGGGCGCAGAAACTGGTGAGCAAAGTGCCCACAAGATATGGCCAGGCCCCAAACTCCTCCTTGAGCGCGGGATCCCAAGTGGTTCCGGTGAGAAAACCCCAAAAGCCAAAGCGCTCGATGGCCTGGGCCCCCCCCAAGTAGAGGTAGTAACCCAGTCCCAAAGACAGCGCCACTACCCCGAAGGCCAGCAGCGTCACCACGGCAGCAAAAACACGATCCCCCAGCATCCGATACAAGGCTGAGGGTCTTTTGTTGGATCGGGCGAGTGGAGCCTGCATAGTAAAAGCTTACAGGGGGAGGCGGCCCTCCCCCAGCAGTAAGTCTAGCGGCCTACGATTTCCTTGCCCAAGGGCTTGCCCTGGTAGGTGATGCGGGCGATCAAGGCCAGAGCCCGCTGCTGGGCTACGCCGGGCAGGCGCCCATAGGTGAGGGGTTCGTTGAACTTCTGCCCATCGGTCACCAACCACTTCAGCAGCCCTACGAAGGCCCTGGCTTCGGCCTCGGATTTGAAGGCCTTGTTGGCCTCGAGCTTTTCGTAAACCAGCAGGTAGGAGAAGCTGGCGACGGGGTAGCCATCGGGCGCAGCGGTGTTGGTCAGGGAGATACGAGCATCACCGGGCAGGGGTACGTTAGCCGCTGAAGAGATGGAGGGCAGGTCGGCCAGCACGAAACGGCCCGCCTTGTTCTGCACCGCTCCATAGGCGATTTTGTTCTGGACGGCGTAGGTCACCTCGTTGTAGCCGATGGCCCCAGGGGTCTGGCGCACCACCCCGGCCACTCCCTCGTTACCCCGCGCTCCCACCTTGTTGGGAGCCTTCCAGTCTACGCTGTTGCCCCGGCCCACTTTCTGGGCCCACTCCGGCGAAACCTTGCTCAGGTAGTCGGTCCAGACGAAGGTGGTGCCGGAACCGTCGGAGCGGTGAACCACGGTAATGGGTAGGGGGGGCAGCTTGACATCAGGGTTGAGCTTGGCGATGGCCGGGTCGTTCCAGGTCTTGATGTTGCCCAGGAAGATGTCGGCCAGCACTTCACCGGTGAAGTTCAGGGGCTTGGCCAGGCCAGGAAGATTGTAGGTGGGCACCACTGCCCCTAAAACAAAGGGGATGTTGAGGGCGGCAGAGCCCGTGTTCTTGCGAATCTCCGCCATCTGCTGGTCGTTCAAGGGGTTGTCGGAAGCCCCGAAGTGCACGGTCTGCTCGATGAACTGGCGCTGACCACCGCCAGAGCCGATGGACTGATAGTTTACCCGCACCTGGCTGTTGGTTAGCTTGGCGTACTCGTCAAAGTACTTCGCCAGGATGGGGAAGGGAAAGGTCGCCCCGGCTCCGGTGAGGTTGACGCTTTGAGCCGAGGCCAATCCCGATAGAGCGGCGGCAGCAACAGCAGTGGCTAAGAGCTTTTTCATGCCAGATCCTCCCACGGCTTCTAGCCTGCTCGGCCTGTGTCAGGAGGTTGTCATGAGCAAGTCGTACCAGGGAGAGGCATTGCCGGATTTATCGGGTCTATTGGGCAAGCTCGAGCCGGATCGGTTTGGGCTGAAGCTCGGCCAGCTCCTGCAAGAGGCCACCGAGGCCAGCCGGATTGAGCCGATAATAGGTCCAGCGTCCCGCCCGTATCGCCTCGATCAAACCCGCCTCACGCAGAACCTTGAGGTGGTGGCTGACGGTCGGTGCTGAGAGCCCCAGGCGATCTTCAAGGTGGCAAAAGCAAACCCCATAGGCCGTTCCACAGCGCTCATCGCGGAGGGTATGTTCATCGGGCAAATCCGCCAGGATGCGCACCAGTTTGAGCCGTGCGGGATCGGCCAGGGCTTTTAGGCGAGCTACGGCGAGCTTTTCGTTCATGCAGGCTCAGTGTAGCAGAGTTCGGCTCGAGCCACACAAGCAACAAACCCGTTCCTGAGTTTTCGTGTGGCAAAGCCGTGCCTAACGGCTTTAACATTGACATTTACCAAATTGATTTGATATACATAAAACATCTTGCTCGCAACAAGGGAGGGATGCATGGCGGCAACGCTAAGCCGTAGAAGTGTCTTTAAGGTACTTGCCGGTGTGGTTGCAGTGGCCAGCGGGGGAAAGGCCCAGTACGGTTATGCCCCCAGCCTGGCCTATCCGGCGCTGAAGGTTGGCAACATCAACAACCTGCGGAATGGCCAGGCAGTCTACTTCAACTACCCCGATGGCTCGGCTCAAGGGGTATTGGTCAAACTGGGACAACGCGCCATCGGCGGGGTGGGCCGGGATCGGGATATCGTGGCCTTCTCCGCCGCCTGCACCCATATGGGCTGCGGGGTGCAGTTCAAGGGCGGGCGCTTTGTTTGTCCGTGCCACTATTCGATGTTTGACCCTGCCAAAGCCGGGCAGTGCTACCAGGGGCTGGCCAGTACGCCGCTGCCGCAAATCCGGCTGCGCGTCGCGCAGAACGGCGACATCCTGGCTCAGGGCGTGGTCGGCCTCATCTGGGGCCGGGCCCGCAATATCTAGGGGGTTTGAATGTCCTACGAACGCAGGGATCAACTACCCATTCCGCCCAGGAATGCTACCGTCCGCAATACGGTGTGCCAGTACTGCACTGTGGGCTGTGGGTACAAGGTGTATACCTGGCCGGTGGGCACGCAGGGGGGCCTCGAGGCCAGCCAGAACGCCTTCGGCGTCAACCTCAGCACCCAACCCCCCATCGCCGGGCAAACCTACTCCGAAACCATGCACTCCATCGTCACCAACAAAGACGGGGTGCAGTATCACGTGGTGATCGTGCCCGCCAAGGACTCCCCCATCAACCTCAACGGGGATCACTCCTCGCGAGGAGCCACCAACGCCATCGCTACCTTCTCAGAGAGCCGCGCCACCCGCGAGCGCCTGAAGTACCCCATGCTACGGGTGGGGGACCAGTTCCAGGTCATTACCTGGCAGGAAGCCCTCAACATCGTGTGTGGGGTAGCCAAGGGCATCCGTGACAAGGATGGCAACGACGACAATATCGCGGTCAAGGCCTTCGATCACGGTGGCTCGGGAGCGGGGTTCGAGAACAACTACGGAGTGGGCTCGCTGTTCTTCAAGGGCTTCAGCGTCAAACACATCGCCATTCACAATCGTCCGGCTTACAACTCCGAGGTCTGGGGTAGCCGCGAGCGTGGCGTGCACGAGCTGAACTACGACGCCAGCGACGCCCGACTGGCCGATACCATCGTGCTGTGGGGAGCCAATACCTACGAGACGGGGAGCGTGTTCTACACCGAGCACATACTGCCCAACCTGCAGGGGGCCACCATCCCCGAGAAGCAGCAAAGCCTCGAGCGCAACGAGCCAGTCGAAGCTGCCTACATGATCGTGGTAGACCCGCGCCGCACCAGTTCGCTCACCATCGCCCAGACCGTCGCGCCGGGCCGCACCCTGCACCTCAGGCCCAACCTGGGCACCGATTACATCCTGGCCAATGCCATTGCCCGGGTGATCTGGGAGCGCGGCTACTACAATATGCAGTACCTGCAAAACCGCACCGACATGGCCAAATTCGAGGAGTATAAGGCCAAGTCGCTCAAGCTGGGCACGCCTTATGCCGAGTTCATGGCCCAGGCCTCGCGTATCACCGGGGTTTCCAGAACCGACATCGAGAAAGCCGCCGATTGGATCGCCAAGCCCAAAGCTGGGGGCTTCAGGCGCCGCACCCTCACCATCTACGAGAAGGGCATGATCTGGAACATGAAAAACTACGACCAGATCGCAGCTCTGGTACAGATGGCCGTGCTCAGCCAGAACATCGGCAGGCCCGGCACGGGTTGTGGGCGGCAGGGAGGACACCAAGAGGGCTACGTGCGCCCACCCTCCCCCACCCCAGGCTCCATCTACAACGGCGGGCCACCGGTCAACGTGGACAAGTACCTCACCGACGGGGGCGGCAAGCTGTATTGGGTGATCGGTACCAATCCCTACCTCTCCACCCCCAACAACCAACTCTTCCGCAAGCGCATCCACGAGCGCACCAAGGCCCTGACCGACTACCTCGGCCAGTCGGGGGAGCCAGGCACGACAGGAGAGTATGTGGCCAAGGTGCTCGAGGGGCTCGAGGCCACGGGCGGGCTATTTATGGTGGTGCAGGACCTTTACATGACCCACACCGCCCTCGACGCTCATCTGCTGCTCCCGGCGAGCGCCTGGGGCGAAGCCAACCAGACCTCCATCAACTGCAACAGCCGCCTGCTGCGCCTGTACGAGAAGTTCATGGACCCCCCCGGCGAGGCCAAGCAGGACTGGGAAATCTGCAAGCTGGTAGGGCTGCGGATGGCCGATCTGTACCGCAAGGACGGCAACGAGGCCGAAGCGAGAAAGTTCGAGTTCGGCAAGGGCTGGAACAAGGACGAGGACGTGTTCCTGGCCGGGGCCAGCGAGTTCCCCGACAACAACGTTCCCGCCTCCGAAGAGGCCACCCTGCCCGCCGAGTGCTATAAGGGCGTGACCTATGCTTTCCTCAAGCAGGTGGGGCAGCAGGGCATCCGTACCCCGGTTCGCGTGGAAAATGGCAAGCCGGTAGGAACCCTGCGCCGCTACAGCACCAAGTTCGGCACCAAGGATGGCAAGTTTAGCTGGTACGGCACCGACGATTGGGAGGGCTATCCCCCCGAGGTGCAGAAGTACCTCGAGGGCGATATGGCCCAGAAGTACCCCTTCTGGATGACTACCGGACGTGCCCAGGCCATCTGGCAGACCATGTACAACGACCGCTTCCTGCCTGAGAAGATGCTGACCCTCCCCCTGCCATATATCGAATTGCACCCGCAGGATGCCCAGCGTCTGAGCATCAAGAGCGGGGACATCGTGGAGGTCTGGAACGAGGAGGGCAACGGCACCTTCATGGTCTACGTGACCGATGCGGTGAAGCCCGGTCTGATCTTCGCCCTGCAATACCACACGCGAGGAACGTCCAACAGCATGGTCTCGGGCTACACCGACCCCAAAACCACCATCCCCTGGTACAAGGGCACTCGAGTCGCCATACGCAAACTCTCCGGGGGGCTCCCCGACGTGACCAGCAACACCAGCTTGTTGGCCCAAAACAAGTTCGATTAGAGCGGTTCCTACGAATACCGCCTACAGCAAGAGGCAGCTGTAGGCGGTAATTTACGCCGCACGTGATGCAGCGTAAATGTGGAGAACGTGATCAGGTCGAGCGTCCCTAGCGTGCGGCAAGGTCTACGGCTTCGTAGAGCCTGCGCTCCTCGTCGGGCTCGAGCGGCCTGGATTCTCCTATGGTCAAGTCAGGCGGGAGGGCGAGTGGCCCGAAGGCGATGCGCCTGAGGTAGGTGACGTGGTTTCCCCGCGCGGCGAACATCCGCTTGACCTGGTGGTACTTGCCTTCGCGGATCACCAGCTCGACCTTGCGGGCATCGGCATGGAGGCTGAGCTCGGCGGGTTGTAGGAGCTCGTCGTCGAGCTCGAGGCCCAGGGCGAAGGCCTCCACGTCGGCAGGGGTGGCGGGGAAGGCCAGTTCGGCGTAGTAGCGCTTGCCCACCTTCCAGCGAGGGTGGGTCAGGCGGTGCAGCAGCTCGCCGTCGGTGGTCAGCAGCAGCAGGCCCTCGGTGTCCTTATCGAGGCGGCCCACCGGCATCCAGTCGTCGCGCTGCCACTCCTCACGCAGGAGCGCGGTGACGGGCTGGCCGTCGCGGTCGCTGGTCGAGGTGACGTAGCCGGCGGGCTTGTGCAGCATCAGGTGAAAGAAGGCCCGGTAGACCACCACCTCGCCGTCCACCTCGAGGCGCGAGCGGGTGGGGTCGAACTTAAAGGCCGCGTCACGCACCACCTCCCCATCCACCGAGACCAGCCCGGCCCGGGCCAGCCGGTGGATCTCTTTGCGGCTGCCCAGGCCCAGGTGGGCCAGTACCTTGTCCAAGCGTTCTTTCGCCATGTCAAAAAGAAAAACCCCGGACATCTCCGGGCTTTATAACTTTAAAATACCGACTTATGCAGTATGCGTCAAGCTTTTGCGGCTCAGGGGGACCCAGAAAGGACTCCTCAGCCTGCCAGAAGTCCCGCCCCAGCACGGGCCTCGAGCTGGTTGTGCAGGGGCCGGGCGATGAACCCGCCGCCCAACAGGCGGTTTCCCCGGTAGAGCACCATGCTCTGCCCCGGCGTCACGGCGAACTGGGGCTCGGCGAGCCGCACCCGCATGCGCCCGCCCTCGAGCAGCTCGACCGTACCCGGCACGGGCTTGGTGCGGTAGCGCACTTGCACCTCCAAGGTCTCGGGCAACTCCTCGGGTTCGACCAGCAGGTTGACCTCTCTCGCCTCGAGCCCCCCCCACAAGCAGGCCTCGCGCGGCCCCACGATCACCTCGTTGGTGGCGGTGTTGACCCGCACCACGTAGCGCTCGAGGTGGGTCTTGAAGAGCCCTAGCCCCTTCTTCTGGCCCACCGTGTAGAACTGCGCCCCGTGGTGCTCCCCGATCACCTCGCCGGTCTCGAGGTCCACCAGCGGCCCCGGCCTGGCGGTGAGGTGCCCGGCCAGGAAATCCTTGAGGTCACCCTGCACGAAGCAGATGTTCTGGCTCTCAGGCTTCTTAGCAGTAGGCAGGCCAAAGCGCTCGGCCAGCAGGCGCACCTGCGGCTTTTCCATGTGCCCGACGGGGAAGAGCATGTGGGGGATGGCCTCCTTGGGCACACCCCATAGGAAATAGGTCTGGTCCTTGCGCAAGTCGCCCCGCAGCAGGGCATTCCCCTCGCGGATGACGTAGTGGCCGGTAGCCACGTAATCACAGCCCAGCATGCGGGCCTTCTGCAGCAGGGAGTCGAACTTGACCCGCGTGTTGCAGTTGACGCAGGGATTGGGGGTCTCCCCCGCTTCGTAACCCGCGATAAAGGGATCGATGATCTTCTGCTGGAACTCCTCGTGGTAGTCGAGGAGGTAGAAGGGGACGCCTACGATATCGGCCACCCGCCTCGCCTCGTAAGCAGCATCCGGCGAACAGCAGGTCTCAAAACAGTCGTCCTTCTTGCCATCGGGCCAGAAGCGCATCATGGCCCCGATCACCTCGTAGCCCTGCTCCTTGAGCAGCGCCGCAGAAACCGAGGAATCCACCCCCCCGGACATGGCTACGAGCACGCGGGCCTTACCCACGAGGATTAAGTCTACCCGATGGCTTTAGGAGGTGGGGCACACTCCAACGTCCAGGGCTTGCTGATAGTCATCGGCTTTCGGCGTTCACGCCACCGGCACCGCCTCCGGCTTCTTCTCCCCGATGGCCGCCTTGGTGCTCTCGATGGCCACTTCGATCATGTCGTCGGTGGGCTCTTTCACGGTCAGCATCTGGAAGCGGAAGCCAAAGCCCCGCAGCAGGCGGGAGAAGGGGTCGTTGTGGCTGGCGGTGAAGCGCAGCAGCTCGAAGGCCAGGCCGGCCACGATGGGCAAAAACAGCACCCTCGCGCCCAAGCGCCAGGCCAGGTTGTCCTGACCCGGCAGCACGCTGTAGACCACGATGCTCGCCAGGATTACAAAAGCGATGAAGGTGGTGCCACAGCGAGGGTGATAGGCGGGTTGACCCCGTACGTTCTCGACGGTCAGGGGCAGGTCTCGCTCGTAAGCCGCGATGGCCTTGTGCTCAGCCCCGTGGTACATGAAAAAGCGCTTGATGTCGGGCAGGCGCCCGATGAACAGCAGGTATCCCACCAAGATGGAAGCCTTGAAGACCCCAGCCAGGGCGTTGTACCACACCGGATAGCGCGCAGCGTCGATGATGAAGCCGGAAAGCAAGCCCGGTAATACGATGAAGATCAGGATTCCGATAACTGCTGAAACGGCCATGGTGGTGTAGAGCACTCCCTTGGAGAGTTGCTCCTCCTCTTCCCCGGCCAACTGCGCGCTGCGCGAGAGCGCGCGGTAGGACACCGACATGGCGTCGAACAGCGCGACCACCCCCCGCAACAGGGGCAGCCTCGCCCAGGCGTACTTCTTGGAGAGGGCGACCTCCTCGTGGCGCTCGGTGTGAATCTGGCCGCCAGGCAAGCGCACGGCTAGGGCCCAGGCTTCGGGGGACTTCATCATCACCCCCTCGAGAGCGGCGCTGCCCCCGAGGGCATTCTTGGGGTTGGCCTGGACATGAAAAGCCGCACCCACACGAGCCCAGAAGCTCAAAGCTGCCCCATGCAGGGAAGGCCGTGGAAGCGCGAAGGGTGGTTTCGTACTCATCCGTTCGATTATACGCGCCCGATTTTGAGGAAAAAGCCAGCGTAATCTCAGCTTTCTCTCAAAATCGCTGTGGTATGCTCCCGAAGTATGGAAATTACAATTAAATCCGCCCGTAGATATGTGGACGAGATACCCGCTCCGCTGACCGTCGCCGGATATTGGGGCGGTGAGCTCACCGAGGAAGCCAAGAAGCTGGATGCCAAGAGCGGGGGGCAGATCAGCCGGGTCCTCGACGAGCTCAAGTACAAGGGGGAATTTGGCGAAACCCTGCTGCTGCCGCTGGGGGAGCAATTCGTACTGCTGTTCGGGCTGGGCCGCAAGCGCGGGGTGAGCCTCGAGAGCGTGCGACGGGCCGGGGCCAAGCTGGTACACGAAGTCACTCGTTTGGGCTTCAAGGAGGCGGTCACAGAGACCTTTTTGGCCGAGAAATTCGGGAAAAAGCAGGCCAGCTATGCCCTGGCCGAGGGAGCGCTGCTTGGTGCTTATGAGTTCAAGAAGTACAAATCCGATCCGGAAATCAAGAAACTGCGCCTGTGGCTAGCGCGCTCCTCCGGTCCGGCGGTGGACCGGGCCGAGATCGTGGCCGAGGCCGTCAACTACGCCCGCGACCTGGTCAACGAACCCCCCAACGTCCTGACCCCTGCCGAGCTGGGCGAGCGGGCCAGGGAGCTGGCGCGGGAGGCGGGGCTCGAGGTCGAGGTCTGGGACGAGCGGCAGATCCAGCAGGCGGGGATGGGGGCCTTTTACGGCGTGGCCCAGGGTTCAGTGAACCCTCCACGCTTCATCCGGCTCACCTACCGACCCCAGGGCAAGCCCTCGAGGGTGGTGGCGCTGGTGGGCAAGGGCCTGACCTTCGACACCGGAGGCTATTCCCTCAAACCCAGCGAATCCATGCTGACCATGAAGTGCGACATGGCCGGGGCTGCTGCCGTGCTGGGCACCATGCGGGCCATCGCCCGGCTCCAGCCCGACTGCGAGGTACGCGCCTACGTGGCGGCTGCCGAGAACATGGTCTCAGGAGCAGCATACCGTGTCTCCGACGTACTCAAGAGCCTTTCAGGCAAGACCGTCGAGGTGCTCAACACCGACGCCGAGGGTCGCCTGACCCTGGCCGACGCCATCACCCATGCCGACCGCGAGGGCGCCGAAGCCATCGTGGAGCTCTCGACGCTGACCGGCGCCTGCGTGATTGCCCTAGGCGACAAAGTGGCGGGGATGTTTAGCACCGACACCCGGCTGGGACGCGAGGTACAAGAAGCAGCCGAGCGCGCCGGGGAAAAGGTCTGGCCGATGCCCTTAGAAGAGGAATACCGCGAGATGATCATCTCCAGCACCGCCGACCTCAAGAACGTGCACGGGCGCAGTCGCCACGGCGGGGCCATCGTAGCTGGGCTGTTTCTGGCGGAGTTCACCGAGAAGCCGCTGGTGCACCTCGACATCGCCGGGCCTGCCTACAGCGAGCGCCCTCACCCGCTGGGGCCCGCGGGGGGCGTGGGCTTCGGGGTGCGTACCCTGGTCGAGCTGCTAAGCCCCAATCCTCTGAGCGAAGAGTAGTTCAAAAAGGGCGGGGGTGCGGCACGCCGCACCCCCTTTTTAAGGGCCAAACTTACTGACAGTTGGGGCACACCCCACGCAGCTCGAGGCGGGCATCTTCGATGAACCAGCCCGTACGCGACTCAACAGCCCTCTTGACCGGCTCAGGATCGAACTCGGGCAGGTCCTTGGCCAAAAGGTCCTCGATGGTGCCGCACTGCACACAGAACAGGTGGTGGTGCTTCTCGGTAAAGCCGTCGTAACGGGTGTTGCCCTGCTGGTCCTTGAACTCCCACAACAGACCCGCGTCGCGCAGCACCTGGAGGTTGAGGTACACGGTGGAAAGGCCAATGGCGTACCCCTTCTTCTTCAGGCTCTGGTACAGCTCCTCGGGGGTGGGGTGAACGTTCTTCTTGTCCAAGAAGGACAGGATGCGCTCACGCGGCATCGTGTGGCGCAAGCCCACGGTTTTCAGCCGACTGCGGAATGTATCGCGTTCTTTTGTTCTAGCCATCTGTCGTCCCTCCTATGGGTACCAATCTGAGTATAATCCAGTTTGGCCGAAAATGCATGTCCAGTGGCGCATACACTTCTCGATTTCATAAACTCAGAATCCAGTCACATGCCTGCTTAACGCCGCTTGGTCCAGGTTCATATCCGGAAGCTGGTTTATACTGGGAACGTCGTGGAGCGGCCCGTCTACCGAGTTCTTCATCTGATTTTCGCGCTGGGCTCGTTGCACATGTTAGGCCTGATCGGCCTCGAAGCCAAGCGTTTTCTCGATCTCCGCCAAGAACGGGCGCTAACCCAGGCCCACATCGACGATCTGAAGAAACGCGTCGCCGCCTTGGAAGCCGACATCGCCGCGGCCCAGACCACCGAGTACCGGGAGGCCATGGTGCGCCGCTTAGGCTACGTCAAGAAGGGCGAGGTTCTCAATGCCAGATAGCATCGCCGAGCGCTTCCTCGAGGACGAGGGACTGTCCGAGGGCCTGACCGATCAGCAGGCTCATGAGCTGGTGGACTGGCTGATCTCGGTTGCCGAAGACCTGGGCGAGCCCGCCTACGTCCCCCAACTGCAGCGCCTGGGGCGGGAGATCGCGAAGATTGCCCGCGACTACGGGGTTCCCGTCGAAACCCTTATCGATTTGGTGGAGATGGCCTGGGAAGATCCCGACGCTCCCCCCAACCCCGTAATGCGTGCGTAAATCCCCCGTGAATCGGCGTAGCCCGGTGCCGGAGGCTTCGATGAGAATCCCGTATTACAGGCGTTAATCAGGAAGTTGTGATTTTATAACGCTCGAATAACGCTTCGAGCAGTAGGCTTGGAGCATGGTGGGGGAAGTCGTTCGCAGCCGTGCGCGAAAGCTGATGTGCCTGGGGGCGCTGACCCTGGGGCTTTCGGCCACAGCGCTCCTGCCGAGTCCCTCCAGCCTAGCCCCCTCGCCCAGCCTCGAGGTACGCGGCTCGAGCTGGCGTCCTTCCAAGGCCAACAACAACCGGGGAGGCTTTTCGCTGCGCGACCTCCTGCTGCCTGAACCCCTGGCCACCGCTAGCAATGCTGTTACCCCACAGTTCACGCTCTGTGAGCGTGAGCATCCCAGGGCTTAGAGCGCTTCCCACGAATACCGCCTACAGCGAGAGGCTGCTGTAGGCGGTAATTTACGCTGCACGCGGTGCAGCGTAAATGCAAGAAACGCGAGAAGTCGCCCCCTAAAAAGGCACCACCGATTCGCTTTGCGCGCCATTGCCACCCTGCTGGCCAAACAGCAGCGCCTCGCGGTCGGGGATCAGGCGGGCCTCGAGCCAGTCCAGCGCCCTGAGGGCTCCCAGCGCGTCTTCGCCCACCTTGATACCTCGAGCCTCGAGCCAGGCCCAGCAATCGGCCCCGTGCACGCGCATCTGAAGAGGGAGGGTGCCCGCGTGCTCGTCGAGGATGCTGTAGAGGTCGCGCATCTTGTCATCGTCGAGGATGGCGATGTCGAGCACCAGTTCCATCACCCTGGGCATGCCCTCGAGGTCGTGGTAGGGGTATACATCCTGCGCCACCACCCGCAAGGTCTCCCCCTCCCCGTCCGGCTCCACCTCGGCCACCAGCAGCACCGGGGCATCTTCGCGTACCCGCGGCGAGACCCTGTCGTACGAGCGCCCAAAAGCCACCACCTCTACCGCACCGGTCTCGTCGCCCAGGGTAAAGCGGCACATCATCCCACCCGACTTGGTGGGCTTGCGCACGATGCCCTCCACCAGTCCCGCCAGCAACAGCTTGACCCGCCCCTTGCCGCTGCGCTGGCTGGCGTAGAATTCGGGCAATTCCTCGATGGTGCAGCTCGCGGCCTCACGCAGCCCCTCGTAGCGCTGGAGCGGGTGGCCGGTGACGTAGATGCCCAGGGCTTCCTTCTCGTAGCGAAGCCGAGTGATCTCGTCCAGCGGGGGCACTTTGGGTAAGGCGGGCTCGCTATGGGCATCGGCGAAAAGGCCTATCATGCCCGAATTCGCGCTCTCGCGTTCGGCCTGAGCCCACTTGAGCAGGTCGTCGAGGGCGGCGAGCATCTGCCCGCGCTCACCCAGTTCATCGAAAGCCCCGGCCTTGATCAGCGATTCCACCACCCGCTTATTGGCCACAGTAGAGTCTACCCGCTTGAGAAAATCCGGCAACGACTTAAAGCGCCCACCCCGCTCGCGCTCTTTGATGATCGCTTCGGTGGGGCCTTCACCTACGTTTTTCACCGCCGAAAGCCCGAAAAGCACGTTCTGCCCTTCGGCGCTGAAGCTGAAGGAGGAGCGGTTGATGTCCGGCGGCAGCACCTCCACCCCCATCCCCCTGGCCGCGCGGATGTACTCGGCCACCTTGTCGGAGTCACCGCGTTCGACCGTGAGCAAAGCGGCGTGGAACTCAACGGGGTAGTGGGCTTTGACGTAGGCGGTCTGGTAGGTGAGGATCGCGTAGGCCGCCGAGTGCGACTTATTGAAGCCGTAGTTGGCGAAGGCCTCGAGCAAGTCGAAGAGCCTATCGGCTTCCTCCTCGGGGATCCCCTTCTCCGCTGCGCCCTTCTTGAATTGGGCGCGGTGCTTGACCATCTCCTCCATCTTCTTCTTGCCCATCGCCCGGCGCAGCAGGTCGGCCTCGCCCAGGCTGTACCCGGCAGCTGCCGAGGCGATCTGCATGATCTGCTCCTGGTAGACGGGGATGCCGTAAGTCTCGCGCAGGATGGGCTCGAGGTACTTCGCGGCGTTGGGGAACTGTGGGTACTCGACAGGCTCGCGTCCGTGGTGGCGGCGGATGTAGGTGGGGATGTTCTCCATGGGGCCAGGCCGGTACAAAGCACCCAGCGCGATGATGTCCTGGATGCGCCGGGGCTTGAGCCCGCGCACGGTGGAGGTCATGCCCGCCGAGTCGAGCTGGAAGATGCCCTTGGTCTCGCCCCGCCCCAAGAGTTCGAAGGTCTTCTCGTCGTCGATGGGGATGGCGTCGTAGTCGATATCCATGCCCTTGGATTCCTTGACGATGCGCTTGCACTCGTCGAGGAAAGAGAGCGTGCGCAGGCCCAAAAAGTCCATTTTGAGGAAACCCAGCGCCTCGACCGAGCCCATGTCGTACTGGGTGACCTTACCCTCGCCGTCGCCCGCCCGCATCAGGGGAACGTAGTCCATGAGGGGAACGTCGGAGATCACCACACCCGCCGCATGCACGCTAGACTGGCGGTTGAGACCCTCGAGCTTCTTCGCCACCTCCATCACCCGCGCCACCAGGGGGTCCTTCTCCATCTCGGCCCTGAGGTCGGGGATGGTCTCGATGGCTTTCTCCAGCGGCGTGGGTTTGCCGAAGACCACCGGGATGAGCTTGGCCAGCTCGTCGGCCTTCTTCACCGGCAGCCCAAAGACCCGTGCCGCGTCCTTGATGGCGGCCTTGGAGGCCAAGGTGCCGAAGGTGCCGATCTGGGCCACCCTCTCGTCGCCGTAGCGCCGGCGCACGTACTCGATGACCTCGCCGCGGCGCACGTCGGAGAAGTCGGTATCGATGTCGGGCATCGAGACGCGGGCGGGGTTGAGGAAGCGCTCGAAGAGCAGGTCGTAGGCCAGCGGGTCGATGTTGGTGATGCGGGTCGCATAGGTCACTAAGCTCCCCGCCGCCGAGCCACGCCCCGGACCCACGCTGATGCCGTTGTCCTTGGCCCAGTTGATGAAGTCGCTCACGATGAGCAAGTAGCCGGGAAAGCCCATGCGCTCGACCACGGTGAGTTCGTAGATGGCGCGGGAGAGGATCTCCCAGGGCCCCCACTGGATGCCCTCCTTGAGTTCGGGGAGGTGGGCGCGGGCGGCCTCGAGGTCAGGCAACTCGGCTAGGGTCTTGGCCAACACCTCTCCATCCCCGTGCGGCACCAGCCGGCCCAGCCTGCGCAGGAACTCGCGGTAGAGATCCTCGGTGACCCGCTCGGGGTAGCGCTTGAGGAGGCCGCTGAAGGTGAGCTCACGGAAGTACGTGACCTCGGTGCGCCCCTCGGGCAGGGGGTACTTGGGGATGCGGTACTGCACCTTCTTGGGCACGAGTTCGACGTTGCACATGCGCCCGATCTCGAGCGAGTTGTCGAAGAGCTCGTCGAAGCGCTGGCCCCACAGTTCGCGCTCGTCCTCGAAGGTAGAGCGCATCTCCTCGGGGGTCTTGACGTAGAACTCGTCGCAGGGGAACTTCCAGCGGTTTGGGTCGTCCCAGGTGGCCTTCGACTGCACCGCCAGCACCACCGCGTGCGCCTCGGCGTCCTCCTTGCGTACGTAGTGCCCGTCGTTGGTCGCCACGATACCCAGGCCGTACTTGTCGGCGAACTCCTTGAGCACCCGGTTGACCTTGTGCTGCTCGGGGAGGCCGTGGTCCTGGATCTCGATGAAGTAGCGCTTGTCCCCGAAGATCGAGAGGTACTCCAGCAGGCGCCGCTCGGCATCCTCGTAGCGCTCTTGCAGGATGAACTGGGGGATCTCCGCCCCCAAGCAGCCCGACAGCGCAATGATGCCCGCGCTGTGCTCGCGCAGGATCTCGCGGTCGATGCGGGGTTTGCCGTAGAAGCCCTCGAGGTAGGCCCGACTTGCCAGGCGGCAGAGGTTCTGGTATCCCTCGAAGTCTTTGGCCAGCAGCGTGAGGTGGAAATAGCCCCCATCGAGCCCCTTGCCCTGCTTGCGGTCGAAGCGGCTCTCGGCGGCCACGTAGGCCTCGTAGCCGATGATGGGCTTGACCTCGGCCTCGGTGGCGTACTTGTAGAACTGCACCGCTCCGAACATGTTGCCGTGGTCGGTCATGGCCAGCATGGGCTCGGTGGGGCTGACCTGCTTGACCCACTTGATGAGGTCTTTGAGGCGCGCCGCCCCGTCTAAGAGCGAAAACTGGGTGTGCTGGTGCAGGTGGGCGAACTTGCACACCGGGCAGTGATCGGGCTCATGCTTCGGGCGATCGGCGAAGGGATTCAGGTCGTTGGCTGGCATTACGCCAAAAGCATAAGCCGTGGATGGCCGCTCGGAAAGTCACCAAGGTGCAATTCCCGGCCTGGTAAGCGAATCTGGCATTCAACCTCAGGCACTCGAGCCCCGCAGCACCAGCACCGGTGTGGAGCAGTTGTGCAGTACCTTGTCGGTCACCGAGCCCATCAGCACCCGCTCGATGCCCTTGCGACCGTGGGTCGCCATCACCACCAGGTCGTGCTCCTTGGCAGCCTCGAGGATCGCCGAGACCGGGCTATCCTCGACCAACACCGCCCTGGCGCTCACGCCCTGGGCGGCGGCGATTTCCTTGATCTGGGCCAGGGCCTTCTCGCTCTCCCGGCGGTACCGCTCCAGCGCCCGCTCGATCTGTTCGGGGGGTTCGGCGCTGTAGGCGGGCGCCAGCCCGTAGGGGTTTTCCAGGGCATAGAGGATGGTCACCTCGCTGCCCATGAGCCGGGCGACCTCGAGGCCTTGCTCGAGGGCGTTGCGCCCAAATTCGGTTGCGTCGGTGGGGATGAGAATGCGCTTGAACATGAGCCAACTCCTTCTCGCCGCATCGCTCTGGCGAAGGCACTTCATACGGAGCGGCGCTCGTGGCTTTACCCTAGCCCAGCTTTCCTAGGACATGTGCCCCTGAGCCCGAGGTGGGGCTCTTTGCCCCGGCCTGACAATTTCCTGACGGCAGCACGGCTACACTGGATTCCAGGATGCCGCGCTTGCTTGTGGTCGAGGACGAACCCGCCGTGCGCATGGGCTTGCGGCTGAGCCTCAGCCGGGCGGGGCATCAGGTACTCGAGGCCGCTACCGCTGGCGAGGCCTGGCCGCTGGTGGAGCAAGCCGACCTGGTGCTGCTGGATTGGATGCTACCCGACGAACCCGGGGTCAGGCTGCTCGAGCGCCTGCGCTCCGACAGCCGCTACGAGAACCTGCCCATCCTCATGCTCACCGCCCGCAGCGGCGAGAGCGACCGGGTCGAGGGCTTCACGCGCGGGGCCGACGACTACCTGACCAAGCCCTTCTCGACCCCTGAGCTGCTGGCGCGGGTGCAGGCCCTGCTGCGCCGCTCGGGCCGAAGCGGGCGCATCGAGCGGGGCGCGCTGGTACTCGACCTCGAGCGCCATCAGGCCTACCTGCACAACACCCCCCTCGATCTCACCCGCCGTGAGTTCGACTTGCTGGCCTTCTTAGCCCGACATCCGGGGCGGGTCTACACCCGCGAGGAACTGCTCGAGCGGGTCTGGGGGCAGGAGTTCATGGGCACCGCCCGCACCGTGGATCAGCACGTGGCCCAGTTGCGCGAGAAGTTGCAGGAAAACCCCAAGAGCCCGCTCTACCTCGAAACCCTGCGCGGGGTGGGGTATCGTTTCCGTGAGAGCCCATGAGGTCCGTGTCCCCGAGTGCTTCCCCCCGCGGTGAGGGGTGACCCCGTGGAAGCCATCGTCGGCCTCAAAGCCCTCGAGCGCGCTTGGGAACAGGCCCGCGAGGGCGTGGTGCTGCACGCCGAGGAGCGCGTGACTTACCTCAACCCCGAGGCCGCGCGGCTGCTGGAGGTCGCGCGGGAGCGGGTGCTGGGCAGGCCCCTGATGCTGGCGTTGCGCGACCACCGCCTCGAGCGGCTGTGCCGCGAGGGGGGTCAGGCCCGGCTCGAGTTGCGCGGGCGGTACCTGTGGGCCAAGGCCGTGCCGGGGGCGCTGCTCCTGCTCGACCAGACCGCTGAGCTGCAGCGCCTGGAGGCCCTGGAGGAGTCTAGCCGGGTGTTGGCCCACGAGTTTCGCACCCCGGTAGCCGGCATGCTCTCCCTGATCGAGGCCCTGCAGCAGGGTTTGACGAAGGAGCAAGAGCAAGAGGTGTTGGGGTTGATTCTGCAGGAAGCCCAGCGTTTGCGGCGACTGGTCGAGGACCTTCCCCTGAACCGTCTGCCGGGTCAGGAGCGCACCTTCGCCTTCGAGGAGCTGCGCCCCCGGCTCGAGCGCTTCCTGGCCCCTCAGCTCGCCGAGCGCAGCGCCTGGATCACCTGGAAGATTCCCCACACCGTTCGGGCCAACCCCGACGCGGTGTACCAAGCCCTCCTGAACCTGCTCGACAACGCGCTCAAGTACGGCCCTGGCGGAGAGGTCATCGTCGAGAGTGGCCAGGACGAGCAGGGGGTGTGGCTCGAGGTGCGCGACTTCGGCACCCCCCTGGGCGATTACGAGCCACTGTTCCAGCCAGGCAAGCGCGGCTACCACGCCGCCAGCGTGCGCGGCTCGGGGCTGGGGCTGGCCCTGGTGCGCCGCCTGGCCGCAGGCTGGAGTGGTCAGGCCTATGGCAAAGCCTGGGAGGGGGGCAATGCCTTCGGTTTGCGTTTTCCCTACGATAGGGGCTGATAATTCTCCCTGGAGGTTCTTATGCGTGAAGCCTTAGACCAAGAACTCGCCCGACTTACCCAAGAGAGCATCCGCATGGTCTCTCTGGTGCGCGAAATGGTGCATAAAAGCGCCAAAGCCCTCGCCGAGCAGGATCCGGCCTTAGCCAATGAGGTCATCGCCCAGGACAAGAACGAGGTGGACCCCCTCGAGCTCAAAATCGAGAACGACATGATCGTCCTGATGGCCCGCCAGGGGCTCGTCGCCAGCGACCTACGTCTCGCCATGACCATCATCAAGTCCCTCACCGACCTCGAGCGGGCCGGGGACTACGCAGCCCACGTGGCCGAGGACGTGATCGTGCTGGCCAAGGAGCCGCCGCTCAAGAACTACGTGATCCTGCCTGAGATGGCGCACCGCCTGGCGGGGATGCTCGACCTGATCGCCAAGGCCATGGCCGAGCGCGACCAGGAAGCCGCCCGCGAGGTTCTGCGCCGCGACGATGAGGTGGACGGGATGTACGAGTCGGTGACGCGGGAGCTGCTGACTTACATGATGGAAGACCCCCGCACCATCTCCAAAGCCCTCACCCTCATGCGCATTGCCCGCAGCTACGAGCGGCTGGGCGACCACCTGGAAAACGTCGCCGAGCGCATCCTCTACTGGCTCACCGGGCGCATGGAGAAAAAACCCGAGGACGTCCACGGCTGAGCCTGCCGGGCCGAGGTCGTAGGTCCTATGTCTCGACGACCTCAGATATGAATCGGCTTGTCGTACGCCGCCATCGCCGCCTCCTTGAGGGCTTCGGCCAGCGTGGGGTGGGCGTGGGAGGCCCGGCCAATGTCTTCTGAGGAAGCCTTGAAGGTCATGGCGGTAGCGGCTTCGGCGATGAGGTCGCCCGCACGGGGACCGATGATATGAACCCCCAGCACCCGGTCCGTCTGGGCGTGGGCGAGCACCTTAACAAAGCCCTCGGTATCGCCCATGGCCCGCGCCCGCCCGTTGGCCTGGAAGGGGAAGCTGCCCTTCTTGTAGGGAATACCCGCCTCCTTGAGCTCTTCTTCGGTCTGGCCCACCGAGGCGATCTCGGGATGGGTGTAGACCACGTTGGGTACGGTGTTGTAGTCCACGTGGCCCCAACCCGTGACCATACCCTCCACCGCAGCGATGCCGTCTTCCTCGGCTTTGTGGGCCAGCATTGGGCCAGGGATCACGTCGCCGATGGCATAGATGTTTGGGACGCTGGTCTGGAAGCGATCGTTGACCGGGATGCGCCCCCGGCCATCGAGGGTGATGCCCGCGGCCTCGAGCCCCAGCCCCTCGGTGTTGGGCACCCGGCTCGCCGCCAGCAGCACCTTGTCGGCGGTGAAGGTCTCGCCCCCTTCGACCTCAACCACACCCTTGCCGTCCTTGACGTAGGCCCGCGTGACCTTCTGCGAGGTGCGGATGTCGAGGCCCTGCTTCTTGAGGATCTTCTCGGCAGCGCGGGAGAGTTCGCCGTCCATACCCCCCAGGATGCGCGGCAAGTACTCCAAAACCGTCACTTTCGAGCCCAGGCGGCTCCAGACCGAACCCAGCTCGAGGCCGATCACCCCACCCCCGATCACCACCATGGTTTCGGGAACCTGCTCGAGCGCGATAGCTTCGTCGGAGGTGATGATGGTCCGGTAGTCGACTTCGACTCCCTTCAGCATGGCCACCTTGGAGCCGGTGGCGATGATACAGCGCTCGAACTCGAGCTCGGTCTGACCCTCGGGGCCCTCCACCATCAGCTTGTGGGTCGAGACGAAGCGGGCGTGGCCCAAATAGCGGGTGACCTTGTTCTTTTTGAATAAGAAGCTCACCCCGTCGGTGTTAGCCTGCACCACCTTGTCCTTGTGGGCCATTATGGCGGGGAGGTCTAAGCTCACGTCCTGGAACTTCACCCCGATGAGCGCGCCCTTCTTGGCCTCGTAGAACTTCTCGCTGGCTTCCAGCAGCGCCTTGGAGGGAATGCAGCCTACCCGCAAGCAGGTGCCGCCCAGGGCCTGCTCCCGCTCTACGCAGGCTACCTCGAGGCCGAGCTGTGCAGCCTTGATGGCAGCCACGTAACCTCCAGGCCCCGCACCGATGACGACGAGTTGATGTTTTGGCATATGCTTCGCTCCGCGAACGTCCTACGCCGCAGGTCTTACGCTTTTGATCTGGCTTACGACACAGGACACAAGACGTAGAACTATACTTCCAGCGCCAGCCGAACTGGGTTCTCGATGAGCTCCTTCACCCGCTTGAGAAAGGTCACCGCCTCGCGCCCGTCCACGATGCGGTGGTCGTAAGAGAGGGCCAGGTTCATCATGGGGCGGATCACCACCTGGCCATTCCTGACCACCGGACGCTCGACGATGGCGTGCATGCCCAAGATGCCCACCTGGGGCGGGTTGAGGATGGGGGTAGAGTTCAAGGAACCGTAAATTCCGCCGTTGGTGATGGTGAAGGTGCCGCCCATCAACTCCTCCGGCTTGATCTTCTTCTCGCGCACCCTCGCGCCGTAGTCGGCGATGATCGCCTCGATCTGGGCCATGGAGAGCTTGTCGGCGTCGCGGATCACCGGCACCACCAGCCCCTCACCCCCACCCACCGCGATACCGATGTCGTAGTAGCGGTGATAAACGATGTCACCACCGCGAATCTCGGCGTTGAGTTGCGGGATTTCCTGCAACGCCTGCACCACGGCCCTGACAAAGAAGCTCATGAAACCCAGCTTCACCCCGTACTTCTTCTGGAAACCCTCGCCGTATTCTTTGCGCAGCTCCATCACCATGCCCATGTCGGCCTCGTTGAAGGTGGTGAGCATGGCGGTGTTCTGCTTGGCCGCCAGCAACCGCTCGGCGATGCGGCGGCGCAGCGGGGTCATGGGCACCACATCGTCCTTGCGCTCGCCGGGGGCCTTGGGGGTGAGGGGTACTGTGGGCGTAGGCGTGGGTGCCGGAGCCGGAGCGGGCTTGGTGGCAATGGCCTGCTGGACGTCCTCCTTGAGGATGCGCCCGCCGGGGCCGGAGGGCTGCACCTGGGCCGGGGTGATGCCGCTGTGGGCCATCAGGCGCTCGGCAGCGGGCATGGCGATGGGTTGAGCGGGCTGAGCGGGCTGGGCCTGGGGTGCAGCTTCAGCTTCGGGACGGGCTGCCGGGGCAGCACCTTCCTCGAGCATCGCCACCACGTCGCCCACCTTGGCCACGCCGGATGAGATCAGAATCTTGCCCAGCACGCCGCTTACCGGGGAGGGTAGCTCGAGGGTGGCCTTGTCGGTGACGAGTTCCACCAGCGGCTCGTCGACCTTCACCGCCTCACCTTCCTTCTTGAGCCACTGCCCGATCTCCACCTCGGTAATGGATTCGCCCACCGCGGGCACTTTGAGTTCTACGGCCATCGTGAATCCTCCTAAAGCTCTGTTAGTCTATCGCTGTTTGACTCGAGTCGCTTCGTACGAGATAAACCCCGGCTACTGCGCCGGGGTTTGGGGGCTCAGAGGCCGAGGGCCTCCCTGACCAATTGCTCCTGTTCGCGCTTGTGCACCTTGGACGAACCCACAGCCGGGCTGCTGGACTCGGGGCGGGCAATGCCCTCGAAGGCATGTCCGTAAATGAGGTGGCCGAAACGGGCCTTGAGGAACCACCAGGCTCCCATGTTACTGGGCTCCTCCTGCACCCAGTACACAGGCACCTTCTTGCCAAAGGGCTCGAGCGCCGCCGCCAGCTCCCCTTCGGGGAAGGGGTAGAACTGTTCCAGACGTACGATGGCCACGTCCTCCTTGCCTGCGGCCTTGCGGGCGGCCTCGAGGTCGTAGAAGACCTTGCCCGAGCACAACAGGACACGCGAAACCCTTTTCGGATCGGCCCCGGTGCTGTCGGGCAACACCCGCTGGAAACGGCCTTTGGTGAGCTCTTCGATGGGCGAGACCGCCTCGGGATTGCGCAGCAGGCTCTTGGGCGTCATCACGATGAGGGGCTTGCGCCAGGGGCGCTTGACCTGGCGGCGCAGCAGGTGGAAGTACTGCGCGGGGGTGGAGGGGTAGGTCACCTGCATGTTATCGGTAGCGCACAACTGCAGGAAGCGCTCGAGGCGGGCGGAGGAGTGCTCGGGACCACCCCCTTCCATGCCATGCGGCAGCAGCATCACCAGCCCCGAGAGGCGGCTCCACTTGACCTCGGCGGAGGCGATGAACTGGTCGATGATGACCTGGGCGGTGTTCACGAAGTCGCCGTACTGGGCTTCCCAGATCACCAACCCATCGGGGGCGTCGAGGCTGTAGCCGTACTCGAAGCCCAGCACTCCGGCCTCGGAGAGGGCTGAGTTGTAGAGCTCGACCGGAGCCTGTCCCTCGACGAGGTGCTGGGCGGGGATGTAGCGCCTGCCAGTGACTGTATCGGTGTAGCCGCCGTGCCGCTGAGTGAAGGTGCCGCGCACCACGTCCTGACCACTCATGCGCACCCGGTGTCCCTCGGCGGCGAGACTAGCGAAGGCCAGCGCCTCGGCGGCGGCCCAGTCCAGAGGCCGCTTGCCCTCGCCCATCTCAGCGCGGCCCTGCACGAAACGGCCCAGCTTGGGGTGCAGGTTGAAGTCCTCGGGTAGCGTGGTCAGGCCCTTCATCAGCTCGTACAGCCTCTCGAGCGCCACCCCCGTGTCCACGTCAGGAGTGCCGTTTTCAGGACCGCCATGATAGCCACTCCAAATGCCCCCGCCCGCGTGCGGACGGACGGTGGAAGGTGCACTGCGCGCTTCGGCGAAGGCCGCATCCAGCTTGACCTGGTATTCCTGGGCCATCGCCTCGGCCTCGGCTTTGCTCAGCACCCCGGCGGCCTCGAGCTTAGGGAAGTATCCCTGGTAGGCCGGGGGCTTGCTCGCGATGATCCGGTACATCTCGGGCTGGGTGAAAGCGGGTTCGTCGGTCTCGTTGTGGCCGCGGCGGCGGAAGCCCACCAGGTCGATGAACACGTCGCGCTTGAAAGCGGCGCGGAACTCCATGGCCATCACCACGGCAGCGTAGACGGCATCCGGGTCCTCGGCGTTGACGTGGAAGATGGGGCTTTCGATCATCTTGGCGATCTCGGTGGAGTAGCGCCCGGCAGTGTAGTCGCTGGGGTCGGTGGTAAAGCCCACCTGGTTGTTGAGGATCACGTGCAATGCGCCCCCCACGGTGTAGGCCCTCAGCCCAGAGATGTTGAGCGTCTCCTGCACGATGCCCTCACCAATGAAGGCCGCATCCCCGTGCACCACGACCAGCAAGCCCTTCTTGCGCTCGGTGTCGCCGAAGCGGTCCTGCTTGGCCCGCAAACGTCCCATCGCCACCGCGCCCACGAACTCCAGGTGCGAGGGGTTGAAGTTGAGCGAGATGTGCAACGGCCCGCCAGGGGTCTGGATGTCGTTGGAGTGGCCCAGGTGGTACTTCACATCGCCGTGATACCCCTCGGGAAATTGCTCCTCGAACTCCAGGAAGATATCGCGCATGGGTTTGCCCACGATGTTGACGAGCACGTTGAGCCGGCCCCGGTGGGCCATCCCCATCACCACCTCAGTCACCCCCTGGCGGGCCGCCTGCTCCATGGCCAAATCCAGCAGGGCGATGATGGCTTCAGAGCCTTCGGTGGAGAAAGTTTTAGCGCCCAGGTACTTCTTCTGCAGGAACTCCTCAAACAGCGTGGCCTGCATCAGGCGCTCGTAGATGCGTTTGCGGGTGGAAGCGTCGGGCTGGGGGAAGGCCCCGTCTTCGATGCGGGCCTCGATCCAGCGGCGCACCTCGGGATCATCGAGGTGACCGATCTCGATGCCCATGCTGCCGGTGTAGCGCTCCTTCAGGCGCTGTACAGCCTGCCCCAGGGTCTCGGCCCCGCTCACCAGGCCGGGCGGGATGGGGCGCTCGAGGTCGGCGGCGCTCAGACCGTGGTATCCCAGCTCGAGTTCAGGCACCGGGGGACGTGGCCGGCCCAAGGGATCGATCCGGGCAGCCAGATGACCACGCTCGCGGTAGGCCGAGATCAGCCGGGTGGCCTTGAGTAGAAAGTCGGCCAAATCGGCGGGCAGGGCCGCCGCACCTACCGTAGCAGCTAAGCCATTGCTCAGCCTGCCATCGGCCAGGGTTCTGGCAAAGTACCCCTGCCACTCAGGGCTGACGCTGGATGGGTTTTGCTGGTAATCGTTGAAAAGGGCCTCGAGGTAGGCCAGGTTGGCGCTGTCCACCGCTCGCTCCATACACTCACCAATCGAAAAGTTTACTCCCTTTTTTATATGTGCAAGGTGAAGCGGGGCGGCTTGGGTGTAGGTACACCCTCAACCCCAATCCCCCGACACACCCGCAACCCGTAGTTTCAAGCGAATTTAGCGTACACCGCATCTGTAGCCCTGGCAGCCTCGATGTCGAGGGAGGTGATACCTCCTTGGGAATGGGTTATGTAGGCTACCTGCACCTTCTTCCACCCGATGCCCAGCAGGTCGGGGTGGTGGTCCTTCTTCTCGGCCAGCAGCGCGATCCGCAGGGCGAAGGCCGCCCCGTCGGCATAGCTGGCGAAGGTGTAGGTCTTCTCGAGCCTCCCGCTCACCACAGCCCAGCCCGGCAACTCGGCGAGGGCCTGGGCGATTTCCTGGTCGCTGAGTTTCATGCCCCTCGAGTTTAACCCCTTCCCCGGTGAGCTGTGTTTCGATTCGCGTCTTGCACACGCCCCCCGCTCTTTACCCAGGCCAAAGCCCTATGCTATATTGCTCGCTGGCGTTCTTTGCGGAAGGCCCCCGATCCTTTTGTCAAAGAACAAACCTCAACCCCCGCTGATGGTAGGCAGCGGGATCAGGAGAGCCCAAGTGTTCAAGACCTACGTTCCTCAAGAGCGCGAACCCGGTTGGGTCGTGGTAGATGCCGAGGGCCAGACCCTCGGTCGCCTGGCTTCGCAGATCGCCCGCGTGTTGCGTGGCAAGCACAAGCCTGACTGGACCCCCAACATGGCCACCGGCGACATCGTGGTGGTGATCAACGCCGCCAAGGTGCGCCTGACCGGCAACAAGCCCCACACCAAGGTCTACACCCGCTACACCGGCTACCAGGGCGGCCTCAAGAAGGTCGTAGCCGCCGAAATGCTGGCCCACAAGCCCGAGAAAGCCATCGAGCATGCCGTCAAGGGCATGCTGCCCAAGGGTCCGCTGGGCTACCGCATGTTCCGCCGCCTCAAGGTCTACGCGGGCCCGACCCACCCTCACCAGGCCCAGAAGCCCACCAAGCTGGAGGTCAAGTAATGGAGCAGTACTACGGCACCGGCCGTCGTAAAACCAGCGTGGCGCGGGTCTTTCTGCGCCCCGGCAAAGGCAAGGTCAGCGTCAACGGCCTCGAGTTCCAAGATTACTTCGGCAACCTCGTGAAGGCTGTGTCGGCCCTCGAGCCCCTGCGCGCCGTGGACGCCGCCAACCGCTTCGACGCCTACATCACCGTCGAAGGCGGCGGCAAGAGCGGCCAGATCGACGCCATCAAGCTGGGCATCGCCCGCGCGCTCGTCAGCTACAACGCCGACCTGCGCAGCAAGCTCAAGCCCCAAGGCTTCCTCACCCGCGACCCCCGCGAGGTCGAGCGCAAGAAGTACGGCAAGCACAAAGCCCGTCGGGCGCCGCAGTACTCCAAGCGTTAAACGCGCTCGAGAATTTCAAAACCCTCCCGTCTGGGAGGGTTTTTCTTTGATGCTACGTGGCCGATGGCCGATCCCGCTCTTCGTGGGCTAATGAACTACCCACAACCAACTACGTCTGGTTGGAGTTTCGCGCGACCATCCTCACAGGCTCAAACGTGTGTGGGGCACTCGCCTGCGGCTCCCTTTACGCGCATCCCCGTTCCAGGGGCGACCCACACAAGTATTGTGGAGCATTTTGCCCCGGTGGGGCTATCCTTCCCCTGAGTACCGGCATCGCCGGGGGCCGGATGGCCCTTCACTTGAGTACCGGCATCGCCGGGGGCCGGATGGCCCTTCACTGACCAGCCCAACGGCGGTCTGGTCGGGGACTGCCGCCCCACGCCCCTATGGTTCAAATGGCCTCGAGCGCCAGCGCAGCAGAGCCCCCTGTACCGTGGCAGATCGCCGCCAAGCCCCGGCTCTTGCCGTAGGTGTGCAGGGCGTGGATCAGGGTGGTGAGGATGCGCGCGCCGCTCGCGCCGATGGGGTGTCCCAGTGCGATGGCCCCGCCGTGAACGTTGAGCTTGTCCATCGGCACGCCCAGCAGCCGGTGGAAGAGGAGGTTGTTGAGGGCGAACGCCTCGTTGTTCTCGAAAAGGTCGAAGTCGGAGAGCTGCATCCCCAGCTTGCCCAGCAGCTTCCTGACCGCGGGAACCGGAGCTTCGGGGAAGCGCCAGGGTTCCCCGGCAGCCCAGCTCGAGCCCAGAATGCGGGCGATGGGCTTGAGGCCGTACTTCTGAAGGGCTTCACCACTCGCCAGCAACAAGGCCGCCGCCCCGTCGGAGATCTGCGAGGAGTTGCCGGCGGTGAGCACGCCGTCCTTCTTGAAGGCCGGGCGCAGGGCGGCCAGGGACTCGAGGGTGGTTTCGGGCCGCACCCCCTCGTCCTTGCTCACCACCTCCACGCCCTTACGGGTCTTAACCTCGATAGGCACGATCTCCCGGCTGAAGTGGCAGGCTTCCGTCGCCTGAGCCGCCCGCCAATTGGAGTGCAGCGCCACTTCGTCGAGCTCGGCGCGGCTTACCCCGAACTCGGCAGCTAGACGCTCGGTCTGCTCGCCCATGGCCTCGCCGGTGAAGGGATCGGAGAGTCCGTCGCGCTGGAGGATGTCCTGCAGTTGCTCGGGGGCCCCGGCCAGGTACTTGTAGCCCCAGCGGGCTCGGCTGCTGAGGTAGAAACCGGTCTGGCTCATGGACTCCATGCCCCCCACCAACACCAGCTCCGCATCGCCGCTCTTGATGGTCAGCGCGCCGTTGGCGGTAGCCTGCATCCCCGAGGCGCAGACCATGTCCACCGCGTAGCCGTCCACGCTCTGGGGAATGCCCGCCTTGAAGGCGGCCTGACGGGGGGGTAGCTGACCGTGCCCGGCCCTGAGCACCTGCCCAAAGATGAATAGGTCGAGGTCGCCGCCTTGCACCCCGGCCTTCTCGAGCGCCGCCTTCATCACGTGGGCCCCCAAATCGACCGGGGAGAAGTCCTTCAGCGCCCCGCCAAACTTCCCAATGGGGGTTCGAACCGCCGAAACCACAAACACTTCGCGCATGATCGCCTCCTTGCTATATGCTACGGTATTTGAGCGGTGAGTTGTAAAAACGTCACATCGGGTGGCCGAGTTGTAAATCCCAATAACCCCTTCTAGAATCGGGGCAGTTTGCGCCGATGTCAAACCTAGGGGGTCGGATGGACGGGTCGTCCGCACACGCCACTTGTTCGTCCAACGTTCACACCCGCAGGCTACCCTGTCCCCAGGACTCAGGCTGCATGCCGAAGGAGGAAAGCGTGGAAAACAAGCCAACGAAACAATGGACCCGGCGCAAATTTCTCTGGGTGGCCCTGGCCGCTCCCCTCCCGCTGGCCCTGGCTCAGCCCGGCCCCACCCTCCCGGCCACCCCAGCCTGCGGCGACGAGGACGACGAACCCACCCCTCCCCAGACCGAAGGCCCCTACTACAAGCCCCGCAGCCCTGAGCGGAAGTCGCTGCTCGAGGGCGGCCTGAGCGGGACAAAGCTGCTGATCCAGGGTTACGTGCTCTCCACCGGCTGCAAACCCGTGGCCCGCGCCCTGCTGGACTTCTGGCAGTGCGACGCACAGGGGCAATACGACAATCAGGGCTTCCGTCTGCGGGGTCACCAGTTCAGCGACGCCAGCGGGCGCTTTGTGCTCGAGACCATCGTCCCCGGCCTCTATCCGGGCCGTACCCGGCACATTCACGTCAAGGTGCAGGCCCCCAACCGACCGGTGCTCACCACCCAGCTCTACTTCCCCGACGAGCCCTCCAACGCCTCCGACCGCATCTTCGACCGGCGGCTGACCATGGCCGTGCAGAAGAGCAACAACCTGTGGCAAGCCCGCTTCGACTTCGTGCTGCGGGTTTGAGCTCAATCCGCCGAAGCCTGCAACCCTGAGCGCGTTTGGGACGGGTTAGGAAGGGCTTCCGGCGCGATGAACTCGACCTCGAGCGCCCCGAAGTTCTCGCTCTGCCGCAGGCGCACCTCCCCTACCCGGTGGGCCTCGAGCAGGGCCGAGAAGGCCACGGTCTGCTCGGCCCAGGTGCTCAGGGGCAGTTGGCCAAACAGCGCCCGCCGCACCCTGAGCAGGAAGTCCCGCAGCCTGGCCCAGGCCTCCTTGAGGCCAAAGCGCTCGGGCTCCATCTGGATTTCCGCCCGCCGGGTGAAGGGGCGCACGGCCTCGAGCAGCCGCTCGAGCGGCAAGGGGCGCAGGCGTCTGTCTTTGGGCAGGGGTGGCGGGGGCACCGGCAGCACCCTCGAGCGCTCCTCAGCCCGCTGGCGCAGGAACTGGATGGCCTCCTGCAAAGCCACCAGGGTTTCCAGGAAGCCGGCGGCCTCGTCCGCTTCGTCCTCCTCTATGGGGGCTGGCTCGACCCTGGCGAAGGCCCGCAGCTTGAAGAGGATCAGCTCGGCCAGCAGGGGCAGCAGCTCGCTGCGCTGGGAGAGCTCGAGCGCCTCGACCTGGGCTAAAGCCTGCTCGACCAGGCTCAGGACGGGCAATTCCCTCGCTGCCAGGCTACCCCGCCGCACGGCTTCGGAAAGCTGGAGCGGCGTGCCGGAGAAGCCAGGAAAAGCGAGGTGGATCAAGAAAGCACCTTCCGTCGGGGAGCGAGCAGGCCGAACTTCTCGCGCACCTCTTCCATGGTGGCCTGCGCGATGGCCCGCGCCCTGCGCGCGCCGTCCTCGAGGGCGTCCAGTACGCGCTCGGGGTTGGCCCGCAGCTCCTCGGCCCGCTCGCGGATGGGCCGCAGCGTTTTCATCATCTCCTGAAACAGGATTTGCTTGACGACCAGCGTGCCGATGCCCCTGCGGGCGTACTCCTCGCGCAAGACCTGGATCAGCTCGGGCGGGGCGAAATACTGCAAGAACTTGAAGGGCACGCTGCGCTCGGGGTCACCGGGGTCGGAGAGGCGGATGCGGGCGGGGTCATCGGGCATGACCCGGATCTTCTGCCAGATGCTCTGCTCGTCCTCGAGCAATCCGATGGTGTTACCCACGCTCTTGCTCATCTTGGCCTTGCCGTCGATGCCGGGTACGCGCGGAGCGTTGGGGTTGAGGTAGATCTGTGGCTCGGGGAAGGTCTCGCCGTACTCCTGATTCCACCTCCGGGCGATCTCGCGGGCGAGCTCGAGGTGTTGGGTCTGATCGTCCCCTACCGGCACGGTGTCGGCCTTGTAGATCAGGATGTCGGCAGCCATCAGCACCGGATACATCAGCAACCCTGCCGGGACCGACTCGAGCCTGGAAGCCTTGTCCTTGAACTGGGTCATGCGGGTCAGGTCGCCGTAAGGGGTCTGGGTGGTAAAGATCCAGGCCAGCTCGGTGTGTTCGGGCACGTGCGACTGCACGAAGAGGATGACCTTGTCGGGGTCGAGGCCCGCGGCCATGTTGACCAGCCCAGCCTCGAAGGTGCGCTGTCGCAGCAAATCCTTGTCATAGGCCGCCGGGTTGGTGGGCGCGTGGTAATCCACGATGCAATAGATCGCGTCCCGGCCCAGCCGCTCCCCGAGGGCCACATAGTTGACCATGGCCCCCAGGTAGTTGCCAATGTGAAGCTCGCCGGTCGGTTGAAAGCCGGAAAACACCCGTTTCATCCGGAACAGGATACCAAAGCCAGCTCGTACGTCTCACGTCTGGTTCCCGCGAATACCGCCTACAGCAATGTGCTCCAAACCCCCACTTTTCGAGCCAAGCTCGTCCTACACTGTGAAACATGCGCACCCTGGTGCTGGCCGTGATGGTCGCTTTCATGGGGCTCTTGGCAACCGGAGCCCAGCAGAACGGCGAGCCTTCCCTGCCCGATCCACGCACTGCGAGGGCCCAGCTCGAGCAGATCTACGAGCAGATCCACCCAGCGGCAGTCCGCATCGAGACCCGGCCCGAGGGGGTCGGATCGGGCTTCTTCATCAGTCCCGATGGCCTGGTGCTCACGGCCTACCACGTCATCGAGGACACCCAGCGCTTCTGGGTGCGCAGTGCCGACCAAAGGCGTTACCCCGCCGAGGTGGTGGGCTACGACGCCCTGCGCGACATCGCCCTGATCAGGGCCAGGGTGAGCCAACGGGTGCCTTTCATGGAGCTCGAGACCGCCAAAGCCGTGCGCAAGGGTGAATCGCTCATGACCATCGGCAACTCGCGCGGCGCTTTCATCGCTCCACGGATCGGCGTGGTCACCAGCATCGGTCGCACCATCCGGCCCGACTTCCCCAGCGACCTCATCGCCTCGACCATGCCGCTGGCTCCGGGCGACTCGGGCGGCCCCGTGCTCAACACCGAGGGCAAGGTGGTGGCCATCGCCGTGGCCATCGGGCGGGAGGCGCAGGAGGGCCAAGATGTCCCCGTGTTCCAGAGCTACGCCACACCCCTGCTAGGCCTGGACAGCCTGGTCAGCCAGATCAAGGCTGGCTACCGCCGCGACATCCCCTTCATGGGCGTGAGCCTCAGCCAGCTTTCCGACGACGAGGCCCGCGCGGTGGGGCTGCGCCAGGGCGGGGTGGTGGTGATGGAGCTGCTCGAGGGCTATCCGGCGGCCACCTCGGGCTTGCAGCCCCCTCGCCGCCTGTCGGAAAACCGGGTGCTGGCCGATCTGATCCTCGAGGTCGATGGGCGGGTGGTCCAGAGCCCCAACGACCTCATCGCCTACGTGCGCAGCCGCCAGGTGGGCGACACCATCACCCTCAAGGTTCTGCGCGGCAATGAGACCCTCACCGTCAAGATCACGCTCACGCCGAAGTGGCGAAGCGGCTGAAAGCAAAACCCCCGGACCTGGAGTCCGGGGCCTTCGTGGTGCCGGGAACAGGACTTGAACCTGCACACCCTTGCGGGCACATGACCCTGAATCATGCGCGTCTACCAATTCCGCCATCCCGGCACAGGATGCGCTTCAGACGCAAAAGAAATAGTAGCCGCGATGCTTCGATTCGTCAAGGGGAGGTTATACCAGATTCGGTTAGTTCGTCACCGAATGGGAACGCCGCCCCGCCAGGGCGGGGCGGTCGACCGAAGGGATACGCTTGCTTCGCCGACCGTCAGGGAGGGGTGTGCTCTGGGATTCAAAAAGATAGCCTCTGGGTTTTGAAGAGTATCTCTTTGAATCCGCTACTATAGCCCCTCGACCGGATCGGTCTCGAGCCGCCGGATCGCCTCGCGCAGGGCCCCGGGCAAGGGGCTCGGCTTGCCCTGCTCGAGCCACACCTGCACCGTCTCACCCTTGGCGGCGAGTTCACCGTTGGCCCACACCTCGAAGATCATGCGGAAGCTACTGTTGCCCACCTTGCTCACGCGGGTCATGACCCTGACGTCGTCGTGAAGGACGATGGGACGCCGGTAGTCCACCTCGGCCCTGGCCAAGATGAAATTGCCACTGCCCGCCTCGTAGCCCAGTCGTAGGAAATACTCCACCCTGGCCGTCTCGGCATAGCTCAGGTAAACCGCGTTGTTGACGTGGCCCAGCGGGTCCAGATCGCGGAAGCGCACGTCGATGTGCACACAAACGGGGAAATTGCTCACCGCTTAACTCTACACGCCCGCCGAGTCATAGGGGAATGACCCATGACCATCGGAGCTGCTGACATCAGCAGCGCTTGCCCGCCGCGTATACTCAGGCCATGCACCTAACTGCTCAGCTCCCCCGCTGGAACCTCGAGCCCCTCTTCAAGGGCCTGCAAAGCCCCGACTTCCTGGAGGCCTACACCCGCCTCGAGCAGCAGATCGCCGAACTCGAGGCCCTGTTCGAGCGCTACCAGATCGGCGCACGCCCCATGCGCGAGGACGATCCGGCGGCCTTTGCCGCCATCATCGAGCAGCTCAACGCCATCACCCTCTCACAAAGCCGCATCAGCACCTACCTCCACGCCCTCATCTCCACCGACTCCACCAACGAGGAGGCCCAGGCCCGCTACTCGCTCTACCGGGGTCTGATGGTGCGCCTGCAGAAGCTACGGCCCAGGCTCACACCCTGGCTGGCCGCCCTCGAGCCCGAGGTGGTGAGGGCCGGGGAGTACCGCATCTTGATCGAAGAAGCCCGCGTCCAGGCTCAGCACCTCATGAGCGAGGCCGAGGAAGTGCTGGCCGCCGAGCTCTCACTCTCCGGCGGCAGCGCCTTTGCCCGGTTGCACTCCGACGTCTCGAGCCAGATCACCGCGAGGGTGCGGGGTGAGGAGCTGCCCATCTCCAGCGTCCGCCTGTTGGCCTTCGACCCTAACGAGGCCACCCGCAAGGCCGCCTACGAGGCCGAGCTCGAGGCCTGGAGGGCCCACCAGGTCCCCCTGGCCGCCGCGCTCAACGGCTGGAAGGGGCAGCAAAGCACCCTAAACCGCAAACGCGGCTGGGCCGACGACCTCGAGCCCACCCTCTTCGCCAACCGCATCACCCGCAGGGCGCTCGAAGCCATGCAGGAGGTGATGGAGGCCAGCTTCCCCCACTGGCGGCGCTACTTCCGCGCCAAGGCCAGGGCCTTGGGGAAGGCGAGCTTAGACTGGTGGGACCTCTTTGCCCCGGTGGGCAAGGGCCATAGCCGCTGGAGCTGGGAGGCGGGCCGCGACTTCATCATCGAGCACCTGGCCTCCTTCTCCCCCGCCGACGCCGAGGTGGCCCGGCGCATGTACGCCGAGGGTCGCATCGACGCCGAGCCGCGCAAGGGCAAGCAGGTGGGGGCCTACTGCGCCCACTTTGGCGGCGGCGAGAGCCTGATCTTCACCAACTACGAGGAGAGCTTCGGCGGGGTGGGCACCATGGCCCACGAGCTCGGCCACGCCTACCACAACCACTGCCTGCGCTCCAAGCCTCCCCTGCTCGCGCGCGGCCCCATGACCCTGGCCGAGACCGCCAGCATCATGAACGAGACCATCGTCACCGAGGCCGCCTTGCGCAAGGCGAGCGCAGACGAGCAGGTCACGCTGCTCGAGGGCAACCTCCAGGACGCCGCCCAGGTGATCGTGGACATCCACTCCCGCTTCCTCTTCGAGCGCGCGGTCTTCGAGCGGCGTAAGGAGCGCGAGCTGTCGGCCAGCGAGTTCTGCGCGCTGATGCTCGAGGCCCAGCAGGCCACCTACGGCGACGGCCTGGCGAGCTACCACCCCTACATGTGGGCCGTGAAGGGCCACTACTACGGCATCGACTTCTACAACTACCCCTACGCCTTCGGCCTGCTCTTTGGGTTAGCCCTCTACAGCAAGCAGCTCGAGCTCGGCCCCGACTTCTTGCCCCAGTACGAGGACCTGCTGGCCTCGGTCGGGGTCTATCCGGCCAGGGAACTCGCCGCCCGCTTCGGCTTCGACCTCGAGGATCCCGCCTTCTGGCAGGGGGGAATGGACGTGCTGATCGAGCGCATCGGGCGCTTCGAGCGGCTCGTGGGGTAACCAGCGGCCTAAGGCCCCGCGTCTCCGCCCACCCTATAATGGAGAGCGGTGACTTATGGCAGGCCATAGCAAGTGGGCTCAGATCAAGCGGAAGAAAGCCGCCAACGACCTCAAACGCGGCAAAGTAATCAGCAAGTACCTGCGGGCCATCGCGGCGGCGGCCAGGGCCGGGGGTAGCGCCGATCCGGCGGCCAATGCCCAGCTTCGCAACCTCATCGAAGCGGCCAAAATGGACGACGTACCCAACGACAACATCGAGCGCCTACTCAAGCGCTTACAGGGCGGCGAGGAGGAGGGGTCCAACTACGAAGAGGTGGTGTACGAGGGCTACGCGCCGGGCGGGGTGGCGGTGCTGGTGTACGCCCTCACCGACAACCGCAACCGCACCGCCAGCGAGGTGCGCCACGTCTTCAGCAAGCACGGGGGCAGCCTGGGGGCCAGCGGAGCGGTGGCCTGGCAGTTCGAGCGCCGGGGCTATATCTGGCTCGAGCCCAATACCGAAGCCGCGCAGGAGGCCGCCATCGAACTGGGGGCTTTGGACTTGCAGGAGAGCGAGGAGGGATTGGAGGTCTACACCGATCCCCAGGAGGTCTACACCATCGCCAGTGGGCTCAAGGAGCGGGGCTTCAAGCCGGAGGATGTGCAGATCACCATGGTTCCGCAGAACACCATGGCGCTGGCTCAGGAAGACGCCGAGAAGGTGCTGCGCATGATCGAAGCGCTCGAAGACCTCGACGACACCCAGAACGTCTACTCCAACCTCAACCTCGAGAACGTCACGGTCGAAGCCTGACCTACAACCGCCCTCCCTGGCCAGCTTCGAGTGTGCCAGGGAGGTGGTTGTTTTGCTTCCTGCTTTCCCCCGGGTGCAGCTCGTGGATGACGATTTCGGCCTTGGCCCGGAAGCGGATGGGCACCGTGGAAACACCCAGGCCCCGCGAGACGAAGCCTTTCACCGGACTTTCAAACCAGCCCTCCGCGAAGCGCTTGCCATACCTCGAGGAGGTGCTGACGGGCCCGATGATGGGCAGCTTGATCTGCCCGCCGTGGGTGTGCCCCACCAGCGTCAGGCCCACCTTCGCGGGTATCTCGAAGAAGTAATCGGGATTGTGGCACAGCAGTAACACTGCCCCCCCAACGTGTTCCCGTAGGGCTCGCTCAACGTCGGGCTGGCCGTGCCAGAGGTCGTCCACTCCGGCCAGGTAAAGGTCATTGCGCACCTGAACCCCGGCGTTGTTGAGCAGTCGCACCCCGGCCTGCTCGAGCCACCCCTGGAGGTCGGAGAGATCGCGGGACTTGTAGCGCCGCAGCCGGTAGTCGTGATTGCCCCACACCGCCCAGGTGCCCAGTGGGGCTCTCAGCCCGGCCAGCTCAGCCACGGCGGGCCGGATCCACTCGGCGCGGTGGGTGTCGGTGAGGTCGCCGCTGATGACGATCAGATCGGGTTGGTGCGCCACGGTGGTCTCGACCCAGCGCCTGACGATCCTCGAGTCGATGTAGTAGCCGATGTGCAGGTCGGAGAGGTGGGCCACCCGCACCGGGCGCTCGAGGCCCGGAAGGGGCTGGGTATAACGGTTGACCTCGTGAGCGGCGAGCCAGGGAAAGCGCATGGAGATCGTGCTACTCAGGCCGTACGTCCTACTTCTTATGCTTCTTCCTCTCCTCGCGCTCGAGCTTGCGGCGCTCGGCCCGGCTCAGGCCCGAGGTGTTGGGGTTGTGGGCGGGCTTCTCGCGGCGGACGGTGAAGGGGTCGGGCTGGGGCTGGCCGAAGACGCTGGGGGCGGGGCTGGCCTCCACCACGGGAGCTGGGATGGCCTGCTGCCGGGGGGTGGGCTCGAGTTCGACCTTGAGGCGGAAGAGGAACTTGGTGACCTCGCTCTTGATGGTGGCGATCATCTCGTTGAAGAGCTTGGTGGCTTCAAACTTGTACTCCTGGAAGGGGTCTTTCTGACCGTAGCCGCGCAACCCGATGCCCTGGCGCAGCACGTCGAGGTTGTGCAGGTGCTCCTTCCAGAAGTTGTCCACCACCTGCAAAATCACGAAGCGCTCCACCGCCCGCATGATCTGGGGCGAGAGCTCGGCCTCGCGCCTGGCGTACTCGGCAAGTGCCGCCTCGATGAGCTTTTCCACGCCTTCGTCGGCCTTGAGCGAGCGCAGCGACTCGTAGTCGTAGTGCTCGAGGCCCGGCACGAAATCGGTCATGGCGCCCTTGAGGGCGCTGAGGTCCCAGTCCTCGGGATGTACCTGGGGGTTGAGGTGCAGTTCAGCCGCCGCCGCCACGCTGTCTTCGATCATGGCCTGGGCCGCTTCACGCACCTCCTCGTCCTTGCCCAGGAGGATGGTGCGACGCTGGGCGTAGACCACCTCGCGCTGGCGGGCCATCACGTCGTCGAACTGCAGCAGCTGCTTGCGAATGCCGAAGTTGCGGTCCTCCACACGCTTCTGGGCCCGCTCGATGGAGGCAGTGACCATGTTGTTGACGATGGGCTCGCTGTCGTCAAAGCCCATGCGGTCGAGCATGGCGATGATGCGCTCGGAGGCGAACAGGCGCATGAGGTCGTCGTCGAAGGAGACGTAGAAGCGCGAGGAGCCGGGGTCACCCTGGCGGCCCGCGCGCCCCCGCAACTGGTTGTCGATGCGGCGCGACTCGTGGCGCTCGGTGCCGATGATGTGCAAGCCGCCCAGTTCCTTCACCCTCACCTCGTCGGCGGCACAGGTGTCGCGCAGGCGGCGGATCTCCTCCATGATCTCGGGGCGCACGCCGAGCTCGGAGCCCAACCGCCGGGCTTCGTCTTCCTCACCTTGAACCAGCTTCTTGATGAAGAGCTCGACCTTCCACTCGTAGCGGTCGAAGCCTTCCTTTTGCAGCAGGGCCGCCGCCAGGTACTCGGCGTTACCGCCGAGCTTGATGTCGGTACCGCGCCCGGCCATGTTGGTCGAGATGGTCACGGTCTTGCTGCGCCCGGCCTGGGCCACGATCTCCGATTCGCGTTCGTGGTACTTGGCGTTCAAAACCTGGTGCGGGATGCCCTTGCGGATGAGCTCGAGGGTGTGCACCGAGCGCTTGAGCGCCTCCCAGGCGGTGCGGAGGTTGCCCTTGGGGGGGATGGCCGGGTCGTAGGGCTCGAGGTCGGCCTCCTTGAGCTGGGCCGGGCGGGCCAGGAGGCTCTTGATCTGCTCCCACTGCCCCCCGCTCTGCTTCTCGGCGGCCTTGAGGAAGAGCTGAGTGCGGAACTCGAGCTGGGCCAGGTAGTGGCGCGGCTCCTTGAGCATCGCCGACAGGCGCTCGGACTTCTCGACGGAGATGGTGCCCACCAACACCGGCTGACCCTTCTCGTACTTCTCGGCGATCTCCTCGACCACGGCGAAGAACTTGCCCCGCTCGGAGCGGTAGACCACGTCGGGGTTGTCCTCGCGAATGACCTTCTTATTGGTGGGGATGGTACGCACGTCCATCCCGTAGATCTCCTGGAACTCCTTCTCCTCGGTCTTGGCAGTGCCGGTCATGCCCGCGACCTTTTCGTAGAGGCGGAAGAAGTTCTGGTAGGTGATGGTGGCCAGCGTCTGGTTCTCGCGCTCGATCTTGACGCCCTCTTTGGCCTCAATGGCCTGGTGCAGCCCCTCGCCATAGCGCCGTCCGGGCATCAGGCGACCGGTGAACTCATCGACGATGATCACCTGGCCGTCCTGGATGATGTAGTCGCGGTCAACGTGGTAAAGCTCCTTGGCCCGCAGCGCCTGGGTGAGCATGTGGGCCTTCTCCATGTTCTCGGTGTTGAACAGCCCCTCCACACCCAGCAGCTTCTCGGCCTTGGCGATGCCCTGCACGGTGAGGTGTACCGACTTTTGCTTCTCGTCGATGGTGTAGTCGCCGGTGGGCTCCTTGCGCACACCGGGCTCGGCCTTCTCACCGCGCTCGAGCTTCTTGGCGATCTCGGCCATGCGGTAGTAGAGGTCGGTGGCCTTCTCGGCGGGACCGCTGATGATGAGCGGGGTACGGGCCTCGTCGATGAGGATGGAGTCTACCTCGTCGATGATGGCGTAGTGCAGCGGGGTGTCGTGGCGCAGCACCAAGAACTCAGGCTGCACGACCATGTTGTCGCGCAGGTAGTCGAAGCCCAGCTCCGAGTTGGTCACGTAGGTCACGTCGGAGCGGTAGGCCGCCTGGCGCTGCTCGGGGGTAGAGTTGTGCTGGATGATGCCCACGCTGAGGCCCAGGCCACGGTACACCGGCCCCATCCACTCCGCGTCGCGGCGGGCCAGGTAGTCGTTGACCGTGACCAGGTGCACGCCCTTGCCGGCGATGGCGTTGAGCGCGACCGCGAGGGTAGCCACCAGGGTCTTGCCCTCGCCCGTGCGCATCTCCGCAATCTTGCCCTCGTGCAACGCGGCCCCACCGATAAGCTGCACGTCATAGTGGCGTAGTCCCAGATAGCGTCGGCTGGATTCGCGGGTCAGGGCGAAGGCCATCGGGAGCAAGTCCTCGAGGGATTCCCCGTTCTCATAGCGCTGGCGCAGCTCGGCATAGGCCGCGGCCAGGTCTTCGATCTTCTGCACCTCGGGCTCGAGGGCGTTGACCGGCGCGACCACGGTTTTCCAGTAACGAGCGATATGCCGCTCGTTGTTGTCGAAGAGCTTATTGATGAGGCCCAACATAACCGTTCACGATTCTAACCCGGCAAGATGAGGATTTGGGTGGCCTCGAGCCGTCGGCATCATCACGCCAGCGGCAAATATGCGGCCGCCGGCAGGCTCAGGGCGTCCCCCCGGCCATCCCAGCGCCGCCAGGCGGCCAGGGCGATCATGGCGCCGTTGTCGGTGGCCATGCCCCTAGGCGGGAACAGGAGCTTCAGGCCCGCGTGCTCGAGCCGCTCCCGCAAAGCCCGGTTCTGCGCCACTCCCCCCGTGACCAGCAGGGTCTGGAGGCCGGTGTCCCGCGCTGCGCGCAGCACCACCGCAGCCAGGTGCTCGACCACGACCCGCTGGAAGCCGGCGGCGATGTCGGCCCTGTCGAAGCCCTTCTCGGCGGCCCGCAACGCGGCGGTTTTGAGCCCCGAGAAGCTGAAGGCGTACTGACTGTGCCCTTGCAACGGCACGCTGAAGGGCACCGCCTCGGGATCACCCTGAGCCGCCAATTTCTCGATCTCCGGCCCACCGGGGTAGCCCAACCCCAGCAGGCGGGCCACCTTGTCGAAGGCCTCCCCGGCGGCGTCGTCCATGGTGGCGCCCAGCAGCTCGTACTGGCCCCAGGCCGTGACGCGAAAGAGGTGGCTGTGTCCACCCGAGGCGATGAGGGCCAAGAAGGGCGGCTCGACCTCAGGATGCTCGGCCAGCGCGGCGTAGAGGTGGCCCTCGAGGTGGTGCACCCCTACGAAGGGTCTCTTCAGCGCCAGGGCCAGCCCCTTGGCGTAGGTATAGCCCACCAGCAGGGCACCGATCAGACCGGGGCCTCGGGTGGCCGCGATCAGATCGAGGTCCCGGAGGCCAATCCCCGCCTCGGTCAGGGCTTGCTCGAGCAGCCCGTCGATGACCTGGGTGTGCTCCCTCGAGGCCAGCTCCGGCACCACCCCACCATACTGCTGGTGCAGCAGGGTCTGCGAAGCCACCTTATTGGCCACGACCCGCCCGTCGCGCACCAGACCCACACCGGTGTCGTCACAGGAGGTGTCTATGCCCAGGACCAGCATCCCCTAGAGGATTGTGGGGGCTTGGCAGGTCGGGGTCAAGGGGCACAGGCTCGCGAGTATACCCTCGAGTTCCTGCAAGGTGCTAGCCCGCTTGAGCACGGAGTGAAGCTCGGGTCTCGAGGGAAAGTAGCGGGGCAACACCTTGCGCATCTGGCGTATCCCGGAGTGTTCCCCGTACCACTGCACGTTGAGCTGGGCGTGGCGCAGGGCTGTTTGAGCACGCTCGCTCTCGGAGGGTGGGGACTTCCCAGCGATCTGGGCGAAGATCCAGGGGTTGCCCACCGCGCCCCGCCCAATCATCACCCCGGCTACGCCCAGCTTCAGGCGCTCGAAGTACTGCTCGGGGGTGGTCACGTCGCCGCTGCCGATGACCGGGACGCGCACCGCCTGAGCCACGCGGGCGATGGCCTCCCAATCAGCCTCGCCTGCGTAGCGCTGCTGGCTGGTACGTCCGTGAATGGTGATCAGGCTGACCCCGGCAGCCTCGAGCCCCTGGGCGATCTCGAGGCTGCGGTCGCAGTCCCAGCCCAACCGGATCTTGGCACTCACCGGCAGGCTGGTGCCCTGGCGCATGGCCCGCACCAGGTCAAAGGCCAGCTCCGGCGTCTGAAGTAGGCAGGCCCCACCTCGACCCGCCATTTTGGGTGCGGGACAGCCTATGTTGAGGTCCAGGGCTACCGGGGCGAATTCGGCCTCGGCCTTGGCTGCCGCATCGCGCAGCACGTCGGGATCGTGGCCGAAAAGCTGGAGCACCAACCGCTCCTCGCCGGGGTAGGGGGCACCCAGCTCGAGCGAGCGGCGCTCCCCAGCCAGGAAACCCCGTGCCAGCACCATCTCGCTCACCACCCAGCCCGCGCCGTGCTCGAGGGCTAGCTTGCGGAAGGGCGCATCGGTGTAGCCGGCCATGGGCGCGAGTACCGCCCGAGAGTCGCGTAGGGCGCGGCTGTAGAAATCGTCCTGAAGGGGCACAGTAAGCACAACCTAAACACTCTACCCAAATCCGGTCTACCCCCGATACCCCATCCACCGCTATAGTCCAGACATGTCGCGCCCCGCACTCACCCGGCTCGAGGCCTCCCTCTGTGGCGTGCTCTTCGGACAGGAGCGCGTGATTCGCGAGCTCCTGGCCACGGCGGTGGCCGGCGGCCACGCCCTGCTCGAGGGCCTCCCCGGTCTGGGCAAGACCCTGCTGGCCCGCTCGTTCGCCCAGGCCTCGGGCCTCTCCTACCGCCGCATCCAGTTCACCCCAGACCTACTGCCCGCCGACGTGACCGGCACCGAGGTGCTCGAGGACGGCCAGTTCGTCTTCCGCCCCGGGCCGCTCTTCGCCCAGGTGGTGCTGGCCGACGAGATCAACCGGGCCACCCCCAAGACCCAGTCGGCCTTGCTGGAGGCCATGCAGGAGCGTGGGGTGACGGTGGGCGGAGAGCGCCACGCTCTGCCCGAGCCCTTCATCGTGCTGGCTACGCAGAATCCACTCGAGCTCGAGGGCACCTACCCCTTACCCGAAGCCCAGCTTGACCGCTTCATGAGCAAGATTACAGTAGAAGCCCCACCCAGAACGGTCTGGCTGCGCATCCTGAGCGAGGAGCCCGCCCAGCCAGTGGCGGTGGAGGGTCTGGACCTGCTGCAAGCCCGCCAGGAGCTAGGCCAGGTCGTAGTAAGCCAGCCCGCCCTGGAGGCCATTGCCAACGCCGGACAGCTGACCCTCGAGGACAAGCGCCTGCGGATGCCGCTCTCCCCGCGTGGGGCCAAGGCCTGGCTGGCCCTGGCCCGCGCCCTGGCCTACCTGGCGGGCCGGGCTCACCTGGACTGGGAGGACCTGCGCCAGGCCATGCGCCCGGCCCTCTCGCACCGCCTGCTGCTGAGCGAGGAGGCCCAATTCGAAGGCGTCACCGTGGAGGCGGTGCTGCAAGACCTACTCCGCAGGACGATGCCGAGGTGAAAGTCCTACCTACGATGACCCGCTACCGCATCCGCACCCAGCCCACCCAGCCCTACGCGGGCGAGCGCACCCGGCCCCGCCCCGGAAGGGGCCTGGAGTTTTACGAGTTGCGTGGCTACACCCCTGGCGACGAGCCCCGCTTCATCGACTGGCGGGCTTACGGGCGCAGCGGGCGGCTGTACACCCGCGTCTTCCAGGTCGAGCTTCCCGCCCGCTTCACCTTCTTGCTCGACGGCTCGCCCAGCATGGCCCTCTTCGGCAAGGCCCCCTATGCCGAGCGTGTGCTGCACCTGCTGGCCGGGCTCTCCAGAGCCGAAGGAGCCTTCCTGTGGGGGCAGGGACGCTATCGGGGTGGGGCCAAGGCTGTGGCGGAGGGACCTAGAGTGGTCCTTGGGGTTCCCCGGCCCAAAGGGACAACCGTGCTGATCACCGACGGGCTCGACGAGCTGGACTGGGTGCGCCTGTTGAACAAGCTCAAGCACGTGGTCCTGGTGCAGGTGTTGGCCCCCGAGGAGCTCTCTCCCCAGCCCCAAGAGGCCCTACTCCACGACGTGGAGACCGAAGAGAGGCTCGAGATCGGCCCTGCCGAGGTCGCCGCCTACCAGAGCGCCCTCGAGGCCCACCTGCGCAAACTCAGGCTCACCGCCCGCAGGCTGGGGAGCTACGCCCTGCTGCGGGTGGGTGAGCCCATGGTGCCTGCGCTGCTGCGCCAGGGAGTCTTGGAAGAGCGCTAAATGCGCTCGAAGATGCCCTTCAGGCTGTTGACCAGCACCTCGAGCCGGAAGCGCTCCTCGTGCGAGTAGGGTAGGTCCAGGGTCTCGATCACGCCTCTGGCCCCCACGATACGCGGCAGGGAGAGGGAAACGCCGTATTCGGGGCTTCGGGCGCTGACGGTGAGCACGGTCTGGGCGTCGCGCAGGATGGCTTCCACCACCCGCGTAATGGCCGCCCCGACCCCATAGGAGATGGCTCCCTTACCCTCCACCACCCGCCGGTTGGAGCGCTGCACGCGGTCGGTGATCGCGGCCTGGTCACGGGTGGTCCAGGGCACCCCGCGCTGCTCGGCGAACTCGGTCACCGGCAGCCCTGCGACGTTGAGGTTCGACCACGCCACCAGCGCCGAGTCGCCCTCCTCCCCGACCACGTAGCCGTGGACGTGCTCGGGCGCAATTCCAAGGTGCGCCGCCACCGCCGCCCTGAGCTGCATGGTCTCGAGCACCGTCCCCACCCCCAACACCCGGCTGACCTCGCGCCCTTCTAGCAGGCGGTAGACGTACTCGGTCATGGGATCGACCGGCTGTGTCGCCACCAGGATTACCGCCTGGGGAGCGGCCTCGAGCAGCTGCGGCATCACCTCGCGGAAGATGAGGGTATTGCTGGCGATCAGCTCGGTACGGCTCAGACCCCCCTTCTGCCGCAACCCCGCTGCCAACAGCACCACATCGGCCCCCCGCACCTGGGCGTAGCTTCCGCTATAGACCCGCACCCCTCGGTTGAGCGTGGCCGCCGCGGCCACGTCGGCAGCCTGGGCTTGAGCTTTGTCCTGATCAACGTCCAGCAGGACGATTTCCTCGCACGACCCCCGTAGCGCCAGGGTGTGAGCGGTAGTAGCTCCGACCAACCCAGCGCCGATGATGGCAACTTTGCTCATGCTCACGCTCCTGTTTCCCAGTCTAACCAAGTCGGCAAGCCGTCCATCTGCGCTTACTCGAGCCATGGCCCACCAGAATCCCGTCCGGCAAGCCGCTTTTGAGGAGCACTCGCAGGTATGCCATGATACCGGATTCAAAAAGATAATCACCAAAACCAAAAACCTTCAGAGGCCATCTTTTTGAATCCTAGAGCACACCCCTCCCTGACGGTCGGCGAAGCAAGCGTATCCCTTCGGTCGGCCGCCCCGCCAAGGCGGGGCGGCGTTCCCATTCGGGAACGAACTGACCGAATCTGGTATGAGTTCTTGAAAGACAGCACCTGGCGCTACGAAGCCCTCGAGGGAAGCGACGTTCTCGAGCTACCCTGCCTCGAGCTCGGGGTGGGGCTCGAGGAGATTTGCCGGAGCGTCACTTGACCAACCCTTCGGCCTTCTTGACCGTAGCGATGAAGTCGCCATACTCCCAGACCTTCGGCAGGCTCGAGAGATGGCGCAGCAGTTCCTCAGGGCGTTTGACCGGGAGTTTTCCGACCCGGTCCCCCTCGAGCTGATCGCTCACGAGCACCAGAATCGGCTTTACTTCTACCCCCAGAATCTCCTTGAGCTTGTGTGACTGCCGCCAGGCCTGCTTGACCACCTCGTCCTGGCGTCTGCCCTTGTTGTACAACCCCTTCAGCGTCGCGATCACCTTGCCGCTGTAGTTCTTGACCTCCACGTTGAACACCCCGGCGGGTCCGATCACTAAATGGTCCACGTTCTCCCCACCCAAGTCCAGGTCGTGAAAGACGCGCCAGCCGGTGGGGAGTTGCTCGAGGATCCTGCCGACCGTGACCTCCCCGACGTAGCCCTTGCCTACGGCCCGGACGGCCTTGGCCATCTCTTTGCTGCTGAGTACCCGCAGGACGAGGAACAGGGCCACCAGCGGAGCCGCCGGGGCAAGGAAAGGCACGAGCACCCGGATGAGGAGGTATCCCCCGATCCCAACGACGAGGAGGATCACCGCTAAGGCAAGAAGCTTGTTGCGCAAAGTCTTTCCGGCTGTACCGTGCTTGATGGGCATGCCCCAAAATACAAAACCCCCGCGATTCTGCGGGGGCATTTGCCGCATCGAGGCTCAAGCCTTGGGCTGTGGGTAGCCTTCGGCTTCCAGCACCTTCTGGGCGATGCGGCGGCGCAGCTCCACGAGGTCGGTGGGTTCGTGCTTGGTCAGGCGGCGCACGGCGGAGGCCATCACCCGCATCTCATCGCCTTCGGCCAGGCGGGGCAGCACGCCGAGGGCGGCAGCCTGGGCGCGGTCCAAAGCCTGGTAGAGGTAGAGGGTGGTCATGTCGGCCCAGACCCCACCCCCTAAGCGGCGTGAGCGCAGCAGCATGGACTCGGCGGCGTAGATGTCGATGAGGATGTCGGCGGCGGTGGCCAGGATCTCCTGTTCCTCCTCGAGCTTGGTGGTGTACTTCAGGGCCGCCAGGCCGCTCGTCATCAGCACCAGCTTCTTGAGGTTTTCGATCTGGGCGAGCTCGAGGTCGTCGGGTTGGTCGAAGGAGGGCTCCAGGAGTTCCTTTTGCAGCTTTGTAGCCGCATCCACCAGCGGCAGCTCACCCTTCATGGCCCGCCTCAGCAGCATGCCAGGGATCAGCAGGCGGTTGATCTCGTTGGTGCCCTCGAAGATGCGGTTGATGCGGCTGTCGCGGTAAGCCCGCTCGATGGGGTACTCGGCGCTGTAGCCGTAGCCACCGTGGATCTGCACCCCCTCGTCCACGCAGTAGTCGAGCACCTCCGAGCCCAGCACCTTGATGATGCTGGCCTCGATGGCGTACTCCTCGATACCCGCCAGCACCGCCTCGGTGCCGCTCTTGCCCTGCAAAGCCTCATCGATGAGGCCCACCGTGCGGTAGGTGGCGCTCTCCCCGGCATAGATGCGGGTAGCCATCTCGGCGAGCTTGTGCTGGATCAGGCCGAAGTGGGCGATGGGCTTGCCGAAGGCCACGCGCTCCTTGGCGTACTTGGCCGACAGCGCCAGGGCGTGCTTGGCCCCGCCGATGGCCCCCGCGCCCAGCTTGTAGCGGCCCACGTTGAGCACGTTGAAGGCGATCTGGTGGCCCTTGCCGATGGTGCCCAGCACGTTTTCAACGGGCACCTTGACGTTCTCGAGGATCACCATGCGGGTGCTGCTAGCCTTGATGCCCATCTTCTTCTCCTCGGCGCCGAAGGAAAGACCGGGGGTGTCGCGCTCGACTAAGAAGGCGGTGAAGCCGCCGGGCCCGGCGGCTGAGCCGTCGATTTTGGCGAAGACGGTGAAGAGGTGGGCAAAGCCGGCGTTGGAAATCCACATCTTGGTGCCGTTGAGAACGTAGTGCTTGCCGTCTTCGCTGAGCACCGCCTTGGTCTTGGCCGCCAAAGCGTCGGAGCCGCTGCCGGGCTCGGTGAGGCAGTAGGCCGCGATCCACTCGCCGCTGGCCAGCTTGGGCAGGTACTTGGCCTTCTGCTCGGGGGTGCCGAAGTAGACCAGGGGGAGGGTGCCGATGGAGGTGTGAGCCCCGTAAGTCACGCTGAAGCCGCCAGTAGGCGAGAGCTCCTCGGCCACTACGGTGGAGATGGTCTTGGAGAGGTCGAGGCCGCCGTACTCTTCGGGCACCTCGATGCCCAACAGGCCCTGCTCGCCAGCCTTGCGCATCAGGGGAAGGTTGAGCTCGAGTTCGCCGTGCTCGAGGCGCTCGGCTACAGGCTGGTACTCACGCTCGACGAAGGTGCGGGTGGTCTTGATGATCTCGCGGACGGTGTCGTCGAAGTCCTCGGGGGTGAAGATGCCCTCGGGCCTCTCCAGCAGCCAGCCGCCGCCTTTTTTCGCCAGTTTGCGATCTGCGATCATGCCTGTACCTCCGGGAAACTTATACCGAGTCAAAGTTTATACCAAGGCAAAGCCTAAGTCAAACGGCCCTGGCTGGGCAAGCATGCGAAAGCTCGAGCCCCGCCCTTCACCAGCCCGCTTGCAAGTGCGCCCGCAAGCCACCCCTTCCGCGTCTGTAGAACTACTTGGTGGGCTCGACGATCACCTGGAGATCCTGCCGAACCCCCTTCCCGCTGAGCACGTCTTCGACTTCAACACGCAGGGTGTACTGTCCTGGCGGCGTACCCGTCGGGACATCGAAGGCCAGCACCATGTGGAGCCTGGTCGTGAACTCGATGCTCAGAATGCTCTCCGGCAAGGTGGGGTCCATCTGGGTAGGTGGGGCCAGGTCTCTGCGCTCCGCTTGAAGGCACTCGAGCACGCCCTCGGCAGAGATCAGGCCCACAGGCCAGCTTCCCGGCGACTGGCGCAGCACGAAACCCTCCAGCGAGCGGCGGGTAGTCAGGCCAGCATAGGTGCAGCGGGCAAAGGGGTTGAGCAGGAGTTCCTCGAGGCTTCGCTCGAAGATCGGGGTTGAGGTATAGCCCAGGCTCTCGATCGAAGCGTTGGTGAGTTGCCCACCCACAAGCCGGATAGCCCTGCCCCGCCAGTGCTGTTGGTCGTAGTCCGCCGCGACGTACCAGCGCTGTCCGGCGGCGACGGTGAGCACTCGGCTCGAGGTCAGGTCGAAGGCCTTGCTCGAGACACTCCCCAGCGGCACCGGGGCACAAGCTGCCAGGGCAAGGATGAGCGGGGGCAGGTAGCGAAACATGGCTCTAGCCTGTTCAATCAGGCTCCGGCTGTCAATCGGCCAAGCGACGGACAACCCGTGCTCACCATCAGGGAGCAGGAAGGGCGAAGGTTATACCGGATTCAAAAAGATAATCACCCAAACCAAAGACCTTCAGAGGCTATCTTTTTGAATCCTAGAGCACTCCCTTCGGTCGGGTCAGTTCGTTCCCGAATGGGAACGAACTGACCGAATCTGGTATTACAAGCTCGAGTAGACCTCGAACACCCCCGCCGCCCCCATCCCACCGCCGATGCACATCGTCACCAGGCCCAGCCCGCCCCCGCGCCGCCCGAGCTCGTGGATGAGCTGGGTGGTGAGCTTGGCTCCCGTAGCCCCCAGCGGATGGCCCAGCGCGATGGCCCCGCCGTTGACGTTGACGATCTCGGGGTTGAAGCACAGCTCGCGCATCACCGCCAGCACCTGTGCGGCGAAAGCCTCGTTGAACTCGATGAGCTTGATGTCCTCGAGCTGGATGCCGGCCTTGGCCAGCGCCTTGGGCACGGCCTTGATGGGTCCCACGCCCATGATGTCGGGCTCCACACCCCCGGTAGCGAAGCTTACGAAGCGGGCCAGGGGTTTGAGGCCCAGTTCATCGGCCTTCTCGCGGCTCATTAAAAGCACCGCCGCGGCCCCGTCGGAGTAGGGCGAGGCGTTGCCTGCGGTCACGGTGCCGCCCTCCTTGAAGGCGGGCTTGAGCTTGGCCAGGCGCTCGAGGCTGGTATCCGCGCGCGGGATCTCGTCCTTGGCGAAGTAGGTCTCTTCCACCTGCTTCTTGGCTCCCTTCCAGCTCACCTTCTTCACCGCCACCGGCACGATTTCTTGGTCAAACTTGCCCTCGGCCTGCGCCCTGAGGGCTTTCTGGTGCGAACCATAAGCCCAGGCGTCCTGGTCCTCGCGGCTCACGCCCCAGCGTTCGGCCACCCGCTCGGCGGTGAAGCCCATGCCGATGTAGGCCTCGGTTAGCTCGGGGTGGAGCTGGGTGTGGTAGCCCGACATGGGCACCTGGCTCATCATCTCCACCCCCCCAGCCAGCACCACCTCGTTCATGCCCGAGAGGATGGCCTGCGCCCCGTAGGCGATGCTCTGCAGGCCCGAGGAGCAGAAGCGGTTGATGGTAGCACCGGTGACCTCGACCGGAAACCCCGCCCGCAGCAAGGCGAGGCGGGCGATGTTGAGGCCCTGGCTGGCCTCGGGCATGGCACAGCCCCACTGCACGTCCTCAACGACCTCCGGGCGCACCCCGGCTTTTTCGATGGCCGCTCGCATCACGGTGGCCGAGAGGTCGATGGGGTGAACGCTGGCGAGCGATCCGTCGCTCTTGCCGCGCCCTACGGCGCTGCGGACTGCACTGACGATCACGGCTTCTTTCATCTTGGCTCCTTTGTACTCGGTTTAGTCTTTTCCGACTATGACGCAAAACCCTTCCTGCGGATGTAGAGGGTTTTTTCGAAGGAGGCGTGGACTACGCCGTCCTTATCCACCAGATCCACCGGGTAGACCCGGTCCACGGATGGGTTTTGCGCGGTGAGGACGCGGATGGTCCCCAACTCCTCATCCGTGAGCACGAAGCGGGCGTAGAGCGTGGTCTTGCCCGGCTTGCGGAAGCGGATGGTGGCCGCCTTGTCCCACACGATGTAATCGGGCCCCAGCAGCTGGATGAGCATGAGCATGTAGATGGGGTCGATGGCGCCGTACATGCTCCCGCCGAAGATGGTGCCCACGTAGTTGCGCGTGCGCCAGTTGAGCGGCAGCGCCACGTGAACCTCCTTCCAGTCGGGGGCGATGTAGGTCACCCGCCCACCCGTGCCCCGGTAGGCCGGGAACAGGTTGAAGCCCCAGCGCCAAAGGCGGGTGCGCCAGGACTCGGCCTTGGCCTTAGGGAAAGCCGTGGTCATCTCCCCTCCCCCTGCGCTGCCAGCACCCGCACCGCGATGCCGTGCCGCTCGAGCACCGGCGCCACCTGGTGGGCGATCTCGAGATACCCCTTGGCGTTGGGGTGCACCCCATCCTCACTCCACAGGACTGGCTCGTGCTCCAGCGGGTGCTCCCAAAAGTCGAAGAGAAGCGCGCCGTGCCGTCGGGCCAGCAGCCGAATGAGCTCATTAGCGGCCTCGAGGTTGCGCTTCACGCGCTCGCACACGCCGCCCGGGAGCTCGAGGCGCAGCGTGAAGTTGGGCAAGGTGGCGGTGAAGAGCCGCGCCCCCACGCTCTGGAAGGCCCCCAGCATCAAGTTGAGCTCGGCCCGTAAGCGCTCGGCGCTGAAAGGTCCCCTCAAACAGTCGTTGGCCCCGACGACGATGCTGACGAAGTCGGGCTCCAGGCTGAGCCCGCGCTGGAGCTGCTGGCTGCGGACTTCGGCGGCGCGCAGCCCCCGGCTGGCGAGGTTGGTGTAGCGCAAGCCGGGGTTGGCCGCCTGCATCCACTGGGCCAGCCAGTCGTGGGAGGAGCGCAAGGGGATGCCCTCCACCGGATCGCCCACTCCTTCGGTGAAGCTGTCGCCGAGGGCCACGAAGTGCCGCATAATCCCAACTCAGTTGCGCAGCGGCTTGCCGGTCTTGAGCGTGTGCGCGATGCGCTCTTGGGTCTTGCGGGTGCCCAAGAGCTTGAGGAAAGCCTCGCGCTCGAGGTCGAGGATGTCCTGCTCGCTCACCTCGCGGGCCGGGCCATCCCCGCCGCACAGCACGTAGGCCAGCTCGGCGCCGATGCGGGCGTCGTGCTCGGAGGCCTGACCGGCCTCCTGGAACTGCCACAGCGCGTAACGCAGGTTGCCGATGCCCTCGGCGCCCAGGGCCCGGACCTTCACGGGTGGGGGGGGCACGTAGTCGGGGGCGAGGTCGAGCACACGCTGCTTGGCGTCGGCGATGAGGCGGTCGCGGTTCATGCTGATGCGGTCCTGGCCTCGCAGGAAGCCCATGTTGCGGGCCTCGAGGGCGCTGGTGGAGGTCTGGGCCAGGGCGATCATCTGGAAAGCCCGCTTCACGCCCTGGAAAAGGTCGGCTTCAGGGCCATAGGCGGCGAGCTCGCTGGTGAAGCGGAAGAGCATCTCCTTGGTGCCGCCGCCCGCCGGGATCAGGCCCACGCCCACCTCGACCAACCCCATGTACAGCTCGGCGTGGGCCTGGATGAGGTCGGAGTGCAGGCTGAACTCGGCCCCACCCCCCAGCGTCAGGCCGAAGGGGGCCGACACCACCGGGAAGGGCGAGCGGCGCAGGCGCATGGCGGTCTGCTGGAACTGGTGGGTGGCGAGGGCCATGGCATCCCAGTCGCCCTCCTGCGCGGCCATCAGCACCAACGCGAGGTTGGCCCCGGCGGAGTAGGTGCGGGGGTCTTCGTGGGAGAGCACCAAGCCGTGGTAGCCGTGGGCCTCCACCCAGTCCAGCGCCTTGTGCAGGTCGCGGATGACCCCCTCGCCCAGCGTGCCCATCTTGGCGCGGTTCTCGAAGAGGGCCACGCCGTCGCCCAGGTCGAGCAGGGTGGTCTCCTTGCCCTCCAAAAGCACCTTCCCCGCCGCCCTCACCTCGGAGAGCTTGATCACGCCCTCCTGCTTGGGCACGGGGTAGTAGTGGCCGTCGAAGCCCAGGTAGGACCCGTTCTTGTAGAAGCTGCCCTGGGCCTTCTTCAGCAGTTCGGGCTCAGAGAGACCGTGCTCGCGGAAGAGCTCGCGCACGGTCGCCAAACCCACCGCGTCCATGTTCTTGAACGGGCCCTCACTCCAGCCGAAGCCCCACTCGAGCGCGTGGTCTACCGCCACGATGTCGTAGGCGATCTTCTCGGCGGTCTGAAGGGTGTAGTGTGCGGTCACGGCGAAGAGCTTGCGCATGAACTGGCCGTGCTTGCCCGGCAGCTTGAGCAGCCCGCGCAGTTTGTCGTGCAGCGGCGCGTCCTTGAGCGCGCCGAGCTCGGGAGTGCGCAGCTTCTGCTGCGGGACGTACTCACCGGTGGCATAGTCGAGGGTGAGGATGTCCTTGCCCACCTTCTTGTAGAACCCGGCCCCGCTCTTCTCGCCCAGCGCTCCCCTCTCGATGAGCCCGTTCACCCACTCGGGCAGGGCGAAGTCCTCGCCGGTGTTGTGGGCGAGCTCGGTGGAGACGAGCTTGAGCACGTCGAGACCGGTGAGGTCGGCGGTGCGGAAGGTGGCCGAGTTGGGGCGGCCCAGGAGGGGTCCGGTGAGGGAGTCCACCTCGTCGATGCTCAGGCCGAACTCCTGCATGATGCGGATGGCCTGGATCATGCCCATCACGCCCAGGCGGTTGGCGACGAAGCCCGGCGCGTCCTTGGCGACGACGATGCCCTTGCCCAAGACGCGCTCGCCGAAGCGGGTGATGGCCTCGAGCACCTGGGGGTCGGTGTCGGGGGTGGGGATGAGCTCCAAAAGGTGCAAGTAGCGGGGGGGGTTGAAGAAGTGCGTGCCCAGGAAGCGCTTGCGGAAGCCCTCGCCGCGGCCCTCGAGCAGGATGCTCATGGGGATGCTCGAGGTGTTGGTGGTGATGATGGCCTTAGGTGCGGCGGCCTCGAGCCGGGCGTAGAGCTCGCGCTTGGGCTCGACCTTTTCGATGATGGCCTCCACGATCCAGTCGCAGTCGGCCAGCAGCTTGAGGTCGTCCTCGGTATTGCCGAGCTGGATCAAGTCGGCCCGGGCCTTATCCATGAAGGCGGCCGGGCGGGCCTTGAGCTGCCGCTCGAGGCCCTTCTTGGCGAACTCGAGGCGGTCTTCCTTGCCGGGGATGTCGAGCAGCACCACCGGCACACCCGCCGAAGCGGCCAGCGCTGCGATGCCCGCGCCCATGGTACCTGCACCTACCACACCGACTTTCTTGATACGCATTTGACCTCCATCGGCACCACCACGGTGGTGCATATTTTTAGACTAGGTCAAAGTTTATCGTCAAGGGGGTGGGTTTGTCCACAGCCCCCGACTGGAAGGGCCCGATGATGACGCTGAGCGCATAAATCGAGAGGGGCGGCCTCGAGGCCGCCCCTCACAGATGTGCCGACTTACTGCTTGGGTTCGTCGGCGACCTGACCCACCACGCCGGGGGCCATCCACTGCATGCTGTTGAGCTCGGCAACGGTCATGGTCTTGCCCGCTGGAACCCGCAGCACGCCGTAGCGGTCTCTGATGGGACCGGTGAAGGGATCGAAGGTGGGTTTGGGGCTCGACATGTTCTTCAACAGCTCCATCACCCGGTCGTACACCGAGACCTGCTTGCCGTTGACGGTCATCTTGGCGGCCTTGAGCGCGGGCACAAACTTGGGGTTGATGGGCATACCGGTCTGGGCGCCCAGCTCGACCGCGCCCTCGCGCAGTAGCCACCAGTAATCCACGTCCTGCAGGTTCTTGTTGGTATAGGTGCCGTTTTGCACCTTCTTGAGGAAGTCGATGTAGATCTTCTCCCAGTGCACGATCTGGCCCGAAACCACGTAGTCAGGGGCGTATTTGTACATGGAGTTGTAGTGGGAGAAGCTGGGAATCTTCTTCCTGGCGGCGGTCTGCACCACGGTGGCGGTGTCCTCGGTGAAGGCCAGGATGTCGTTGCCCTCGGCGATGAGGGCTTCGGCGGCCTCGCGGGCCTTGGCCGGGTCGAACCAGGCGTTGATCCACTTGACGTTGACGGTGGCCCTGGGGTTCACCGCCCGCACGCCCAGCGCAAAGGCCGAGATGTGGCGCTTGAGCTCGGGGATGGGGAAAGCGCCCACGTAACCCACTTTGCCGCTCTTGGTAAGGGCTCCGGCCATCAGGCCGTTGAGGTAGTAGACCTGGTAGAAGTCGGCCATGTAGGTGGCCATGTTGGGGGCGCGCTTGAAGCCCGAGGCGTGGGCGAAGATCACGTCGGGGTACTTCTTGGCGGCCTCGAGGGTCTGGTCCATGAAGCCGAAGCTGGTCGTGAAGATCACGTTGCAGCCATCGGAGACCAGGCGGTCGATGACCGGCATAGCCTGCCCCTCCGGCACCGACTCGACGTACCTGGTCTCGAGCCCCGGGATGGCCTTCTCGGCGGCCAAGCGGGCCTCGTTGTGGGCGAAGGTCCAGCCCACGTCCCCGATGGGACCGACGTAGACGAAGCAGGCTTTGAGCTTCTTCTCCTGGGCGGTGGTGGTTCCCAGCCCCAGGAGCAGGGCAACCAGCGCGAGCAGCCAGCGCGTTCTCATAACCCTATCTCCCTCCTCGCTCGCGGCCTAAGGACCTCGAGGCCGCTTGCTGAGGCGAATATACACTTTGGAAGAGGCTCATCACCACTACCTCTCCCCTCGCTGATAAGGCCGTCCCAGCGCCTCCGGCGCAGCACCCTGCACCCGGCGCAGCCCCGCCAGGGCCAGCACGACGATGACCAGCAGGTAGGGCATGGCCGCGAAGAACTCGGTGGGGATACCGCTCTGACCTTGTAGGCGGAACTGGAGGTAGTACAGCAGGCCAAAGAAGACGGCCCCGCCAATGGCCCGCAAGGGGCTCCAACCCACGAAGATCACCAGCGCCACCGCGATCCAACCCAGGCCCACGGTCATGCCATCGGTCCAGGAGGGGCGGTAGGCTAAGGAGAGGAAGGCCCCGGCCAATCCGGCCATCGCACCCCCGAAGGCCACCGCCAGGTAGCGCACGCGCAGCACATCGATCCCCAGAGCGTCGGCGGCCCCTGGGTTCTCTCCCACCGAACGCACCACCAGGCCCAATCGGGTGTAGGCCAGCCCGAAGGCCAGCACCAGCGCCAGCAACACCGCACCCAGGGTGAAAGGCCACTCGGGAGCCTGGTTAAACAAGGGAAAGCCCTCGAAGCGTTTGCCCAAGAGCCCCGCCACGCCCAGCCCGATCATGCTGAGGGCCAGGCCGGAGACGAACTGGTTGGCCCGCAGGGTAATCGAGGCGAAAGCGTGCAGCAGTGAGAGCAAGGTTCCCGCCAACGCCGCGGCCACAACCGCGAGGTAGAGGTTGCCCTCCCCCGCTCCGCTGCCGTAGGCCACGGCGAAAGCGGCCAGGGCTCCTACGGCCATCATCCCCTCCACCCCCAGGTTGACCACCCCAGCCCGCTCGTTGATGATGGCCCCCAGACTGGCCAGCAGCAACGGGGTTCCAAAGGAAAGCGCCCGACTGAGGGCATTCCAGATCTCCTCCATCAACGCCCCCTCCACTGCACGCGGTTGCGCACGAAGATTTCCGAAGCGATCAGGCACAAGAGCATCACCCCGCTGAACACGTCGATGACCCGGAAGGGCATGTTCAGGCTGATCTTGAGCAGGTCGCCCCCGGCCAGGATCAAGCCCATCAGAGGAGCGGTGACCAGCACCAACGCCGGGTTGCCCCTGGCCAGCCAGGCCACGATCACCGCCGTGAAGCCATAGCCCAGCGAGATCTGGGCGGGCTCGAGCAGCCGGTGGTGAATCCCGGCCACCTCCCCCACCCCGGCCAGACCCGCCAATCCACCGGTAATGAGGGCCATGATCAGCACCACCTTGGAGATGGAAATCCCGGCGTAGCGGGCCGCACCGGGGTTCTCCCCCACCACCCGCAGCTCGTAGCCCAGCGTGGTGCGCGTGAGCAAGACCTGCAAGGCCAGCGCCAGGGCGATTCCCAGCACGAGCGTGGGCCAGTGCACCAGCGTGCCGGGGAGGGTAGGCAGTTGCTCATAGGGTGCGAACTCGTCGGAGTAGAGGAAGCCCCGCACGTGCTGGCCCTTCCAGGGGCCGTTGATCAGGTAGATGAGGATGTACTGGGCTACGTAGTTGAGCATCAGGGTGCTGAGGATCTCGTTGACGGCGAGCCTCGAGCGCAGCCAGGCCGCCAGCAGCGCCCAGGCCCCGCCCAGCAGCAAGCCCGCCACAAACATCGCCGGCAGGCTCAGGGCGGGCGGCAGCGGCAAGAACAAAGCCACCCCACCGCCGGCGATGGCTCCCATGAGGATCTGGCCCTCGGCTCCGATGTTGAAGAACTGAGCGCGAAAGGCCAGCGTCAGGCCCGCGCCCACCAACAGGAGCGGGATGGTGCGGCGCAGCACTTCCGAGAGGCCCTTCCAATCGGTGAGGGTGCCCCGGAGCATGGTGCCGTAGGCCTCGAGGGGGCTCAGGCCATAGGCGGCGAACACCCCCCCTGCGATGAGCAAGGCCACCGCGATGGCTCCCAACGAGACCCAAAGAACGCGCAGGCGGGGGGGGTTGGGATCGGGGATCAGCCTCATCGCTCACCTCCCAGGCCGGCCTGGGGAAGGGCGGTCGGGGGCTGTGAGCCGGTCATCAGCAGACCGATCTGCTCGCGGCTGAGGCTGCCGATCTCGAAGGGCCCTCGCAGTTGCCCCTGGTAGAGCACCGCCACCTGATCGGCCAGGGCCAGGATCTCGTCGAGGTCTTCGGAGACCAGCAGCACCCCGGCCCCCTGGTAGGTCTTCTCGAGCAGGATCTGGTGCACCTGCTCGGTGGCCCCTACGTCGAGCCCGTAGGTGGGGTGCACCGCCAGGATCAGCCGGGCCGAAGCGGCCAATTCACGAGCCAGGATCACCTTCTGGATGTTGCCACCCGAGAGCAGGCGGGTGGGGGTGGAGGGGCTGGGGGTGGCGATGGCGTACTGCTGCACCTGGGCCCTGGCCCGCCGGGCATACGCGGCGAGGTCGCGCAGGAAGCCCTTAGCCAGCGGGGGCTTCCCGTACTCGCGCAGGGCCAAGTTCTCCTCTACCGACATCGGCGGGACCGTGCCCATGCCGATGCGGTCTTCGGGGATGTGGGCCACCCCCATCTCGAAGAGCCGGGCGGGATCGGCGACCAGGGGCCGCCCCTGGAGGCTGAGCGAGCCGGCTTCGGGCTTGCGCAACCCGGCCAGCACCTCCACCAGCTCGCTCTGGCCATTGCCCGCTACCCCCGCCACGCCCAGAATTTCGCCCTCCCGCAAGCTGAAGCTCACGTCACGCAGCGCAAGGAGGCCCCGGCTCGAGCGCGCCTGCAAACCCCGTACCTCGAGCAGCACCCCTCCCAGCCTGGGCTCGACCCGCTTGCGATCGAAGCTCACGCTGCGCCCCACCATCAGCTCGGCCAGACGGCCTTTGGAAGCCTCGGCCACCGGCAGTTCCCCCACCACCCTGCCGCGCCGCAGCACGCTCACGCGGTCGGCGATGGCGAGCACCTCGTCGAGCTTGTGGCTGATGAAGATCAGGGATTTGCCCGCCGAGCGCAGCTCGCGCATCACCTGGAACAGGGCTTCGGCCTCGTGGGGGGTCAGCACGCTGGTAGGCTCGTCGAGGATCAGCACCCGCGCCCCCCGCAACAGCGCCCGCAGGATCTCGATGCGCTGCTTTTCGCCGGGCGAGAGCTGGTGCACGCGGGCGCGGGGGTCGACCTCGAGGCCGTAGCTGCGGGCGAGCTGCTCGATGAGGGGCCCTATGCGCTGGGCCGGGAACCAAAAACGCCCCACCCCCAGGGCCAGGTTCTCGGCTACGGTGTGCCGTCCTACCAGCAGGGGGTGCTGGGGCACCAAGCCGATGCCCAGCCGCAGTGCATGAGCCGGTGAAGCGATGTGCACGGGTCGACCGTCGATGCGAATCTCGCCCTCGTCGGGGCGGTAGAGCCCGTAGAGGATGCTGACCAGGGTGGACTTCCCCGCCCCGTTCTCGCCCAGCAAGGCCAACACCTCGCCCTCCTTGAGCTCGAGGTCTACCCTGTCGTTGGCAACGACCCCCGGAAAGCGCTTGGTAATGCCGGACAGTTGGAGGATGATTTGCGCCACAGCTTTTCCCTCTCGTGGTGCATCTTACCTGAAGGTCGATGGTCGGTAGCGGGGCGGGCCCCCGTGCCTGCCCCTACGTCTGGTGCTTGCGTCTTGTCCCTTGACCCCGCCGAGGGCTCATTTATCCTCCAGCACGCTTAGGGAAGTGCCGGGATAGAAGTGCTCGAGGATTTCCCGGTAACTCTTGCCCGCTCTGGCCAGGCCGCTGGCGCCGTACTGGCTCATGCCGACCCCGTGCCCATAGCCCCCACCCCAGAACGTCAGGCGCAGCAATTCGCCGGCAGCACGCTCTTCCTCCCAGGCAAAGGCCGCACTGGGCAAGGCCGGGAAGTTGGGGCTCGAGAGGCCGTTGAAGCGCTCGAGCAAAATATCTGCTCCACCGGTATAACGCCGGTCAGGTCGGATCAGCCTGCGGATGTTGGACTCGCGCCCCACCCAGTAGCGCCCCCTGCTGGTGCTGATCTCCAGCTCGGTGATGTAGCCGCCAGAGGTACGCCTCAAGACCTTGAGGCCCTTGAGGGTGCCCAGCTCGAACCCGGGATGCTCAGGGGCGTAGCGTCCTTCGATGGTGCGCACGAACTGGGGCGAGGTGCGCCGTAGGGCGGGGAGGGTTTTGGAGAGGATGGCCTCGAGGTCCTCCCGGCTCAGGCTCAAGCGCCAGCGAAACAGCGAGGATTCACCGTCGTAGAAGCCCTCGGGGCTCCAGTTTTTGAAGAACTTCAGGGCCTGGGCTTCGCTGGTGATGTTCACGGTGAGTGGGTTGGTCTGGGTTCTGGCCCTGAGGTAGGCCACCCGCTCGCGGTCGGGCCAGACCTCCTCGATGCTGGCGGTGGAGCCGGGCGAGGTGGAGAAATAATAGGCCTGGATGGCTTCGCCGCGGTAGGTCAGGACCTGCCCCAGGGTTTGTGCTACGGCCTGGTCGGTGAGGGGTTGAGGGGGTTGGGCATTGTAGAGCTGTTCGCTTGTGCTGTCGTCGAGATCGGCCCCGAAGGACTTCCAGTAGTTGCGCTCGGGGGGCGCACTCATGCGGCCATAGGCGTAGGTGCGGGCCGCCACGGCCTGGGCCTTGAGGGCCTCGAGGGGGAAGGTGGGGGGCATCTCGCTGGGCAACACCCGGCGCAGGTATTCCTGGATGTCGAGCTGGTTGACAACCACCAACCGACCCTCCCGCAGGCTCAGGTGGAGGCTGCCGGGATATTCGGGAAAGAAGCCGGGGCGGTTTTTGGCCCCGATCAGGAAGCGGGTGCCGGGCTGGGCCTCGGGGCTCGGTGAGGCCTTTGCAAAGGCACCGAGGTCGTAGCTGCGGCCCAGTACGCTGGCCCGAATCTGCCCATCCTCCACCGTGAAGCGGATGGGGCCGTCTCCCAAGCTGCTGAAGACCGGCCTCAGATTCTGGGGGCTGGCTCCACCCCATACCTGAGCGCGCTCGTAGAGGGGGATGACCTCGAGGCTGTCGAAGAGGTAGAGGCCAGGCCCCGACGACAGCAGCACCCGGATACCCTGCCCGCTCAGGGGAGAGGGCGAGGGCGGAGTCTCGGCCTGCCGCAGGAAAGACAGCGCCGACAAGACCGCGCAAGCGAACAGCGCACTCAGGTACATCCGGCTCATCTTCACCTTAGCAGTACCGCCGAGCCGAGCTCACCCACGGTATAGCGGGTGTGGGCCAGCAGGGCCTGCATCAGGCGGTCAAGCGGGGCTTCCTGCAGGGCGTCGATGGCTTCGCTGCCGGGAAGGCGCAGCACGGCGGCCAAGGCCTCGAGCCCCTCTAGGCCCAGATAGACCCCACCCCGGGTGCTCAGCTCGCCGTCGAGAAGGTTGGTACCCTCCCCGCTCAGGTTGGGAGCCAACCCCGCCGCCTTGAGGATGCGCCAGCTCCCCCAGATGGCGACCAGGCGGGGGTTGGGGTGCTTGGCCACGCCCCTGAGCGCCGAGACCAGCAGAGGCCACACCCGGCCCGCCACCTCGGGAGAGGCCACCCGGAAGGCCAATTCGGCCAGGAAAGCGGCGAAGGGGAAGCGTTGGGGGTGCTCGAGGCCCTCCAGCCGCCCCACCAGCTCGGCCTGGGTGAGGGTGGGAAGGTCGGAGCCGGGCTTCTGGTAGACCTGAAAGCGCAGGTGGTGAAACAACGACAAGCGCCCGCTGCGCCCCGAAGGGCGCATGGCCTTGCGGGCTACGGCCTGGCTGGCCCCCTCCGGTCCCACGAAGGAGAGGATCACGTCACCCCCAGGCATGGCCTTGCGGCCTACGACCAAGGCCTCGAGGGTGTGGTAGCGCTCCACTTCCCCATGCTACCAATGTCGATAGGAAAAAGAGGGCAGGCTCCCGTGCCCGCCCCTACGCCTGCGCCGTGCTGCCGCCAGGCATTTTGAACTCGTCCACACCGGCCTGCTTGAGCACCTCCTCGGCGATGAGGATCTCGGCTCCCGTGCGCAAGGCCAGGGCCAGGCTGTCGGAGGGGCGGGCATCGACGTCGTACTCTATCCCCCGCTGCTCGAGGATCAAGCGGGCGTAGAACGTACCCTCCTTGAGTTCGACGATCTCGACGCGGTGTAGCTTGACGCCGAGCAGGTCCAGCACCGAGGCGAATAGGTCGGGCAGCAGGGGCCGCGGGGGCTTCTCCTCGGAAAAAGCCGCGAGGATGTGCTGGGCCTCGAGGTGGCCGATCACAATGGGCAGAATGGGGCCATTCTCAGCCCTGAGCAACACGATCACGCTGCCGGAGTTGGGTTCCAAGCCCAGATTTTCCACTTTGGCCGGTACCATCGCTACCCTCCTGAGAATTCGTAGCTCAGTATAGGCGTTGATGCTTGTTGCCGGGTGTGCGGCTTTGAGGATGCTGCCCCAAACTCCGCGCTTACGATAAACTTTGGGGGTGAAAACTTACCCAGTCACCATCGCAGGGGTCAAGCGCGAGTTGCCGGTCGTGCAGGTGGGACCGGGGGTGGCAGTGGCCCTGCTCAACCTGCTGGGCGATACGGAGCTCGTCGAAGCGGCGGCCCAGGCCCTGGCCGAGAAATTGCCCGCCGAAGTAGAAACCCTCATCACCCCTGAAGTCAAGGCAGTCCCTCTGGCCCACGCGCTTTCCCGTCTCACCGGTAAGCCTTATGTCGTAGCCCGCAAGACCGAAAAACCCTACATGATCAACCCCGTGACCCGCACGGTGATCTCCATCACCACGGGTAAGCCCCAGCTCCTGGTGCTCGACGGCACCGATGTGCCCCTGGTCAAGGGCAAGAAAGTCGCCATCGTAGACGACGTGGTCTCCACCGGCAGCACCCTCAAGGGCCTGCGCGAGCTGATCGAGGATGTGGGCGGCCAGATGAGCGCGGTGCTGGCGGTTTTCACCGAGGGAACCCCTCGCGATGACGTGGTGGCGCTGGGGCACCTGCCCCTCTTCGAGCCGGAACGATAAACTAGAAGTCGAGGTCAACAATGAGCATGGATACCTACCCCATCACGGTGGGCCGTGTCACCCGGCACGTGCCCCTGGTCGAAACCCTCCCTGGCGTAAAGATCCCCCTGATCGAGCTGATGGGCGACGTCGAGCTGGTCAACGCAGCAGCGGAAGCCCTGCTCAAGCACCTGCCCCCCGAAACCGACTACCTGCTGACCATGGAGACCTCGCCCATCGTGCTGGCCCACGCCATGAGCGAGATGTCGGGCAAGCCCTATGTGGTCGTGCGCCGTCGCCGTCGCCCCTACATGCAAGACCCCATCATCCAGGAAGTGCAGTCGCTCACCCTGGGCGTCAGCGAGACCCTGTGGCTCGACAGCCGCATGGCCGAAAAGCTCATGGGCCAGAACGTGAGCCTGGTGGTGGACGTGGTCTCCTCGGGTGGAACGATCATGGCGCTCGAGAAGGTCGCCATTCGCGCCGGAGCCAAGGTCGTCGCCCGCCTGGCGGCCTTCCACCAGGGCACCAACAAGCTGCCCGTCACCTTCTTGTCGGAAATTCCCATCCTGCAGACGGCCTGAACGCCGCAGCGGAGGCAGGGTGCGCCCGCCTTGTTCAGCGCTTCCTGCGTTGGGCGAAGAGCCAGCGGGGGAGTTCTTCGTTGGCATAGGCCCTGTCCCAGACGGCGTGGCCCACCCCATCGTACTCGGTGAAGCGGTGGGCTTTGTTGCCGCTTTTCCTCAAGGCCAGCTCGAGCACCCGGCTGAACTCCACGGGCACCACCTCGTCGTCGGTGCCGTGGAAATTCCACACCGGCATGTGCCGTAAGCTGAACAGGACGCGGAAGGGATCGGCGGCTGCGCACATGGGGGCGATGGCGGCGAAGCGGTCGGGGTAGAGGCAGGCCAAGTTCCAAGCGCCGTGGCCGCCCAGGGAGAGCCCGGTGAGGTAGAGGCGGTCGGGATCGGTGCTGAACTCCCGCTCCAGCCGCCCGATCAGCCGGTAGACCGACTCGAGCACCACCCCCTCCCAACGCAGCCCCTCGGGGCACTGCGGCATGGCCACAATACCCGGCCAGCGCTCGGGGTGCTGCTTTAGATGCTTCGGAAGCCCCACGGTAGCCTGCTTCCTGCCGTCACAGCCTCGCTCACCCGAGCCGTGCAAGAAGACCACCAGTGGCCAGCCCTCCTTGGGCGGGGCGCCGTCGGGGAGGTACAGCGCGTAGGGTAGGGTGTCGAAGGCGGCCTTGCGGTAGCGGAAACGCACGCTCATGGCCCTCAGTCTAGGGCCTTGTCCAAGCCCGCCAGCGCCACCGTGGCCTTCGACAGCAGCTTTTGCGTGTGCAACTCCGACTCGACGACGACCAGGCTCTCAGACCAGCACCGGCTCCTCGTAGACCCCGTACACCGCCCGCAGCTCGTCCATCATCTCGCCCAGGGTGCAGTAGGCCAGGGCGCACTCGACGAAGTGGGGCATGGTGTTGCGGCCTTCTCTGGCTGCGCGGCGCAGGCCCTCGAGGGCCGCCTGCACGGCGGCGGGGTCGCGCTCGCGGCGCACCTGGGCCAGCCGGGCGTTCTGCACCTTCTCCACCTCGGGGTCGATGAGCTGGATGGGCACCTGCAAGCCCTCGTCCTGGAAGGCGTTCACACCCACGATGATGCGCTCACCGCGCTCGACCTCTTGCTGGAAGCGGTAGGAGGCATCGGCGATCTCGCGCAAGAAATAGCCCTCCTCGATGGCGCGCACCACCCCGCCCATGCGCCGGATCTCCTCGATGATCTGCATGGCCTGGCGCTCCATCTCGTCGGTGAGCCACTCGACGTAGTAGCTGCCGGCCAAGGGGTCGGCGGTGTGGGTCACACCGCTTTCGTAGGCGATGATCTGCTGGGTGCGCAAGGCGATCTTGGCCGACTCCTCGGTAGGCAAGGCCAAGGCCTCGTCGTAGGCGTCGGTGTGCAGGGAGTTGGTGCCCCCCAACACCGCGGCCAGGGCCTGGATGGCCACGCGGGCGATGTTGTTGAGGGGCTGCTGCGCGGTAAGCGAAACGCCGGCGGTCTGGGCGTGGGTGCGCAGCATCCAGCTAGCCGGGTTCTTGGCCTTGTAGCGCTCGCGCATCTGTTTGGCCCAGATACGCCTGGCGGCGCGGAACTTGCACACTTCCTCGAAGAAGTCGTTGTGGGCGTTGAAGAAGAAGGAGATGCGCGGGGCGAACTCGTCGATGTCGAGGCCGCGCTCGAGCGCAGCCTCCACGTACTCGAAGCCGTCGGCCAAGGTGTAGGCCAGCTCCTGCACGGCGGTGGAACCCGCCTCACGGATGTGGTAGCCCGAGACCGAGATGAAGTTCCACTTCGGCACGTTGCGGGGGCCCCACTCGAAGGTATCGATGACCAACTTGACGCTGGGCTCGGGCGGGAAGATGAACTCCTTCTGGGCGATGAACTCCTTGAGAATGTCGTTCTGGATGGTGCCACCCAGCCGCTCCCAACGGTAGCCCTTCTTCTTGGCCGCCGCCAGGTACATCGCCCAGATGGCGTTGGCAGGCGAGTTGATGGTCATGGAGGTGGTGACCTCTTCCAGGTTGATGCCCTCGAAGAGGATCTCCATATCGGCCAGGCTGGACACGGCCACCCCGCACTTGCCCACCTCGCCCTTGGAGAGGGGGTGGTCGGAGTCGTAGCCCATGAGGGTGGGCAGGTCGAAGGCAGTGGAGAGGCCCGTCTGGCCCGCTGCCAAAAGCTTCTTGAAGCGCTCGTTGGTCTGCTCGGCGGTGCCGAAGCCCGCGAACATGCGCATGGTCCACAGGCGGCTTCGGTACATCGAGCCGTAGACCCCACGGGTGTAGGGGTACTCGCCGGGGTGGCCCAGCTTCTCGTCGTAGTTGAAGCCCTTCAGGTCCTCGGGGGTGTAGAGCGGCTCCGGGGCGATGTCCGAGAGGGTCCTGTGCGCCACCGGGCGCTCGGGCATTTTCTCCACGGACTTCTGGTAGGTTTCCCGCATCCAGGCGTGCTTGGGACGGGTTGGGGTCATGGCAAGATTATATAACGTTTTTGAGTCTGTAGCTCATCAAAGCGTCAGGCGATTAAAGACAGCGTTTTTCTCGGGCGTAAAGGGACAAAAGTTTGGGTACAAACTCCCCTACTGCCGCTATGCCCTTTCCCGTACTTTAAATCTCGAAGGACGACGGAACGGAGGTAGATATGGCAGCGGTAAGGATCGGCACCAACGTCCAGATACCCGAGCCCAGCCTCACGCGCTTTCTCTTCGCGGATGCCAGGCTCTCGCCCATCTGGCTGATCTTGCGGGTTTACCTGGGCTGGCAGTGGCTCGAGGCGGGTTGGGGCAAGCTCACCAACCCGGCTGGGGTTTGGATCGGGGATAAAGCGGGAACGGCGGTGGGCGGCTTCCTCGAGCGGGCGTTGAGCAAGACCACCGGCGAGCACCCCGACGTGACGGGCTGGTACGCCTGGTTCATCCAGAACGTGGCCCTGCCCAACAAGGTGCTCTTCAGCTACCTGGTGACCTACGGGGAAATCCTGGTCGGACTGGCGCTGATCGTCGGCTTCCTCACCGGCTTTGCGGCCTTTTTTGCCGGCCTGATGAACGCGGCCTTCCTGCTCGCAGGCACCGTCAGCGCCAACCCCTGGATGTTCATCGTCGCCACCTGGCTCGTCCTCGCCTGGCGCACCGCGGGCTACTTGGGCCTCGACTACTTCGTCCTGCCCCGGCTGGGCGTGGTCTTCAGGAGAAGGAGCGAAGCAGGAGCACAGAGCTCATAGGCCTTCGTCCCTGCTGACCCCACGGCAAGACCGTGGGGTTTTCGTGTGGTTACGACGGTTCTTCCAAAACCCAGTAGGCTAAGCCCAATGCTTCTGCGAACGCTGATCCTGCTGTTGTTGCTGTTGGGGTCGTGGGTATGCGCCCAGCGCCTCGCCGTGATCGGGGACTGGGGGGCGGCCAGCCCTCACCGGCCCAAGGTAGCCCAGGCCATGCGCGAAACCCACGAGCAGCGCCCCTTCGACGGCCTGCTCACGCTGGGGGACAACTTTTACCCCAGGGGCGAGCCCGTGCAAGCTTTCCTCGACGAGTTGCCCAGAGTGCGCATCTACCCAGCCTTCGGCAACCACGACGTTCCGGCACTGGGGGCGCAGCTCAAGCTCTTCGGCGTAGAGCGGCCCTACTACAGCTTCCGGCTGGGGGCGCTCGAGGTCTTCGTGGTCTACTCCGAAGGGTTCGACCCGGCGCAACGAAGCTGGCTCGAGGCCGCCCTCAGGGCCTCGAGGGCCCCCTGGAAGGTGCTGGCGCTGCACCGACCGCTGTACAGCTCGGGTTTGCATGGGGGCAGCCGCAGCTTGCGCAGCGCGCTCGAGCCCCTGCTGCTACGCTACGGCGTTCGCCTGGTGCTGGCCGGACACGACCACGACTACGAGCGCCTCGAGGCCAGAGGCATCACCCACGTGGTCTGCGGGGGCGGAGGGGCCTACTTGCGCGGCTTCCTCAAGGCAGTACCCCAAAGCCAGGTGCGTGCAGTGGCAGCCCACTTCGGGGTACTCGAGGCCTCCGACGAGCGGCTGACCTTCACGGCAGTCGCGCCGGAGAAGGAGGTGCTCGACACTTTCACGCTCAAGCGGTGAAGCGCATTTAAGCGTCCGACCGCAAGTGCACGTGCATGTGAAACACTTCCTGCCCCCCCTTCTCGCCCACGTGGATGCGCACGAAGTAGCCCTCGAGGCCCATCTGGCGGGCGATGCGGTTGGCCGTCAGCAGCAGCTTGCCCAGTTTGCGCGCACCCTCCTCGGTGTCGGGGTAGTCGGCCAGGGTGGGGATATATTCCTTGGGACAGACCAGGATGTGCACCTTCGAGCGGGGGCGGATATCCTCGAAGGCGATGAACTCCTCGTCCTCGTAGACGATGCTGGCGGGGATTTCACGGCGGATGATCTTGCCGAAGACGGTGGGGTTGTCCATGCGCAATACTTTAAGCCATGACCGCTCGAGCCCTCTGGACGGGCATCCTCCTCATCCTCGTGAGCACCATCGCCATAGTGGCTTCCAAGCCCACCCCCACCGCCTTCATCCCCGGCACCCTGGGCCTCTTGATCGCCCTGCTGGGCATCGTGGGCGACAAGACCCCCACCCTGCGACGCCCAGCCATGAACGCCGCGCTGGGCCTGGCGACGCTGGGCATCCTGGGCTCACTGCGCGGCGTCCCCGACTTCCTCACCCTGCTGGGCGGGGGCAGCGTCGGGCACCCGGTAGCGACCATGGCCCAGTTCGCCACCCTCTTCATCTGCCTGGGCTTCGTGGTGCGCGGCGCGCAGGCTTTCCTCGAGGCGCGGCGAAAGCCCTAAGCATCGAGGGTACACTTAGACCATGAACCGCGCCCCAGACTGGCTGGAGCAGGCCGAGAAGGATCTGGCCCTCGCGGAAATCGCCCGCAACGCCACCCGACATGAGTGGGCCTGCTTCGCGGCTCAGCAGGCGGCGGAGAAAGCAGTGAAGGCCCTGCACCTCTCCCACGGCCAGGAAGCCTGGGGGCATCTGGTGGCGCGACTCCTGCGCGAACTTCCCCTGTCTGCACCTCAAGAGCTCGTGGAAAAGGCCCGGACACTGGATGCCCTCTACATTCCAACCCGCTACCCCGATGCCTTTCCCGAAGGCTCCCCAAGCGAGCACTACGGTCCCATGCAAAGCGAGGAGGCGATTCGCTATGCCCGTGAGATCCTTGCGTTCGTCCGTGATCACATGGCCCAGCCGTGAAGCGGTGGAGCAGGGCTTGCGGGAGTGGGTACAGCGGCTCGAGCTCCCCGGCCTCCTGGCAGCCGGCTACTTCGGCTCCTATGCTCGTGGCGATCAGGGGCCCGGAAGCGACTTGGACATCATCCTCATCGTCCAGGAGGCTTCTTTGCCCCCCTGGCAGAGGCCCCGTCTCCTGCCCCTGGAGGAGTTGCCTGTGCCGGCTGAAGCCTTGGTCTACACCCAGGCCGAGTGGCGGAAGCTGCCTCGAGCCAGCCCCCGCTTCGCTCGAACCCTGGCCCTCGAAGCCCGCTGGCTCATCGGCCCGCCTATGCCCTAGGCCATCGGCAAGAGCACGCGCTGCGGCTCTTCCTTCACCGCCTCCACCGGCCCGATGAGGGTGTAGCCCTCGAGACGCTCGACCCGCACCCACACGGTCTGGCCCTGTTTGGAGGCGGGACCGTCGGCCAGGACCTCGTAGTAGTCGGGGGTGTGGCCCACCCACTGCCCCCCTCGGCGGGACTCGAGCAACACCTCCACGCGGCTGCCGAGCTTGGGGGCGATGCGCTGGGCGGCGAGTTGTTGGGCCAGGGCGATGATCTCGTGGGTGCGCCTTTTGCGAATTTCGATGGGCACCTGGGGCAGGGAGGCGGCGCGGGTCTTGGGGCGGGGGGTGTAGGTGAAGGCGTGAACGCGGCTGGGGCGCAACTCGCGCAGGAACTCGAGCGTCTGCTGGTGTTCCTCTTCGCTCTCGGTGGGCAACCCCGCGATCACGTCGGTGGTGAGGGCGAAGCCGGGGATCAGCTCGTAGGCCCGCATGACCAGCTCGCGGTAGTAGTCCTTGTCGTAGCGGCGGCCCATCAGCTTGAGCAGGCGCTGGGAGCCGGTTTGCAGGCTCAGGTGCAGGTGAGGTCGCACCTGCGGGGCATAGCGGGCGATGGTGCGCAGCAGGCTCTCATCGGTGTCCTCGGGCTCGATAGAGCTCAGGCGCACCTTGGCCCCCATCAGGGCCAGCTCCTCCACCAGGCCCGCCACCCCGCGCGGATGGCCCTTGTAGGAGCCCAATCGCACACCCGTCAGCACGATCTCCTGTACCCCGGCCTCGAGCAGCCTCTTCGCCTCGCTCAGCGCATCGCGGCTGTCACGGTGGCGCTCACGCCCGCGCAGCCGGGGGATGATGCAGTAGGCACAGCCCGCGTTGCAGCCGTCTTGCACCTTGACGAAGGCCCGCACCCAGTTGTTGAGCAAGCCGCGCTCCCCGGCTCCCCAGAACTCGTTGGGCGGGGTGGTGAGGGGGTCGGCAGGCAGGCCGAAGTGCTCGAGGATCACCCTGGGCAGCTCGGCTTTGCGGGCGTTGGGCACCACGGCGTCGGCGCCCAGCTCGGCCAGTTGGGCGGGGACCAGCTCGGCGTAGCAACCGGTGACCACGATGAAGGCCTGGGGGTTGGCCCGCCGCGCCCGGCGCACCTCCTTGCGGGCATCGGCCTCGGCGCTGGTGGTCACGGCACAGGTGTTGATCACCACCAAGTCGGCCCCCTCCTCCAGCCGCACCACCTGGGGCTCGAGCGCCCGCAGCAGCCCCACCAAGGCATCGGACTCAACCTGATTGACCTTGCAACCCAAGGTGCGCACCGCCAGCCGCATAGCTGAACCATTGTCGAGGGTCGGGGGGCGGGGGTCAAGGGTCGGGGAATGTCGACAGCCTCCGACCCCCGCCCCACGTACAATGACCCTCGTGATCACGCTCGAGGACATCCAGGCCGCCGCCCGCCGCATCGCCCCTTACGTTCACCGCACGCCAGTGCTCACCAGCCACAACCTGGACCGGATGTTCGGCAAGGAGCTTTTCTTCAAGGCCGAGCACCTGCAAAAGACCGGCAGTTTCAAGGCTCGAGGCGCGGTCAACGCCGCCTTACAGCTGCAAAAGCCCAAGGGCATCATCGCCGTGTCCTCGGGCAACCACGCCCAGGGCGCAGCCTACGCGGCCCGGGTGATCGGGGTCCCCGCGCTGGTGGTCATGCCCCAAGACGCCTCCGAAACCAAGAAGGCCGCCACCCGCGCCTACGGGGCGGAGGTCTTCGACGAGGGCGTGACGGTGGAGAACCGCGAGGAGATCGTGCGGCAGAAGGCCGCCGAGCTGGGCTACGCCCTGATCCATCCCTTCGACGACCACGCGGTGATGGCCGGACAGGGCACCCAGGCGCTGGAGTTGCTCGAGCAGGTCGAGGGGCTCGAGGCCGTGCTGGTAGCGGTGGGGGGCGGCGGCCTGATCTCGGGCATCGCCACCGTGGTCAAGCAGCTGCGGCCCGAGTGCGAGGTGATCGGGGTCGAGCCCGAGAACGCCAACGACGCCCAGCAGAGCCTCCGCTTGGGTCGGCGCGTCAAGCTGGAGCAAGCCCCCCAAACTGTGGCCGACGGCGTACGTACGCTGATGGTCGGCGAGCGCACCTTTGCGGTGATGCAAAAGCACGTCGACCGCATCCTCACCGTGCCCGACGAGGTGACGCTCGAGGCCCAGCGCCTGATGATGAGCCGCCTCAAGCAGGTGGTCGAGCCCACCGCCGGACTGGCCCTCGGCCCCGTCTTGATGTCTTACGAGCTGCCCAAGCGGATAGCCGTGATCGTCTGCGGGGGCAACTGGATGCCGTAGGGCGAGCCAGATCACCCCTCGCGGCGTTTAGCGCTTTGCATTCGACTTGAGGATGCGCTCCAGGGCCAAGCGCACCACGCCCGCCGTCTCGGCCATGAGCTGGGGGTCGGCCATGGTGTCGGTGGGTTGGTGGTAGTTGGGGTCTATTCCCCAGTGGAAGAACAGCACCGGCACCCCAGCCTGGGCGAAGGGCACGTGGTCGCTGCCCCCTGAGCTGCCGATGTCGTTGAACTGCGCCCCGCTCTGCTCGAGCAAGCGCAACAGGGCCGGATCTCCCCCGATCCCTAGCATCTGGCTCGCCCTCACCCCCACCATGTCCAGGTTGATCATGGCCCTGAGGCCCCGCACCCACTCGGGATAGGCCTGCACGAAGTTGCGCGAGCCCCATAGCCCGTCCTCTTCCCCGTCGAACCACACGAACCACACGTCCTTCGCCCAGCCCTCCGCCAGCAGGGTTCGCGCGAGCTCGAGCACCGTCACCGTGCCCGAGGCGTTATCGTTGGCCCCTGGCGCCCCCGTCACCGAGTCGTAGTGACCGCCCACGATCACAGCCGGAGCCTGGCTGTCGGCTCGGCGGGCGATGACGTTGCGGGAGTGGGCCTGCTCGAGCACAGCCCCCACCACCAGCCGCGCCTGTTCCCCACTGCGGGCAAACAACCCCTCCCCCTCCCGCCCGGCGACCGTGACCCCTGGGATTGGCCCCGTGGTCCCATACGTACCCCGCACCCCACCCGGCTCGTTGTTGACCACCACGATCGCCAGCGCGCCCCTGGCCGCCGCCTGGCGGGCTTTCTCGAGGAAGGGAATTCCCCCGCGCCGCACCACCACGATCTTGCCCTGCACGTCCAGCTTGTCATAGTCGCCCGCTGCGCCAATTCCCGGCACCGCCTGCAATCTCGCCTCGAAGATCCCACCCGGGCTGCCCGAAAGCGCAAAGGCCTCGAGGCGGCTCTCCCCCAGGCTCAGACTGCTGCCGGTGTCGCGGCTGCGGGTGTAGCTAAAGGGCTGGAACTCTGCCACGTAGCCTGCGACCCTGGCCTGCTGCGCGAGGTACTCGGCGGCCTGGGCCGCCGCAGGGCTCCCCGCCACCCTGGGCCCAATCCCCACCAGGTAGTCCAGGTCGGCCTTCGCCCGCTCCGGGGCGAAGGAAAGCGCGCTAAAGCTAAGGAGCAGGGCAAGCCACAGGCTGCGTTTCATGGGCACAGTGTGGCAGCAAGGCCCCCAATCAACCATCGGCCAGATCACCGAGGCTTTACCCGCACAAAAGCGCGTGCTATCTTTGGGTTCGGGTCCCGCATGACCCGAGGTGCGCCGGGGCGTAGCGCAGTCTGGTAGCGCACCTGCTTTGGGAGCAGGGGGTCGCTGGTTCGAATCCAGTCGCCCCGACCACAAACACCGCGGAGTCGGGCGGGCCTTGTCATTCCGGCACTTTGCTGTCAAAATGACAAGCCGGAGACAGAAGCGCTTTCCGAGTAGGAAGTGCGAGGAAACTCCGCTCTGGAGCAGGAAATAGTGCGGCCTGATAGCACAGCTGCTCATGGGAAACGCGGGAGTAGCTCAGTTGGCAGAGCGTCAGCCTTCCAAGCTGAATGTCGCGGGTTCGAATCCCGTCTCCCGCTCCACCAAACCCCGCTTGAGCGGGGTTTTTCCTCTAGCGAGACTCTGCTAGACTATCGCGCGGATGCGCCCGTAGCTCAGCCGGATAGAGCAGCCGCCTTCTAAGCGGTAGGTCGGGGGTTCGAGTCCTCCCGGGCGCGCCACCCAGGAACAACGTCACCAACGCAAAACCTCCCGACCTATGCGGTCGGGAGGTTGGCGGTTTTGGCCGAAAATGTAGCAACCGTGTAGCAACCCAAGTTGAGGGGTTAGTTCGGGAGGGTTGCCGCCGGGGGTTGGGGGGGCTCGAGATGGGCCACCGTGTCGGTCACGCCGAACAGGTAGCCGGTGTGCTCCCGCTCCAACAGGTGGCGGTACACGTTCAGCGTGATCGTGGGGTTAGCGTGGCCCAGGCGGGCGCTCACCACCTCGAGGGGCACCCCGCTAGCCAGCAAATGTGAGCCGTAGGTGTGCCTCAGATCGTGAACTCGCAGGGGCCTAATCCCGGCCCGTTTGCACATGCGCTTCAAGGCGTGGTTGGGCGCACAGGACTCGAGGGGCCGATTGGCAAGGGGGCTACTGAACACGTAGACCCCGCCGATGTTCGGCCCTATGGCCTTTACGGTGGCCTCCCGCAGGGCTCGGAGGGCGTGTGCGGTGTTCGGGGGGATGGGCACCACCCGCCTCGAGCCTCGGGTCTTGGGCTGGGTCATGTGGCCCTGCTTGCCGTTGCCCGTCCACGCCTTGGTGATGCTCAGCCGGGCGGGGGCGGCCTCGAGGTCGAGATCGGCCCAGGTCAGGGCCAGCGCCTCGCCCTTGCGAAGCCCACAATCGAGCACCAGCTTGAAGAACAGGCCCAGCGGGTGAGCCTCGCACTCCCGTAACAGGGCGGCCAGCTCTTGCGGCTCGAGTGCCCGGCCCACGGGCTCAGGGGCGGGGGCCTTAACCCGGATGCCGTCACAGGGGTTGCGGTAGACGACCTCGAGCCGCACGGCGTCTTGCAGGATGGCCCTGAGCCGCTCGAGGCACTTGCGGATGGTGCGCGGGGTGTAGGGCCTGGGCTCGGGGTTGGGGTTGCGCTTGTGCGGCTTGGGGGTCCACCCCTCCCGTGTCATGCGGTCGAGCATCCCCCTGACGTGAAGGGGCTTTATCGCCTGTAGTTTCATGTCACCCAGGAAACGCAGGATGTGCCCGACCTCGGTCTTGTAGTTGCGCCGGGTGCTTCGTGACTTGCCCACCGTCTCCCGCTCGAGCCAGCCCTCGGCAAACTGCCGCAGGGTCACGGCGTCAGGCTCGGCAAGGATGCCCTTGTGGTGCTTGTCCAGCAGCTCGGTGAGCTTTTGCGCGGCTTCAGCGCGGGTGTCACCGTACACCACCCGGCGCTTGGGGCTGCCGTTTGGCCCGTAGCCAACAGTGACCGCACCGACCCAGCGGCCATCTTTGCGCCTGTAGACGCTACCCTCGTTGTTGCCGCGCTTGCTCATCCCGCACCACCTCCAGCACGTCACCCACCTCGAGCCGTTTACCTGTAAGCCGCCCGGTGGCTGCGAAGGTACACACCAGCACTACGCCGTCCCATCCGTCGGACTGTTTGCAGGATTCAGCTTTGGCCCTCTCCATTCTTGGCCTCTTCGATGAGCTCGAGCCGGATTCGCACCCCTAGGAACTCGAGCAAGTCTTTCCCGGTGTCTGTCAACAACGACTTGTGACCCCGGAAGTACGGGTTTACCGCTTGTGGGGTCTTGCCCTTGGCGGCGGCAAAGTCCTTCTGCGTTAGCCCTCTACGCCGCATAACCCTAAAGATTTCGTCCAGTAGTTGGTTTTCGATATCTCTCACCCCCAAACGATAACTTGCCACGCGCTCTATACACCCATGATAAACCTTTCAGGGTGATTTATAAACTTGTAGGGTTTATCAGATGATGTATCATTGCCACGCTGACACGCTCAGCGAAAGGGAGACAACATGCAAGTTCAAGCTATCGAACGGGACACGCAGATCGTTGACGCCGAGTTTATAGTGGTTCACAGCCTGCGCGGAGTCATCAAGCCCGGCACCGAGATCACGGTAGAGTGGCGTGACCCAGAGCCTGGTGAGATCGGTTGGGGGTTGCTGTTGCCAGAGAGCAACGAGCCCATGACCTTGATCTACCGCTGCCAGGGCAATGAGGGCGAGGATTTCCCGCTTAGGGGTACGGTGGTCGGGTATCGGTCCTAACTCAAGGCCAGTGGAAGGCCAGCAGCACTCATACACTGGCCCCCGGTGTTCAACCTGGGGGCCAGCCCTTACGCCAATCAAAGCCCTGTTACTTATAGCACTTGAGGTTGCTCAGGGCATCCTTTAGACCTACTACGCTAAAGCGGTAGGTGTAGCTCTCGAGCTCCAGGAGCCCAAGGCGTATAACAACCTCCTTACCCGTTAGTAGGCTTTCAGTAAAGCGCTTATGCGCCCCCGAAGGAACAAATAATGCTCTCCCCGTGGTTGATCGGCTGCCTTGAATGGTTTGAACTTGGCCGCGATCTACCCTCCAGAAGATGGCTTGTCCATAGTCGCGGTCAAGCAGATCGCCTGCAAAAACCAGAATCTCGAGCCGGTCACCCCTACACCGCCAAATGATTTGTGCCTCCGAACGGGGATTTAGTTGGTCTGTCGTAAAGACCATAGAACGATCCTCGTCAGTCATGAGGTCAACACGATTGATGAGGCGAACATCCCCGAAAGTTTGCCCCTGCTCCTGTTCTTGCGCTAGGGCAAGTCCATATACCAAACCACATAGAACCAGCCATCCGAGGAATGCTCTCTTCATACTCTCACCTCGAGAATGAGAATACCAAACCGGGAGTAGATTCAAGGTTTGTTTTGGATATTCATTGTGGCTCACCCGATCGCCATATCTCTCATCTGCGATCGGGCGAACCCTTAAGGCTAAACCCTACTCCCCCCTGCCCCTGCGGGCGGTCAGTATCCTGCGCCCCAGACGGCGCTCGAGTTGGTTGAGCAGGTCATCGGCCAGGGCCGGACCGTTGCTACCGTAGACGTTCATGCTCTGGATGTTGAGCGAGACCATAGGCCCGCCCACCGGGGCCACGGCGGGCTGACCGCCGGGCAAGCGGGCATCGAGGATGTCCCTGATCTGGCTCAAGATGCCGATTTGCGAGGGCAGGGAGGCCAGGGGCGAGAGCAGATCAATGAGCAGGTCGCGGGTGGGGCCGGTGATCTCGCTGACTCGAGTCCCGCCATTCCTGGGGCTCTCCCCGCCCCCACCGCCTCCACCGCCCCCCCACCGCCACCGCCGGGGCTGCCGCCCTCCGGCAGGTCGATGGTGTCCACGTGGACCCCGGCCCAGCCCAGGAGGTTGTTGATCGCGGTAGCTATCGCATTCCAGATACCGGCAATAAGCCGCGCCACGAACACAAACACCGGCGCGACGATGTTTTGCAGCACCCAGGAGATGATTTGCAGGACGGGCTTTAGCTGCGCGGCCATCAGTTGCACGACGGCCGCCACCGGGGGCACCAGCGCGGCGATGGCGGGGATGAGGGGCTCGAGGAAGATCTGCACGATGTCCCGCTCTCGGATGTCGAGGGGGTGGGCTTGCGTGCCGCCCCGAAAGGCGGCATCAATGCAATCCCAGTGTGGTGTGAGGTTCCACTCGAGGTCATAGATGAGGGCGGGGGTGGGGGTCACGCTCCCCACCCCCAAAAGCGTCGCCGGGCCGCTGAGGTTGCTATACGCGGCCTTTTGGGCTGCCGCCTTGGGGTCCAACACGCGAACCACGAAACGAGACATACGTTAGACCCTCCGAAGCGCTCTAGACAGGGGCATGTAATCCCCTCTGAGGCTCATTACCGTTTTCTCGAACAACTGGGCGGCCCGAAGCTGGATGTTCGCCGCGTTGAGCATGATGTTCGCCGCCTCGAGGTTGGCGACGCTGATGGACGGGCTGCCTGCCGAGGGCGCGGGCATAGACGCGCTGGGCGAGGGGCTCGAGGCATCCCCAAAGGCATTGCCGCCGCCTTCCGGCGCGGGGATGCTGGGGGCCTGTACCCGCATATCCACGGTGCCGAAGGTCACGATCCGCACCAGCTCGGCAATCGCGTTCCAGATGGCGAGCAGCACGTTAGCGACGAAGGTAAAGACGGGTACGACCACCTTCTCGAGGATCCAGCCCAGCAGTTGGAACGCGGGCCGCAACTGCCCCGCCAGAGCCATGGCGAGCTTGGCGACCACGGGGATGAGCAGCTTGAGCGGGGGGATTAGCGGCTCGAGTAGCTGCCCGATCGCCGCCAGGGCGTCGAACAGGGGGCCGAGCACCGGCTGAAGGCGCTCGAGAAGCGGCCCCAAGAGCTTCAGGATCGCCCCGAGCACGTCGCCTGAGGCTAAGGAGGCCCCGGCCCCCATGAGGGCTACGCCCGCCTCGGCGTCGGGCCGCCTGCGGTCCTTCCTGTCCATCAGGCCCGCCACCCTGCCGCCCAACTGCTCGGCAACGCCCAGGGCGGCTTTCAGGCCCTCTACGAAGCGCTCCCAGAAGCCCTTGCTATTTTTATCCAGCTCTTTCTGCGCCTCGTTGACCTTGCCCAGCGCCTCGGCCAGCGCCCCGTAGGCGTCGCTGCCCTCCTGGGCTGTGGCGAGCTGGGCCTCGAGCTGGGCCTTTAGCTGGGCTAGCCCCGTGCGATACTGCTCATCGGTGATCAGGCCGGCTTTACGTTTGGTCTCGAGGAGCTCCACCGCGTCGGCAAGCTCCTTGGTGCGGTCTGCGGTCTCGCTCGAGGCGGTGGCGATGTAGCCCAGGCCCGTGATGTAGGTGCCCATGCCCTCGTTGGCCCCCTCGAGGCTCCGGGTGGTGGCCGCGAGCTTGGCGGCCAGAACCTCAGACGCAGCCGCCGCGCCAGGGATGCCCGCCGCCGCCAGCGTGTCCAGGGTGACGGCCAAAAGGTTGAGCTGCTCGAGTTCCTCCTGCGTGGCCTGGGACAGGTCGGCCCCGCCCAGGATCGCCGCCAGGGGCGTGAGGTCCTGGGCTTCCTGCGCGGCCCGGATTAGCTCGGGGATGCCCAGCTTCTCCGGCAGGCTCAGCCCGCCCCCGTCGGACGGCCCGGCGAACACCTCCGCGATCTTCTTCTCGAGTTGCTCGGCCTTGGCTATGGCCCGGTCGAACTGCTCGCCCGTGATGTCGCCCCACTCGAGGAAGAGTTGGGCATTGGCCCGCATCTCCTCAGCGATCTGGCCCAGCCGCTCGGCGTACTCGGTCGGGCCGATGGCCCCGGACTTGAACAGCCGCTCGATGTCGGCTATTTCCTCCTCCATCAGGAGGCCCTCGAGGATGTTGATATTTCCGGCTTTGCCCAGATCCTCGAGGTATTGGTTGACGATGGCCTGTAGCTCGGCAGTCCAGGTAGGCAATATCTCCCCGAGCCACGCCTGCAATTTCTCCTCATCGAAGGTGGCGGCTAGGGCCTGCTGTAGTTTTTCCTCGCCACTATCTACGAAAGAATCGTAGAGCCGTCTGGACTCCGGCCCCCACTGCTCATCGAAGGTGTCAACGAAGCCCTTGAGGGTGGCTTTGGTGGCCTCGGAAATGGCCGGGTTGTCCAGCAGGGAGCGGAAGAACTCGACGATGCCCCCGGCGGTGAAGAAATCCCCGCCCTGGAGTGCAGCGGATAGCTGATTCAGCAGGTCGTCCAGGTCCACCCCGAACAGCGCCTGGATGAGGTCGCGGTCCTTGGCCTCAGTAGGGGTAAATGCCAGGGTGATGCGCCGCCGCAGGTCGCCAACGGCATTGCTAAGCTGCTTGAACGCCTCGGCCACCGGCCCGCCGATGCGGTCAGCGAACTGGGCGAGCTTTTCGCCCAGGCTGGGGATTTTGCTGAGCAGGTCGGTGATTTTATCCCCGACCTCCTTGTACAGGTCACGGGCCTGCGAGAGGATCTTATTCTTCTTGATCCACTCGTCAGAGCCGGGCTTGAGCGCGTCCCGCTCCTTGGTCAGGGTGCCGATGATCCCGGCCAGCTCTTCCCTAATGGCTTTGAGGCTCTTGGGGTTTTCCTCGGCTCGCGCCTTCAGCACCTCGAGCCGCCGCTCCACGGCGCTAAGCCCTTTGTCGGCTTTGTTGCCCGCGTCGCCGGTGCCCTCGAGGGCGGGGCTGAACTTGTCGGTGAGGGTGTTTGAGGCGTCGCCGGAGGCGCTCGCCAGCCCCGCAATCTGCTTATAGAGGTCTTCCCCGATCTTAAGGAACCTCTGGGTCTCGGGGTTCACCTTCCCGCTGAAGGCGTCCGCGACGGCGCTCACGCCCTCCAGGAGGGTCTTATTGGCCCCCTCGAGGTTGGCCGCCCAGCGCTCGAGGTTGATCCCTTCCCGCAGGGCCTTGCCCGCCTCGGCAAACTTGCCCTGGAAGGCCAGGGCCACGGCGTTGCCCAGCGCTACAACGCTCTCCACCACCGACTTGATAAACCCGCCGATGGCCTGCCCGGTGCCGATCAGGACTTTTCCGACCCCGATAGCGCCCTGGGCGATCAGCTCGAGGCGCTTACGGGCCTCCTCTGCCGGGCCGCCGAACTTGACGTAAGCCGCCGCGAGCGCGGCGACGGCGAGCACTAGCGTGGTGATCGGGTTGGCCTGCATCACCGCCCACAGGCCCTTAGTGGCCCCGGTTAGGGTGATCTTGCGGGTGGCGAGGGCGATAACCGCCTTGCCCAGCGCGGTTTTCTGGAGGGTGAGGGCAACCACCACCCCCAGCAGGGCCGAAAGGCTGCCCGCGAGTTCGCGGCTTTGGGGGTCGAGCCGGGTGAACGTACTCAACAGGGCGTTGGCCGCGCCCACCACCTGATTCGCCACCCCGTAGAGCTTGACCATCACGGGGGCCACGAATGAGCCGATGGTCTGGGCCAGTTGTTGCTTCTGCTTGTTCAGCTCGATGGTCGTCTTGAGCTGCCCTTGCAGCATCACATCGGCCACCTTCACATCATTGGCTAGCTCAGCGTTGAGCGCCGCCGTGATCGCGGTGGCCCGCTCCTGCTCAGTCAGCTCCTCTGCCGTTTTCCCCAGGCTCTTGGCGTATTTGTCCAGGGTAGGGCCGATGTTGGTCACGATCCCCGCGTACTCGAGCAGCTCGCTTCGCCCGGTGGCGAGGCCCTGGGCGGTGTTCTCGAGGGCGATCCGCATCTGCCCAAGGTTGCCCTTGGTCTTGACGACCGCGCTCGAGAGCGCCCCGTTGAGCGCCTGGGCCACCTGATCCACGGTGTAGCCGTTGCGGAGCAGCAGGGCCGTGGCGTCCTGGAGGTCGGACTTAAGCAGCCCGTACCTATCGGCCAGCTGATCCACGACCAAGTTGGCCTTTTCCGCCGAGACGTTTTGGCTCTCGAGGGTGAAGGCGAAAACCTTAGCCGCAGTGGTGGCCTCGGTGAACTGGCTCGCCGCGTCCTGGAGGTAGCCGGTGAGCTGCTGGATGCCCACCGCCACGCCCACCGCGCCGAGCGCCTGGGTGATGGTGCGGCCCATGCGCTCAAAGGCGCTCTCAACAGTTTTAGCAACCTGTTGGGCTTTCTGCTCAACCGCATCGAGGTCTTTGACAGCCTGTCCCCGGTTGATGATGATCTTTCCGAAGAGCTCGAAGGCTTCGAATGCCATGACTACCCCGCCTTCCTCTTGACTTTTGAGGCGATGTACCCCGCCACAGCCTCCCAGCCCCTCCGAACCTCTTCACGGTCGGGGTCTTCACCCGAGAGCTCAGTCAGCCACTCGAGGGTTTCCCGAACCTCCCGCATCGCAGTCGCTTCGCTCTTGCCTTGTTCGCGGGCGAGGGCATAGGTGAGATACCCAACGTGCATTACAAGTCCTGCAACGAATCTGCGGATGCTCTCGAGTTCTCTCGGATCACTGGAAACCTCTTTGGTCTTGCGAAGAAAGAACCGTCGCATATCTACCTCTCAACACAAGCCCCATGCCGGTATCACCACCGCACGGGGTCAGAGGGGCAGATGCCCCACCCTGTGTGAAACGGCTTCAGTTGGGCCGTTCCCTTTGGTCACGCAGGGCCTCGATAGACTCCACCAACTTATTTAGCGGGCTATCACCGTCGTTTTCCTCAGCCTTGCCGGGTTCCAGAAGGCCCAAGTACCGCCCCAACAGCTCGAGGGCCTGGACTTTGGGGTGTAGCTCGATGGTAAGGGTGTCCTCTTCGACCTTGCCTCGTTTGCGAACGTGCTTGATGCTCCGGATCATGCGACGTATTTCGTTCCGCAAACCCGCCGAGTCTTTGACGTTGACGAAGAGTTGTCCGTTTTCATCCCTTCCCCACTCGCATATCTCGCCAATGTCGGAAAGACCGATGTAGAGTAGTTCCCGAACAATCCGCTCGCGAGTGATGTTGTACTTCTCCAGCAGCGGTTTGACCCGGTTACTAAGGGCTCGAGCAACACTAGCATTTGCTAACAGCCTCGAGCCCTGTTCGTTGGCGCTCTTCTTGCTGTAGCCCGCCCGGATCGCCGCCTGAGTAGCATTGAGGTCAGTCAGGTATTCCTCGACAAACCGCCGTTGCTGAGGGGTCAGCCCCTCATGGTCCTTTGGCATTTTCCACCTCCCTTCGATCTGGCCTGCCCAAGGGACAGACCCAATAAGGGATGAGCCAAGCGCTCACCCCCCACCTGATGCCAGCGCCTCTACTCGGGCTGCTTGCCATCAGGTCGTACGTCGAGCTGTTGCTGTCTCAGAATCTCTTGCAACTCCTCAAGGGTTGTATCCGGCCTGATCACCACCGTTTGCTTTCCAATGAGTGCCACGCTGGTATAGCCCTCGGGCACGTTGAGGACTTCCTCGAGCGTCTCGCATTCCCGTACCGTGATGCCGAGAGCTTCATAAGTTCGAAGTAGTGCCTCAATGCCCTTGCTTTTCTTCATGGCCCCATCGTAGCTCAGTTAGGCTCACGGCAATTCCGAGATTTCGGAGCGGTTTTATTTCTCTTCAGGCTGCCGCCATCCCCGTCTCGAGGGCGGCCAGCTTCCGGACGGCCTCGAGCACCGCGTCAACCCCAGCTCACCCTACCGTGCGAGCTTCTGGCTTTGGTAGCGGGCGACGCCGCCAAGTTCGCTCTCGAGCTTGGCGTTCGCAAACTTTTGAACCTGCCATAGTCGGTATCTCCACTCAGATTCAGAGGGCTTAAGGTCTGGAGCTTATAGGCGGGGTGAGCGAATCTAGGGGGTGCTCGAGCCGGGCGGTGGGCCAGCACCACCCGGCGCACCGGCTGGGAGGGGGTGCCCGGCCACAGGCCGATGACCGCCACCGCTCGAGGGGCGGGGTAGGTGGCGGCCAGCACCTCGAGCACCTGCCCCAGGAGGGAGGTCACGCCCTCGGGGTCCAGGCCCTCGAGGGAGCGATACGTACGGGCCAGGCCATCCACATCCACCCTGAGCCGGGGGGCCTGTAGCTCCACCAGCCGGGCGGCCAGGCCATCCAACTGAGCAAGTAGGGTAGGCCAGGGGCTCGACCCAACCGCACACATACCGCTACCTACCCGCAAACCTGCAAGGTCGGGGTTTTCCTCGTCCAGGACGCTACTCCCGCTTGCGGGTAGGTTACCCGCATCCACCCGCATAACCCGCGAGTCCACCCGCGAGGGGGTAGGGGGGTCAGGGGCTTGCGGGTAGGTTGCGGGTGCTTGCGGGTGGGTTGCGGGTTGAGTACCCGCATACTCCAATGCTGTGCTGGACGGCGTTTCTCGGGGGCTTGCGGGTTTGCGGGTGGGGTGGGCTATGTGTACTAGCAGCGAGTCAAGGTCAAACATTGTCTACCTCCCGCACGCGGGGATTGGCCCGGTAGCCGTCCCACTCGCGGATGACCCACCCGGCCTCGAGCAGCCGGGCCACCACCCGCCGGGCCTCGGCAATGGTGGCGATGCCCGCCACGTTGCGGTGGGATAGGTGGCGCTCGGTGAACGTGACAAGCTCCCCGGCCCTGAGCTTGCGGGCCAGCCTCAGCACCGGCTCGTCATTGCCCGAGAGGGCGCGGTGCCAGACGCGCCGGGCGTGGGGCTCCAGCCACAGCACGAGGGCGATGGCCCGCCGTAGGGTGGCGGCGCTTATCTCGCCGCTGTGCTCATCCCACAGCAGGGAGAGCACAGCCGCGAGCCTCGCGGTGAGCCCCAGGCGCTTGCCCAGCAGGGCCTTCCAGGCCTCAGGGTGGTCAGGGTGACGCTGCTCCCGCTCGGTCTGGCCCTCCCACTGGTGCCACAGGCTTTGAGCCTCGGGGGTAAAGCGCAGCACCCGCTCATCCCCGTGGCGCAGGGTGTCGTACACGCGGGCGATGAGGGCGTGATAGCGCTCCTTGGCCTCGAGGGGGATGGCCGGGCGCTCGTCCACCCAGGGCCGCTCTTGGCCGGTGACGATCACGAAGCGCTGCAAGAGCCCATCCGCGCCGGCCCCGTCGCCGCCCTGGGCCTCGAGGACACGCTCGCGGAAGGGGCCGGGCTGGACGAAGCCGATGAGCGAGAGCACCGGGCGGGGGATGTGGGTACTGCCGCGCAGGATGCGGTCAACGGCGACGGGGGCGGCGCTGTAGGCGCTGAGGTAAAAGGCCCGGTCCGCGCCCCGGTCCTCGCGGCCCCAGGTCTTGAACAGGCCCGACAACTCGTCGTGATAGGCCAGTATGCCGGGGTTGTGGGCCAGCAGATCGCCCAGGGCCTCACGCGTGGCGTCCTGCGCCAACAGGCGCTCAGGCACCGGCGGCTTGGGCTTGGGGCCGCGCTCTCCTCGCTTGGCGGCCTCCCAGCGGGCTAGCTCGGCCTCGTACTCGGCCATAGCCCGCTCATGGGCCGCACGTAGCTCGGCCTCGATGGCCCACACCGGCGCGAGGGCGGCCTTGAGCAGGGGCGTCTTCTTGGTGCTCACCCCCATCACCACCGCGAGCCACAGGGCGGTGGGCTCGCGCCAGGTGGGGTTATCCCGGTCGGGCTCGACCCACACCCGGCCATTGCTCGCGGCGGTGGCGGCGGCGAGCATGGTGAGCATCACCGGGCCGGGGTCCAGACACAGCCGGTCCGCGAAGGCCAGGCCGTAATCCTCGATCTCGGGCGGCAGGATAGCGCCCTCGGGCCAGGGCCTGAGCCGGGCGGCGGTGTCGAGGGGCTCGGGCTCCGGCCATACCTGCTCAGGCGTGGCCTCGGGGGCGGCTTTGATGGCGTCCAGGGCGCTCATGCCGCACCTCCCGCAACGGCGTCGAGCCAGTCCGCACCGGCTCGAGGGGGTACGGCCATCCGCACCTTGCGCCCCTCGGAGAGCAGCCGCCGGGCCAGCTTGCGGGCGGCCTCGAGTCCTGCCTGATCGTGGTCGGCGGCTATCACCACCTCACGGGCCTCGGCGGGTAGCTGCACCCGCTCGAGCCCGCCAGCCGATACGCAGGCCCACGCGGGCCAGCCGGTGGCCTGGTGCACGGCTAGGGCGGTCTCGATACCCTCGCAAAGGGCCAGGGGTTGGCCGGGCTCGAGGGCATAGAGCCGGATGGCACCACCTAGCGGCTTGCTACCGGCGGCTAGGCGCTTGCTCACCCGCCCTGAGCCATCGGGCAATAGCTCGGTGACGTGCATCCCCACCAGCCCGTGTGTGGGGTGCTCCACGCGGGCCAGCATCACCGGGGTGCCGGCCCACAAGGCCAGCCTTAGCGAGGGTGGGGGCTTGAGGGAGAGCCCTCGAGCCCGCAGATACCGGGCCAGCAGCGGGTGCCCCGGCTTGGCGGCGTCCCACCAGCTCGCCCACCGGGCTACCCGCTCGGCGTCGGGGGTGGCAGGGGCCGGCGCAGGGCGGTAGTAGCCGGGGGCCTCCCAGGGTCGGGCGTGGCCCTGGTGCAGATCGGCCCAGGTCAGGCCCACAGCCTCGAGCACCCGCTCAGCCGGGCAACCGGCGAAGCAATGGAGCAGGATTTTATCCCCCTCGAGCCGGACGCTCAGGCTCGGGGTTCGGTCGGGGTGGGCCGGGCAAAGGGCTACCCACCGGCCCTGGCCGGTGGGGTGGGCGCGGCGCAGCCGCTCGAGCAGCAGATCAACGGCCACGGCCTGCCTCCTCGCGCCAGAGACGCAGATCAACGGAACGGTTGATCAGCTCGAGCAGGGCCAGCAGCGCGGGCCAGGGCAGCCGCGAGATGGCAAGCGTGATAAAATGCTTGTAGCACATCCCCACACCTCCTACCCAGCCCCGCCCTCGCCCTGGGCGGGGGTTTTCTCTTGTTGGATTCGACTTCTGTTCAATGTGGTGCTCCTTTCCGGGCGCTTGTTGCGCCCCGATGTTTTGTTAGCCACGTTGTCAAGGTTCGCGGTTACGTGAATGACGTAACCAGAGGCGTTGATCTATGAGCCGCTAGAGCAAGTTGAGCGATCTAGAGCTTGGGGGTTAGGTCAGTTGTTGGAGTTTTCCTCGAGCCACCTTTGAAGGGCTTGAACCGGGAATACGATCTTTCGACCAATACGCTTGTGAGGGATTTTCCCGGCCCGGACCCATTTATAAACACTCTGCTCGTGCGCTCCAATCAGCCGCGCAGCTTCGCGAGCGCTAAGAGCCAACTTTTCCACTGCAACACTCCACTGCGGCAGAACGGTGCCGCACCGCTAATAGCCTGAAGCCGAAAGCCTCGAGTCCTAGCGGGCGTTGGGAGCGTTCGGGATTGTGGTTCTGGCTTTGATCGGCAGTGTCTTGAGCAGGGGTCGTGGGGGGCTTAGGTAAAACAGGAGCCTCACCCAGAGGGAAAAGAATACGGCGAGACCTACAACCCCCAGCTGTGCCAGCATGAGGCCAAGCCCTCGGAATATGGCCTCGAGCCGTTCGAGCGCATACCACTCGACGAGCACCGCGTGAATCAGGCTTCTGTGCCGGGGGTGGACATGCGCGGCCAGGTGGGCCCAGTATGCAGCGCGGTTGGCGCGATGGTGCCTAAGAGCAACCTCAAGGAGTACCGCGTTAAGTGTGGGTTTATGTTCGTTGAATAGCTCGACCAACTCCGCGAGCTTACGGAGCGCCGCATTCAGCGCGGGATTATGCTCTTTTAATAACTCGATAAACTCCGCGAGCGGATGCATGCTGTTTAAAGCTTATGTTTTTACCGAAGTGCTGTCAAGCCCGTCCAGGACGGATATTAGCCCACTTATATCAGTGTAGCAACCATGTAGCAACCGTGTAGCAACCAGGGGCTTAAACAGACTTAAACCAACTCAGCTATACGAAGCACCTAAGCCTTTATTATCGCGAAAAGCTTAAGTCGGCTTAAAACCGCTCAATGCCCGAAGGCAACTTCTAAGCGGTAGGTCGGGGGTTCGAGTCCTCCCGGGCGCGCCACTTTCGAACACTCAGCGCTTGGCGTTCGATACGCTTTGGTTTTGGTGCAAGCGCCACCACAGCATGGCCAGTCCTCGCCAGGCCAGCAGCAACGCCAAAGTAGAAGCCAGTGCCACACCCCAGAAGATGAAAAAACCCAGGTTGAAGTCTTTGCCTAGGGCCGTGAAGCGAAAGAACACCCCAGCCGAGACCGCCAGTGCCCAGTTGAGCAGCAGGTTGCGCCAGGTGGGGCGGGTGTAGGTGCGCAGGAAGGGGGCGAGCAGAAACCAGACCACCAGGATGGGCAGGGAATTCTCGAGAAAACCCCTCCAAGCTGCGGCCAGGCCGCTCAGTGTGCCGTGTATCCCCTGCCCGATGAGGGCAAAGAGCACAAGGCAAAGGGCGTCACCTCGAGCCAACAGCCGCCCGAAGGGGTTTGTGTGGGGTTGAGTGGTGGAGGTGGGTTCGGTCATGCGCGATAGCGGGATATCTAGGGGCGAGCGCCTTGAGCATTGGCCCTTGACCCTCACCCCCAAGCTCTAAACGCTTTGAGTCGCCTCGAAGAAGACCTTCTCGGCCCGGTAGGAGCTGCGCACCAGCGGCCCGCTGAAGACCTCCATGAAGCCCTCCTCGTAGCCCCACTCGGCGTAAGTGGCGAACTCCTGGGGGGTCACGTAGCGCTCGACGGGCAGGTGGTGCTTGGTAGGACGCAAGTATTGGCCCAGGGTGAGGATGTCCACGCCCACTGCGCGCAAGTCGCGCATGGCCTGGCGAATTTCCTCTTCGCGCTCGCCCAGGCCCAGCATCAGGCTGCTTTTGGTCAGGACCTCGGGGCGTACCTTCTTGGCGTGCTCGAGCACCTTGAGGGTCTGGTCGTAGCCCGCGCGGGGATCGCGCACCCTGGGGGTGAGGCGGCGCACGGTCTCGAGGTTGTTGGCGAAGACCTCCTGGCCTCCTTGTAGCACGGTCTCGACGTCGGCCAGGTTGCCCCGGAAATCGGGGGTCAGGGTCTCGACCTTGACCTCGGGGTCGCGCTGCTTGATCTGGCGCACGCACTCGGCAAAGTGGAAGGCCCCGCCGTCGGGCAGGTCGTCGCGGTCAACGGAGGTGAGCACCACGTACTTGAGCCTCATCTCGGCCACGGCCTCGGCCACGTGGACGGGCTCGAAGGGGTCCACCCAGCCCCTGGGATTGCCGGTATCCACCGCGCAGAACTTGCAGGCGCGGGTGCAGATGCCGCCCAGCACCATGATGGTCATGGTGCCGTGACCCCAGCACTCTCCGATGTTGGGGCACATGGCCTCCTGGCAGACGGTGTGCAGCTTGAGCCGCTGGGTCAGGGCCTTGAGACGGGTGTAGTTTGGCCCAGTGGGCACGGTGGCGCGTAGCCAGGCGGGTTTGTGGCGGTCGATGGGCTCGGGGCGCTCCTGAGCCACGCCCTTGTGGATGACCTTGAGTTCGATCATCCCGCCGGTGGCGAAGTCTTCGAGCTGGACGGTCTTGATGCTGTCGCTCATGTAAGCTCCTTCGGAGCGTCGTAGGTCGCGCGTCGTAGGTCAAAGGCCGGAAATTCCCGTTCAAAGGCGCCGATCACGCGCTCGGCCACCTCTTCCATGCTCACTTCCCGACCCAGCAGCTTTTGCAAGCTGGTCACGCCCTTGTCGCGGATGCCACAGGGCACGATGAGGTTGAAGTCCTCGAGGTCGGTGTTGACGTTGAGGGCGAAGCCGTGGAAGGCCACGTCCTGCTTGATGGCCACCCCGAAGGCGCACAGCTTCTCCTCGAGGTCGGGCCAGGAGGGGATGGGGGCTGGCCGCTTCACCCACACGCCCGCGTAGCCCGGGCTAGGAAAGGTCTCGATACCGTAACTGGCCGCCACCCGCATGATGGCCGCCTCGAGCCGGCGCAGGTAGTCGCGTACCCGCCGCCCCACCGGGAAGATGGGGTAGCCCACCAGCTGGCCAGGGCCGTGGTAGGTCACGTCACCGCCGCGTTCGATCCAGAATAGCTCGATTCCCTGAGCCCGGTACTGTTCCTCGCTCAGCAGCAGGTTTTCGCCGGTGGCTCCCCGACCCAAGGTGATGGTGCGGGGATGCTCGAGCAGCAGCAGCGTAGGGGGCCGCACACCCGAGACAACCTCGGCGTGGACTTGCTTTTGATAATCCCAGGCCTGGGCATAGGGCACCCGGCCCAGGCGCTCTACCCGGAAGGGCATTCCGCTCACGCCCTCTAGCATACGCCCGCGGCGGAGCTCTTTGGAGCCCAAAGACACCATCGCTGGGCCGCGACCGGCGATCGGGGGTACAATCGGGTGGAAGCACTACCGCAAAGCTAAGCCGGGAGGAAGCCCTATGAACCCCAGCCCCTCCATCACCGAGACCATCAGCACCATGTTCAGCCAGAGCCTGCAGGTGCTCACCAAGCCCAGCGTGGCCACCTTCGAACAGTACGAAGCCAAGGGCACCCTGCGCGAAGCCCTGATCTACGTACTGTTCTTCGCCATCATCGGGGCGCTGGGGAGCCTAGGCGGCGGGGTCACGGCTTTTCTCAACAGCATCATCGCCACGGTGGCCGGCTTTCTGATCTTCGTCTACCTGGTCCACACCATCGGCAAGAGCCAGGGCGGCACCGGTAGCCTCGACCACGTGGCCTACACCTTCGCGCTGTTCTGGGGACCGTTGTCGGTGCTGCTGGGCATCGCCACGCTGATCCTGATCATCACCCTCGTCGGCATCCTGCTGCTGCCGCTGCTGTTTCTGGCCTTCCTGGCCGTCAACATCTACTTCGGATACCTCGCCGTGCAGTCGAGCATGAACCTCACCGACAGCGGCAAGATCTGGATCACCCTAATTGGGGCTGCGGTGGGCAGCTTCCTGGTCAGCATGGTGATCGGCGCGATCCTGGGCTGAGCCGCTGGTTTTCGCAAGGGCGGCCCGAATCCTTGGCGGGCTCCTCTGCTAGCATGGGCCCTATGCGCCTGATCGCGGTCAACCTGGGGAAGGAGCGGGAAGTGCAGGTGGGGGAGCGCACCGTACGCACCGGGATTTACAAGACGCCGGTGACGGGCAAGGTGCGCATAGGCGCCTACGGCCTCGAGGCCGACGTGGTGGCCGACACCAAGCATCACGGCGGGCGCGACCAGGCGGTATATGCCTACAGTGCCGAGGACTACGACTGGTGGGCCGAGCAGCTCGGCGAGGCGCTCGAGCCCGGTACCTTCGGCGAGAACCTCACCCTCTCCTCCTTCGGTCCCGAGCCGGTGAGGATAGGCGACCGCTTCCGCGTGGGCGAGGTGCTGCTCGAGGTCAGCGCCCCGCGCATCCCCTGCGGGGTCTTCGCCACCCGCATGAACGACCACCCCGCCATCGCGGCGAAAATACGCCTCGAGTGGGTGAGGCAGTTTCGCCAAGCCCGCCGACCTGGTTTTTACGCCCGCGTGCTGGTGAGCGGCCAGGTACAGGCGGGCGACCCTATCGAGCGCCTTTCCACCCCCCACGACTACCCCACCCTCGCCGAGCTCTTCGAGCTGCACTACGCCAAGAAGCCCGACCCCGCCCGGGTGCGGTGGCTGCTCGAGGCCCCCGTCGCCGAGCGGACCCGGCGGGCCTGGGAGCGCTGGCTCGAGGCGTCGTTTCGCCGCGACAGCGGGGTGGAGCACTCAGCCCGCAGCGCCTGAGGGGGGCAAGGGCTCGAGGAACCAGTAGTCGCCGTGGAGGCGCCTGGCGCCGAAGCCCACCTCGAGCCGCTGCGCGAAGAGCGGGCAATTCACCACCAAGGTATGGTACTCGCCGTTCTCGCCGCAGGGATCGGCCCCGGCCGCCTCGAGGTCGGCCACGGTTTCGGCGGTGAGGGTACGGCCTAAGAAGCCGGGGCCCAGGTGGAGGTTGCAGGAGACGATGACCGCCTCGAGCCCCTCGGCCACCATGCGGCGCACCAGGGCGGCGCGGTCCTCCTTCCACAGCGGCAGCACCGGCTCGAGGCCCACCCGCGCACACACCTTCTCCTCCCACTCGCGGTGGGGCTCGAAGTCGATGTCGCCGAAGACCGCGTGGGTCACGCCGTGCTCGAGCCGAAGCTGCTCGAGCGCCCCCACGAAGCGGCTCTCGTACTCTGCCCAACTGCTGGGGAAGGCCACCAGGGGCACCCCCATGGCCCGGGCCTGCTGCTCGAGGACGGGGCGGGGGATGCCGTGGGAGCGGGAGATTCGGCCCTCCTCGTTGAGCACGTTGAGCAGGACGGCGGGTTCCAGGCCGCGCCGCCGGGCCTGTAGCACGGCGTAGCAACTGTCCTTGCCCCCGCTCCAGGAGGCGACGAAGCGCCTAGCGTCCATGCTCGAGGCGGATACCCACCTTGGCGCGGGGCCGGAAGCCGGGGAGGCCGGGCTCGAGGTACTGCCCGGCCCGGGCGTCGCCCTTGAGGTGATGCTGGAAGAAGGCGGCGGTGAAGTGGCGGGCGAGGTCGAAGAGGCGCTCCTTGTCCCACACGGGCTCCCAGCAGCGCTCGAAGTCCTCGGGGTTGGCGCGGGCCTCGGGCGGGCAGACCACGAAGGGGTTGTGGCGGGCACCCTCCAGGGTCAGGAGGTACTTGGCCTTCGACCCGGCGCGGCGGTAGACCTCGAGGCCGTCGCGGGCGTAGGTCGCCACGTCGTCCTCCTCGCCCACCGCCACGAAGAGCGGCACCTCGAGCCTGGGCAGCGAGCCGTAGTACCAAGGGGCGCCGTAGGGGGCAATGACGAACACCGCCTTCACGCGCGGGTCGGGCCGGACCGCTTGGGCCCCCCGCTGGGGCTCGACCTGCGCCAGGAAGGGCAGCAGGAAGCAGGGGCCCTCGTTGCCCGCCTTCTGGCAGTACTGCTCGAGCCCGGCCCGCTCGATGCCCGCCCCGGCCGCGTTGAGCACCGAGTAGCCGCCATAGCTGTAGCCGATCAGGCCCGCCGTGTCGCCGTCGGCGCTGGGCACGCTCTTGGGCACCTGGCCCAGCACGAAGAGGACGTCGAGCGGGCGGTCGACGAGCGAGGTGACGTAGGCGGGCTGGGTGAGGTCGCGGTAGAGGCTGCCGGTGTGGTCGATGGCCGCCACCACGAAGCCCCTCGAGGCCAAATGCTCCATCAGGTAGGCCGACTGGTAGCGGCTGCCGGGCTGCCCGTGCGAGTAGACGAGCAGCGGGAATTTCCCGGCCTCGGGCGCCGCGTCGCGCAGGGCCTGGCCCGGCAGGTCGAACTCCACCGAGCCCACGACGCCCTTGTAGACGGCGGGCTGGGCCGCCCCGGTGGCGCGGCGGGCCGGGTACCACACCTCCACGGTGAGGCCGCGGCCGCGGGCGGGGTCGGTGAGCTGCAGGGTGCGGACCCCCACGGCGTAGCTCCCGGGCACGGCCAGGGGCGGGGCATCAGGCCGCTGCACAGGGACCCTCTGCGAAAGGGTGAAGGCACACAACGTCAGGGAAAGGGCGGCGATTTTCCACATAACCCAGAATACCCGCTGGGCTCACCCCCGCGAAAGGAAGCGCTCGAGCCGCTCCAGCGCCTCGGGCATGTTCCTGCGCCCGTAGCCCACCCGCAGGTGCCCGGGCTGGTCGTAGACCGTCCCCGGCAGCAGCAGCACGCCGGTCTCGCGCACCACCTCCTCGCAGAACTCCGCCACGTCCTGCGGCGACTTGAAGCGGGGGAAGCCGATGGGGCTGGCGTCGGGCCGGACCCACTCGAAGAGGTGCGCGTGGCGGGCGAAGAAGCCCTCGAGCAGCGGCAGGTTGGCCCGCACGATCCCCAGGTTGCGCTCCACCAGCACCTCCCGGTGGCGCAGGGCCAGGGCGCTCAAAAACTCGCTGGGGGCGCTGTTGCAGATGCTGGTGTAGTGCTTGAGCTCGAGGCAGCGCCCGATCACCTCGGGGTCGCGGCTCGCCAGCCAACCCAGCCGCAGCCCCGGCAGGCCGTAGGTCTTGGACATCGAGCCCAGGCTGATCGCCTTCTCGTACACGTCGCAGGCGGCGGGCAGGCGGTCGGCGGGGTCGTGCTCGAGCTCGCGGTAGACCTCGTCGCAGAAGACGTACAGGCCACGCTCGCGGGCGAGCCCCATCACCTGCTCGAACACCCCGCGCTCCATCAGGGTGCCGGTGGGGTTGTTGGGGGTGTTGACGTAGAGGAGGCGGGTGTTGGGCCGCAGGAGGCGCTCGAGGGCCGCGAAGTCGTTGGCCCAGCCGTCCTCGTAGCGGCGCTCCCAGGCCGAGACCTCGGCGCCGGTGCTGCGGGCGAGTTCGAACGCCGACTCGTAGCAGGGCGTCTCCACGATCACGTGGTCGCCGGGGCCCACCAGCGCGTGGTAGACCAGGAAGATCCCCTCCTCGGCGGCGGCGGCCACCAGCACGTCGTCGGGGGCGAGGCGCTCGTAGATGGCGGCGATGGCCTCGCGCAGGTAGGGCGCGCCCGGCGACTCGGTGTAGCCGAGCCACAGCCGGTCGAGGCGCTCGCGGGCGTCGGGCTCGAGCGCCAGCAACTCCTCCACGCTGCGCGACTCGGCGTCGGAGCTGGAGAGCATGTACTGGGCGGTGAACTCGTACTTGGCGTAGTACTGCTCGATGCGGAAGGGCTTGAGCTTCATGCCCTCGAGTCTGGGGGATTGGGGGCCCCGCCGTCTAGGGCGAACCCGGCCCGGTGCTGCGCAGGGGTCACGCCTGCCCTCCGCTCGAGCGACAAAGCGAGGAGGGCGGCCCTGGCGGCCGCCCTCCCGCGAACGCCGAGGCCGGTCAGGCCTTGTCGGCTACCACCACCACCTTGAGGTTCATGGGAACTTCGGGGTGGGGCTTGTAGACCAGGGTGTACTCGCCCAGGTCCTTGATGGGGCGCTCGAGCAGCAAGCGCTTGGGGTCGATGCCGATCTGGTGCTGGGCCTCCAGCGCCGAGGCGATCTCACGGCTGGTGACCGAGCCGTAGATCTTGGTCTCGCCGGCCTTTACCTTGAGCTCGAGGGTCAGGGACTCGAGGATCTCCTTCAGGCGCTCGGCCTCGGCCTTGCGCTCGGCGGCCTTCTTAGCCTGGGCGCGAATCTTGGCCTCGAGGGTTTTGAGGTTGGACTCACTAGCCAGTGCGGCAAGGCCCCGGGGCAGCAGATAGTTGCGGGCATAGCCCGGCTTGACGTTGACCACAGCGCCCACGTCGCCCAGGTTCTCCATGGGTTCGAGCAGAATCACCTTCATGGCTCACCTCTTACTTGCGCACCAGCTTCTCGACGTAGGGCAGCAGGCCCAGGTGGCGGGCGCGCTTGATGGTGCGGGCCAGCTTGCGCTGGTCTTGGGCGTTGAGGCCGGTGCGGCGACGCGGCAAGATCTTGCCGGTCTCCGACAGGAAGCGCTTGAGGATGTCGACGTTCTTGTAGTCGTTGAGGTCAAAGGCCCCAACGGCAGCCGCTACTTTGGGCTTGCGGCCACGACGGGCGCCACGATCGGGGCGTTCGCCCTTGGCGCCTTTAGGAGAGACTTTCTTGGTGCTCAAAAGGGTAGATCCTCCTCCGGTGGGAAATCTTCTAAGCCTTCGTCAATGTCTACCTTGCTCGTACGGCCTCCAGCAGCACCCTTCTCTGCGCCGCTGAGGGAAGCGGCTCCACCATTACCGCTTCCACGGGCAAGGCGCTCGAGGCGGCCGGCTTCCACACGGGTGGTGTAGCGCCGCTCGCCGGTCGAGCTGGTCCAGGAGTCGTTTACCAAGCGCCCGATTACAAAAGCTCCGTCGCCCTTCTTGAACTCGGCGGCCCACTCGGCGAGGTCACGCCAGGCCTGGCCCTCGACGTAGTGCACCTTCTCCTGCTCACCCTGGCGGGTGGTGAAGCGTTCGTTGACGGCCAGAGAGAAGCGGGTCACGGCGGTGCCCTGGGGGGTGTAACGCAGCTCGGGGTCGCGGGTGAGGTTGCCCACCAACATCACGTGGTTGAGCCCCTCGCGCAGACGGTGCTGCCCGCGCGCGTCGGTGACGGTGAGCTCGCCGCGCTTGCCCTCGAGGCTCACCACTTCCAGGCGATCGGCCCTGATCTCCAGCGTGCTCTTCTTCTGCCCCTCCTGTTCCCAGGAACGGTACTCGAGCTTGCCCTCGACGAAGAGAGGGGTTCCGGCCTTGAGGCCATCGCCCCAGAACTCCGCACTCTTGCCCAGCAGCTTCACGCGGTGGTACCAGGGAACCTCGCGGGTGTTGCCCGACTCGTCGATGATGATGTCGTTGCCGCCGAGATTGAGTTCCAAAACAGCCAGCCCCCCGGGGGTGTAGCGCATCTCCGGGTCCTGGGTTAGGGTTCCAACGAGCGTTACGCGGTTGAGTCCTCGTGCCATATCGGTCATCCTTCTTCAGCTTGCTTGCGTTTGAGTCATCCTAACTGCTCTTGGGGGCTTGGGCCTGCTTTGGTCGGCTAGGAAGCTTGGAAAGGCTTGGAAAAACAAACCCGCGCTCACTTGCGCCACTCGGGGCGGTCACGGATGATCAACACCCGGCGCACGTTGTCCCGCAGGCGCAGTTCCTTCTCCAGCGGCTGGGCGTTGGCACCTTCCATCTCGAGGGTGTAGAAGATCACGTAGCCCTCGGGGTCCTTCTGGATGGGGTAGGCCATGCGGCGCTGGCCCCACTCGTCGGTGGCTTTGACCGTGGCTCCGTAACGGGCGAGGGCCTGCTGGATGAACTCCTTCTCCACGGCAACCTGCGCAGCGTCGAGGTTGGGGTTGAGCACCAGGTTGAGGTCGTATTGCGGCATATTCACCTCCTTTCCCTCTTGCAGCCCAATCCAGCCATGAAAGCGGTATGGGCAGGATAAACCTGTGGTTCCGACGAACCACGCAAGTGCCAAGTATATCAGGCCAGGCTTAGGGTGGCTAGCCTTTTTCAGGCCACCCGCGGGGTACTTAACTCCCCGCGCCAGCGTTTAGCGCCTCACCCCAGATCCCCATCTCCAAACGCAACAGCTGCCGTATGATCCGCAAGAAATCTTCCGGGTCAACCTGGCTCCAGATCGGGCGCACCAGGGTGTCCAGCCTCGACAGCAATTGCTGGATCTCTTCCGAGGTCCAGCGCTCACACATGAATTCCATGAGTTCATTGGTCGGGACGGCTTCCCGCCAGAGCTGTTGGTAGGTGCGGTGAAAGCACCAGTTCATGGCCAGGGCCAGCGGGTAAGGCAGGCGCTCGAGATCGGTGAACACCTGGCAGTAACGTTCGGTTTCGGGGTATAGCGGGTGGTGCAGTGGGCTGATGTGCTCCTCGAGCCAGTCGGCGTCCTCGCTCAGCGTCAGCAACAGCACGGCCAGGATATGGCGGTGGGAGGGCGGGGCCTCGCGCAGGAGGTGGGCCTGGAAGCGGATCAGGGCGTCGTTGATGTAGAGCCCCTGAACCATCCAGGCCGTGAAGGCCCTTGAGGGCAGGCTGCCTGAGGAAAGCCGCTGCACGAAGGGGTGCTCGGCCACCGCTTCGAGCTGGGGAAGGCGGGTGGAGAGAAAGTAGTTGAACATCATGAGCTCTGATCTGCCTCCTCTGCTATGCGCAAAGCCATCTCCCAGGAGCTGTCTTCGAGGTCGAAGAGCCGGTTGAGCGGGGCATCAAGCTCGGAGAGATCGAGGTGCTCGAGGGCTTCGTCGGCCAGAACCGCCAGGTCGTAGAGGACGGCCCCGAAGCCGCCATCGGCCCAGCGCTCGAGGATGACCTGCAGGCGCTCATCGGGGGCGTCGATGGTTTTGAGCGCATCCATAAACACCTGGTGCGTAGCCCAGTGCATGACCGTCAGGTGGGGATAGGGTAGACACTGGAGGTCCTGGAAAAAGGCCTGGTAGCTTTGGCGGGAGGGGTGAGGGGGTTCGCTGAGGTCGATCCCTTGTGACAGCAACCAGTCCATCTCCTCGACCATGTTGAGCACGATCTGCGCCAGCAGTACCCGGTGCTCACGCGGAGCCTGACGCAAGATGCCGAGCTGAAAGCGCATCATGAGCTCGTCAAAGTAGTAGAGCTGGGTCAGCCAGCGACCGAGGGCCACCGGCGATACGCTGCCCTCACGCAGACGCCGCAAGAAAGGTTGAGCCGCAAAAGACTGCCACCGCAGTAAATACCGCTTACGCAGACTTTGTATGCGGTTGGTCGGGTACATCCATAGCTATGATAAGCCCAGGAAAAGCCTTCCAGGTTGTAAAGAATCAAAATAGGGCGATTTAGGTAATTTTACCCAACCACTCCCTCATCCTAAGTGCCGCCGTCCGGCTCGAGCTGCTCGAGAAAGCGCTGCAGCGCTTGGGCGAAGGCCACAGGCTGGTCGATCCAGGGGTAGTGCCCAGCTCCCTCGATCACCTCGAGACTGCCCCCGCTGAGATCTGCCACCACCTCGGCCTGCTCGGGATAGCTGGTCCCGTCCAGCGAGCCCACCATCACCACGGGCTGCACCCGCAGCTCGAGCAGGTGAGGGGTGTAGTCCAGTTCCCACAGCCCGTTGTAGACGAACATCTGGCCCGGAGCATCGTTGCCCAAGATGCCCGCACCCTCGCTCAGCCATTCGTACTCCATACGCCCGTGCTCGCTGGGGAACATCAGCGCGTCGAAGATGGCCTTGGGCTCGAGCAACCTGAAAGCCTCGCTCAAGGCCAGCATGGGGTCTTCAGGGGCAGCCGCAGCGGGCAGATCGCGCAGGGCCAGCGCAGCCCGGAAGAGCCGCTGGGCCAGCGCGGGGAAGCTGACCCAAGGCGCAATCAAGCCCAGGCAGAGCACGTTCTGGGCAAAGTGCCGGGCGTACTCCAGGGCCGGTATCGCTCCAAAGCCATGGGCCAGCAACCCCCATCGCTCGATCTCCAGGTGCTCGCGTAGGGCCTCGAGGTCCTCCACCAGCGCATCCACCGTGAACAGACGCGGTTCGGCCTCCAGCATAGGGCTGCGCCCACCCCCGCGCTGATCAAAGTAGATCACCCGGAAAGCGCTCAGCTCCTCCTCGAGGCCCTCGCGCAACACGTAAGCCGACCCTCCCGGCCCCCCGTGCAACACCACGATGGGCAACGCATCCACGGGGCCCACATCCTCGACGTAGAGCTCGACTTCGTCATTAACGGCGATTATGTCTATTTCTTCACGCATCCGCGGCCCCTGTCTTGTACCCCTCTTCGACCAGTTCAAAACTCCAGGCCCTAAAGCCCTCCAGCCCCCCCACCGCAGCCTCCATCTGTGGCGTGACGGCCCAGGCCTCGAGCACGTAGAGCCCCTGCTCCTTGCGGTAGAGCAGGCGGTAGGGGTTAGGGAAGCTGCGGGCGAACTCCCGCAGCTTATCGCCATTCTTGCCTTCGACAAAGAGCACCTTCACCGCCATGGCCTCCCGCTCACGCCTACAGCGTCCCCGAAAGAAGCACTTTTCGCAAGCCTCAAGGCAGACTGCGCCAGAGCTTCTCCAGGTACAACACCTCACAAGCCTCCTCGAGGCTGGTCATCAGCGAGTAGGCCTTGAGCAGCGACTTCTCGGCGCTCTCCTCCACGCCCTTGACGAAGGCCCCGTGCCCCCGTAGCACGCAGGCCCGGTGCGTCTTGAGGGCCTCGGCCACGGCCTCGGCGGCCTCCTCGGTGCCTGAGAGGGTATTGGGGGCGAGCACGGGGACGGAGTCGAAGTAGTAGCGGCCCTCGAGGTCGATGGGTTCGATGGCGTCGAGGTGGAAAGAGAGGGCGATGGCGTAACGGGGGTGGGCGTGAACCACCGCCAGGGCGTCGGTCTGACGGTAGATGGCCCGGTGGATCACCCGCTCAACGGAGGCCCCCTGGTCTTTGTCGGGGTCGGGCTCGAGGGGCAAGAACATGAGATCCTCGGGGTTCAGGTGGGCTTTCTGAGCCCCGCTGCGGGTAATCCACAAGCCCTCTTTATCCCGCACCGAGAAGTTGCCCGAAGTGGCCGAGGCCAGCCGGGAGGCGAACAGGTCAGCGCCGATCTGCTGAAATGTGGCGAAGAGTTTGGCCTTCATAAAGGTTGCCGATAGATAGCTTATAGGCAATCGAGCCGAAGGCTTAAAGATCCCGACAGCCCAATGCCCCAATCCATACTGTTCGTATAAGGATACTTGACAAAACAACGCTCAGATTTTATATTCCGAATTGCGGACTACGAGGAGCCCAATCCCTTGTGGTCCTCGAAAATTCAAGCTCAAAGGAGGTTTCAGTCATGCTGGACATCGCGAGGAGACAAAACCTTCAACCGGTGCCCTTCAGAAGCTGGAATCTCGCTAATTTTGGCGCTTTCAACGACCTCTTCAGCGAGTTTGACCGGCTCTGGGGCGAGCTGAGCGCGCCGCTGTCGAGCCAGTTCCGCTGGGCTGCTTCGTACCCGGTGGACCTGTACGAAACCGGGGACAGCGTGGTGCTGGAGATGGCGGTCCCTGGCATCCGCAAGGAGGACCTCGACATCAGCATCGAGGGCAACCAGCTCACCATCCGGGGCAAATACCCCGAAATCCCCGAGGGTGACGAGCGTCGCTACTGGGTGCAGGGGATCCCGCACGGAGCCTTCAGCCGCAGCGTGAGCCTGCCGGCTTCGGTCGAGGTGGACAAGGTCAAGGCCGTCATCAACGATGGCTTGCTGACCCTGACCATGCCCAAGGTAGCTGAGGCCCGGGTGCGCGAGATCGCCATCGCGAGCAATTGAGGAAACACTGAGGCAGGGCCGGGTAAAGACCCGGCCCTGCGGTTAATTTTCCGCTCAGAGCGGTTCAGCGCTCGGCTTCACGCCCCGGTGGCTCGGGGCGAAGCGCCGGACGGCGTCCGGAGATGGCAGGGGCCTCGGACACCTCCTTGCGCAGCTCCTCGAGGCGCTTGAGGGTCTTGGTATCGACCACCTGGGTCTCGCGTACGAAGTCGGAACCCGTGCCCGCCGGGATGAGCTTGCCCAGGATGACGTTCTCCTTCAGGCCGATGAGTTCATCCATCTTGCCGGCGATGGCGGCCTCGGTGAGCACGTGGGTGGTGTGCTGGAAGGAAGCGGCGGAGAGCCAGCTCCGGGTGGAGAGGGCGCTCTTGGTCACGCCCATGAGCACCGGCTTCCAGGCCGCGGGGAGCTTGCCCTCCTCGCTGAGTTTCTCGTTGGCAGCCTCCACGTCCCACTTCTCAATGACCTGACCTTCCAGGAAACGGCTCTCGCCGGAGTCGGTGATCTCGACGTACTTCAGCATCTGCCGCACGATGACCTCGATGTGCTTGTCGTGCAGCTTCACACCCTGGGCACGGTAGACGCGCTGGATCTCGTCTACCAAGTAGCGCTGCACGGCGTCGGGGCCCTTGGCGTCGATGAGCTGGTGAGGGTCGATGGCGCCACGGGTGAGGGGCTGCCCAGCTTCGACCGCCTCGCCTTCTTTGACGATGATGCGGAAGTCCTTGGGTACCTTGTACTCCTTGTTGAAGCCCTCGCTCGTGACGAAGATGCTGGTCTTGTCCTCGTGCTCTTCGATGTGGACGATGCCGTCAATCTCGGCGATGATGGCCTTGACCTTCGGACGGCGGGCTTCGAAAAGCTCGATGACGCGGGGCAGACCCTGGGTGATGTCGGTGCCGGTAGCCACGCCGCCGGTGTGGAAGGTGCGCATGGTGAGCTGGGTACCCGGCTCGCCGATGGACTCTGCGGCCACCACACCCACGCTCTCGCCGATGGAGACCAGCTTGGCGGCGCTGAGGTCCCAACCGTAGCACTGCTGGCAGACCCCGTAGCGGGTGCGGCAGGTCAGGGGCGAGCGCACCGGGATCTCCTCAATGAGGTTGGCCTCGGCGGCTTTGTAGAGGAAGTTCACGTCCTCGAGCGAGAGCTGGCTTCCCTCGGCGAAGGTACGCCCATTCACCTCGAACTCCCGGGCCACGGTGCGGCCATACAGCCCGCTCTCGATGTCGCTCTTCTTACGCAGGCGCTTGGCCCGGAAGGCCTCGTCGAACTGCATCAGCGGGACGACGATGTACTCGGTGGTCCCGCAGTCAGCCTCGCGCACGATGACCTCGTGGGCCACGTCGTGGAGCTTGCGGGTGAGGTAGCCCGAGTCGGCGGTGCGCAGCGCGGTGTCGGCACCACCCTTACGCGCACCGTGCGAGGAGATGAAGTACTCCAGCACCGTGAGCCCCTCGCGGAAGGAAGAGAGCACCGGGCGCTCGAAGGTCTCGCCCGAGGGCTTGGCCATCAGGCCGCGCATCCCCGAGAGCTGGCGGATCTGCTGCTTGTTACCGCGCGCACCTGACTGGCTCATCATGTAGAAGGGGTTGAAGGGGAAGTTCTGCTCGAAGTTGTCGAACACCGCTTTGGTGACCTTCTCGGTGGTCTCACTCCACAGCTGCACGATCTGGGTGTAGCGGTCCTGGTCGGTCATGAAGCCCATCTCGTAAGCCTGCTCGATCTGGGCGAGCTTGGCGTCGGCTTCCTCGAGGTAGCGCCGCTTCTCCGCCGGGATCACCGCGTCGTCGATGCCGATGGTGATGCCGGAGGTGGTCGAGAGCATGAAGCCGTAGTACTTCAGCGCGTCGAGCAGCTTGGCGGTCTTCTCCACGCCCAGGAGCAGGAAGGACTTGTAGACCAGGTCCTTGAGGTTGTCGCGCTCCATCACCAGGTCGTAATTGACCAGTTCGGTGGGGGCGTCCTCGCCCACGGCCTCGAGCACGATGCGGTTGAAGAGCACCCGGCCAGGGCTGGTCTCCAACACCCGCCCACCCACGCGTACGCTCACCACATCCTGCAAGTCGATGATGCCGTGGGCCACGGCAGTGAGGGCCTCTTCGGGGTTGGCGAAGATGTACTTCACCCGGCCTACACTGGTTTCCTTACCTGCGATCTTGATGGGGGCGTTGAGCGCGACCTCGCCAGCCTCGTAGGCGGCAATGGCCTCGGCGGCGTCCTTGAACTCGCGACCAGCACCCTTCTTCTCACGGCGGAGCTGGGTGATGTAGTACAGGCCCAGCACGATGTCGCGCGAGGGCTTGGCGGTGGGCTCACCCGAGGCGGGCGAGAGCAGGTTGTGCGAGGAGAGCATCTGGACGCGAGCTTCGGCCTGCGCGTAGCTCGACAGCGGCACGTGCACGGCCATCTGGTCGCCGTCGAAGTCGGCGTTGAAGGCCTCGCAGACCATGGGGTGAAGCTGAATGCTCTGGCCCTCGACCAGCACGGGCTGGAAGGCCTGGATGCCCAGGCGGTGCAGGGTGGGGGCGCGGTTGAGCAGCACCACCTTGCCGTGGATGACCTCTTCCAGCGCGTCCCAGACCTCGTCCTTGATGTCGCGGGAGCGCTCGAGCATGCGCCGGGCGTTCTTGACGTTGTTGGCGATGCCCTTCTCCTCCATCTTCTTCAGCAAGAAGGGCTTGAAGAGCTCCAGGGCCATGCGCTTGGGCAGACCGCATTGGTGCAGCTTGAGCTGCGGACCCACCACGATCACCGAGCGGCCGGAGTAGTCCACCCGCTTGCCCAGCAGGTTCTGGCGGAAGCGGCCCTGCTTGCCCGAGAGGATGTCGGTTAGCGAGCGCAACGCCCGGTCGGAGCCGGGGTTGGTGACGGGGGTGCCGCGACGCCCGTTGTCGAGGAGCGCATCCACGGCTTCTTGCAGCATACGCTTCTCGTTGCGGATGATCATCTCCGGTGCGCCCTGGGAGAGCAGCTTCTTCAGGCGGTTGTTACGGTTGATCAGGCGGCGGTAGAGGTCGTTGAGGTCGCTGGTGGCGAAGCGCCCACCATCGACCTGCACCATCGGGCGCAGATCGGGGGGCAGCACCGGCACGGCCTCGAGGATCATCCACTCGGGCTTGTTGCCCGAGTCGCGGAAGGCACGCACCACCTCCAGGCGCTTCCTGGCCTTGGCCCTCCGGGCGCGGCTGGGGTGCTTCATCTCCTCGACCAACTCGGCCTCGAGCACGCCGAGGTCGAGCTCCTTGAGCAGGGCCTGGATGGCCTCGGCCCCCATGCGGGCGTCGATGTCGTAGGACTCGATGACCCGCACGTTCATGCGAACGAGGTCCACCTCCACGCGCCCGTATATGTCGCTGGTGACCTTGCCGCCGTCGGCCAGGCTGTCGCCGGGGCTCACGCGGTCGCCGTTGGTGACCTCGACGTCGTCTTCGAAGGGATAGACCCTGGCCTTCATCACCACGATGGAGGCGGGCTCGTGCAGGTGCACCACGCCGTCGGCCTCGGCGATGACCTCCTCGGCAGCCTCGATGGCCCCCACCAGCTTCTCGCCCTTGCGCACGCTGGCCCCCTCACCCACCAGCACGTGCATGTGGGGCTGAAGGGGGTAATCCTTGGCCTCGGTCCACTCCAGCGTGAGCGACAACTCGACCGTGCGCTTGCCGGTGGCCTCGAGCTCGCTGACCTTAACGTGGCGTGGCATACGCACCAGGCCCTTGCCCTCAGCCAGCACCTCGCCCTTGCCCACCAGCTCACCCTCCCCCACCTTGGGACGGAAACCCACCGGCAGGAAGTAGACGGCGCAGACCGCGGAGGTGTCGGGGTCGAGGATCTTGATCAAGGCGCCCTCTTCCCACTCGACGATCTGCACCGCTCCGGCTTCCTCGCTCAGGATCTGGTGCTTCTCGGCGATCTCGGCCAGAGGCTCGCCCGCGCGGTAGCTCTTCTGCTCGATCCAGCCCTCGCGGGGCAGGGTCAGGTGGGCCCGCTCGCGCCGCAGGTAGTCCACGCGGATGCGACGGGGGAAGCGGAAGAGGCACAGCCCATCCATCTTGCTTACGACGCCGGGGGCGAGTTCCTGACCCTTCTTCACCTCGTCGCCGTCCCTCACCCGCGCGTCCACGCCGACGGGGATGGAGTAGGTCTCCTGCTTGCCAAAGCGCAGCTCGCGGTATTCCTCGTCGGTGAGGAGCTGGCGCTTTTGCACCGGTTGCCCGCCCAGCATCGCGCCCTTGGGATCGATGGTGATGTACTTGGCAAAGTAAAGGACCTGCTCGAGCTCCTGCGCAGAGAGGTCGAGCAGGGTGCCGATCTTGGAAGGCACGTCCTTGACGTACCAGATGTGGGCTACCGGCGTGGCCAGCTCGACGTGACCCATGCGGTAGCGCCGCACGATGCTCTTGGTCACCTCGACGCCGCAGCGCTCGCAGACCTTGCCCTCAAAGCGCTGACGCTTGTACTTGCCGCAGGCGCACTCGTAGTCCTTCTGGGGACCGAAGATGCGCTCGTCGAAGAGACCGTCGCGCTCGGGTTTGAGGGTGCGGTAGTTGATGGTCTCGGGCTTCTCGACCTCGCCGTAGCTCCAGCTACGGATCTTCTCGGGCGAGGCCAGGCCGATGCGTACCTTGCGTACTTCTCGTTTCATCATTTGTTCCCTCGCTGATAGCCGATAGCGGATGGCTTAGGGCGGAAATCTCGAGGCTATCGGCTATTCGCTATCAGCTATTAGCGCCTGGAGGCCAACCCCTCGAAAATATCCAGATTCCTCGCGTTCTCGTCGTAGGTATCGACGTCGAGGCCCAGGGCCTGCAATTCCTTGACGAGCACGCGGAAGGATTCGGGCACGCTGGCCTCGGGCACGTCCTCGCCCTTGACCACCGCCTCGTAAGCGGCGTTGCGGCCTTCGATGTCGTCGGACTTGATGGTGAGGATCTCCTGCAGGGTGTGGGCGGCGCCGTAGGCTTCCAGCGCCCACACCTCCATCTCACCGAAGCGCTGCCCGCCGAACTGGGCCTTACCGCCCAGGGGCTGCTGGGTGATGAGCGAGTAGGGGCCGGTGGAGCGGGCGTGCATCTTGTCCTCGACCATGTGGTAGAGCTTCATGATGTACATCACGCCCACCACGATGGGGCCCTCGATGGGCTCGCCGGTGCGTCCGTCGTAGACGATGCTCTTACCCTGCTGGGCCACCTGGCGCAGTTGCTCGACCACGTCCTTCTCGCCGTCGACGATACCCAGCTTGGCGGCGCGGCGCAGCACCTCGAGCTCGCGGTTGTCCACGCCGAAGCCCTCGCGCTGGCGACGCTGCCACTTGAGGTCGAAGGCTTCGCCCAGGAGTTCCTTGATCTGCTCCTCGGTGGCGCCGTCGAAGACCGGGGTCACGAACTTGATGCCCAGGTCGAGGCCGGCGATGCCCAGGTGGGTCTCGAGGATCTGCCCCAGGTTCATGCGGCTGGGCACGCCCAGCGGGTTGAGCACGATGTCGACGGGGGTGCCGTCGGGCAGGTGGGGCATGTCCTCGGGGGGCAGGATCTTGGAGACCACGCCCTTGTTCCCGTGGCGGTTGGCCAGCTTGTCACCGACCTGGATCTTGCGCTTCTGGGCCACGTAGACCCGCACCACCTCGCGCACGCCGGGCTTGAGCTCGACGCCGGGGTCGCCGCGGCGCAGGCGCAGGGTGCGCACCACGATGCCACCCTCGCCGGGAGGCACGCGCAAGGAGGTGTCCTTCACGTCGCGGGCCTTCTCACCGAAGATGCTGCGCAGCAGGCGCTCTTCGGGGGTGGGCTCGGTCTCGCCCTTGAAGCTGGTGCGGCCCACCAGGATGTCGCCCGCCTTGACCTCGGCGCCGATGCGCACCACACCGTCCTCGTCGAGGTCGCGCAGGGCGGCTTCGGAGAGGTTGGGGATGTCGCGGGTGATGCGCTCGGGGCCCAGCTTGGTGTCGCGGGCCTCGATCTCATAGCGCTCGATGTGCACCGAGGTGTAGAAGTCGCGGCGCAGCAGGTCCTCGGAGATCACGATGGCGTCTTCGAAGTTGTAGCCGTCGAAGGGCATGATGGCCACGACCACGTTCTGGCCCAGGGCCAGCAGGCCCTCTTCGGAGGCCGGGCCGTCGGCAAGGAGGTCGCCCTTCTTGACCTCCTGGCCCACCACCACGCGGGGCTTCTGGTCGAGCGCGGTGCCCTGGTTGCTCCGCACGAAGCGGCGTAGGGTGTACTCGCGCAGGCCCTTGTCGGTGGCGCGCACGGCGATGCGGTTGCCGTCGACGTACTCCACCACCCCGTCGACGTCGCTGTAGAGCGAGGTGAGGCTGTCGCGCACCACGCGCTCCTCGACGCCGGTCATCACCACCGGGCTCTCGGCGCGGATCAGCGGCACGGCCTGGGCCTGCATGTTCGACCCCATCAGCGCGCGGTTAGCGTCGTCGTGCTCGAGGAAGGGAATGAGGTTGGTGTTGACCGAGAAGACCTGCTTGGGCGAGACGTCCATGTACTCGACGTCCTCGGGTCGCACGATGATGGGATCGCCCTTCTTGCGAGCTACCACCCGGTCGGTGGCGATGGTGCCATCTTTCTCGAGGGGGGTATTGGCCTGGGCGATGATGTACTTGTCCTCCTCGGAGGCCACCATGAAATCGACCTGATCGGTGACCTTGCCGCCCACCACCTTGCGGTAGGGGGTGAGGATAAAGCCCAGCTCATTGATACGACCGTAGGCGGCGAGCGAGGAGATGAGGCCGATGTTGGCGCCTTCGGGGGTCTCGATGGGGCAGATACGCCCGTAGTGGGTGCGGTGCACGTCGCGCACGTCGAAGCCTGCCCGCTCTCGGGTCAGGCCGCCCGGCCCCAGCGCCGAGATGCGGCGCTTGTGGCGCAGCTCGGAGAGCGGGTTGGTCTGGTCCTTGAACTGACTGAGCTGGCTGCGCCCGAAGAACTCGCGGATGGCCGCGACCAGCGGGCGGTTGTTGACCAGCTTGGCCGGGGTCGCGCTCTCGGGGGTGCCCAGCAGCATGCGCTCGCGCACGCCGCGGGCCAAACGGGAGAGGCCCACGCGGAACTGGTCGGCCAGCAGCTCACCCATGGTGCGGATGCGACGGTTGCCCAAGTGGTCGATGTCGTCGGCTTCGAAGCCCGCAACCCCGCTCTGCAACGAGAAGAGGTACTTGACCACCGGCAGCAGGCCCTCGTCACGGAATTCGCCCTCGACAAACTTCAGCAGCATGCGGCCGGAGAGCTTGATGCCCAGCTTCTGCTCGGCCTTGTACTTTCCTGCTTCGCCCAAATCGTAGCGGCGGGGGTCGGAGAGGAGGGAGTGTACGTAGGCGACGGCCTTATCGCGCTTGGGCGGGTCGCCGGGGCGCAATTCGGTGAAGAGCTTGAGGAGCGCCTCGTCGGGGCCCATCTCGAGCACCCTCGAGCCACGGTACTGCGCCTCGAGCAGCCCCGGCAGCAAGTCCTCGAAGCCCTTGAGCTCGGTAGCGAGCTTGTCGGCGGTGTAGCCCAACACCCGCAACAGCAACGCCAGCGGGAACTTCTTCTTGTTGACCTTCATCACCACCACGCCGCTGGGCTCGAACTCGAGGTCGATCCAGGGGCCGCGCTTAGGCAGCGGGATCACGCTGGCGACGTACTTGCCCGGCCGCGCCTGGTCGGGGGTGAAGTACACACCCGGCGAGCGGTGGATCTGGGAGACGATCACCCGGTCGGCCCCGTTGACGATGAAAGAGCCGTCCTCGGTCATCAGGGGCAGGTCGCCCAGGAAGACCTCGTCCTCCTTGATGAGGCCGGTGTCCTTGTGGATGAGCTGGAGCTTGGCGTAGAGGGGGGCCTGGTAGGTCAGGTCTTTTTCACGGCACTCGTCTTGACCAAATGGGGGTTCTCCCAAGCGGTACTCCAGGAAGTCCAGAACCAGCCCACCCCGCCCGCGCTCGCCTTCCTCGATGGGGAAGGTCTCCTTGAAAGCCGCTTGCAAGCCGACATTCTCCCGCTTAGCCGCAGGAACGCCCATTTGCAGCGCTTTCTTGAAGGATTCCACCTGAATCTCGGTCAGGGGCGGTAGGGGGATCACCTCGGAAATACGTCCAAACCGCTCTATCTTCATGCATACACCTCTAAAACCCTCTGCTCTGGGGGTCGGGATGGAAGCAGCCCAACCATTGCCTGGCTCGGGGTTGCCTTTGGTTATGCGTAAGCTAACAGGGTTCTTCCGCAGAACACCCTCACGGTGCCTGCGGCGGCTGGCTCTTACGTTGTGCCCGCTTGGCGCTGCCAAAACAGCACGCCCATGAGTATAACACATGGACACAACATGGCGCAATGAGCGCCCGGTGGTGTTCGCTCAATTGCCTTGAAGTGTAGCACAAGCTGCAGGATCTGCAAGCACAACGTGGTCCCCAAGCTTGCCGGACTAAACGCTTGAGGACCACGGTACCCATAGGTGGGGAGTACCCCACAGCTAGAGTTTAGGGCGCAGACATCCTGGCAGTGTAGGGCAATGCGCTTTGGCAAAGCGAAAAACCCTGGGCAAAGGCCCAGGGTTTCGCGCCTTCGAAAGCGGTTACTTCAGCTCGACTTTGGCGCCGGCGTCCTCGAGTTGCTTCTTGATCTTCTCGGCCTCGTCCTTGGAGATGCCTTCCTTCACAGCACCACCCTGCTCGGCGAGGTCCTTAGCCTCCTTGAGGCCCAGCCCGGTGATGGCGCGCAGCTCCTTGATGACGTTGAGCTTGTTGGCCCCGGCATCCTTGAGCACCACGTCGAACTCGGTCTTCTCCTCGGCGGCGGGGGCAGCAGCAGCACCAGCAGCGGCGCCGGGCATAGCCACGGCCACGGGGGCGGCCGCGGTCACACCCCACTCTTCCTTGAGCACGTCGATGAGTTGCTTGAGTTCCAGCACGGTAGCGCCGGAGAGCTGTTCCTTGATGGCAGCGATGTCCAAAGCCATGATCTACCTCCACGAGTGGGCATATGCCCAACCGCTTATGCCGCCTCCTGCTTGGCGACGAAAGCGTCCAGAATGCCTACGAACTCCTGAGCCTTTGCGCCCAGCACCCCGACCAGCTCGCTCATCGCGCTCTGGAGCACGCCGACGAGTTCGGCGCGCAGTTCGGTCTGGCTAGGCAGCGAGGCCAGCGCCTTCACGTCATCGGCTCCGATGACGTTGCCCGAGAGCACGCCCCCCTTGGCGGCGGGCAGCCCCTTGTCGTTGGTCTTGGCGAACTCTGCGATGGCTTTGGCTGCTGCGACCGGGTCGCTGAACAGCACCACCGCCGAGGGCCCCTTGAGGCCGTCCAACTTGGGCAGGTTGAGCTCGGCCAGCGCACGCTCGATGAGCGTGTTCTTGGCAACGATCATCTGCGCGCCCTTCTCGCGGAAGGCGCGGCGCAGCTTCTGTTCCCCGTTGGAAGGTAGGCCCTGATAGTCCACCAGGAAGAACGACCCCTTAGCCCCAGCCAAGGTGTTCTTGAGGCTCTCGAGCAACTCTACGTTGCGCTTGCTCGGCACGTATCCTCCTGACTACGGCTCCTTCTGAAGCCACAGGCAGACTCACTATTTGGGAATGGGGAGTTCCCAGCCTATAAACCGCGATGTACGCTTCCCCGTCAGCGCCTCGGCGAGATATTTAAGGTCTCCTTCCGCCTAGCAGGCGGCGACCCCTCGCTGTCTTGGGCCACCCCATGGGTGCCAAGGTGGAAGTATAGCCAGCCGCAGGGGGAAAGGCAAGAGGGGGTAGAAGCCGTCAGCGCAAAGCTCGTGGTTGCCCCACCCCAACCCTCCCACCCCCTTTGCCAAGGGGGTGAAGAAAAAGCGTCCTGCGTGCGGCGTAAGACGTTTTGGCTATCGACTATCGACTCAGCCGCCCCAGCAAGCTCTTCGGCATCTTGCAGATCATGGTGTAGGCCGGGTCGAAGACGTTGCCCAGCTCGTAGCGTACGCACTGGCCCATCAAAAGCGAGGCATGCTGGGGCTCCATGCCATAGCCAGCCTCGAGCCAGCGCAGCATCTCGCTGGTGGCGTGCTGCACGCACTGGTCGAGGGGGCGGGCGTTACCGACGGTGAAGATGAATTCCCCGTTCTCGCCCCGTGGCCAGAAGATGCGCTGGCCTTTGACGAGCTCGAGCGAGAACTGCACGTCCATGGAGATCTCGATACCGGTTCCGGCGATCTCCCCGTCGCCCTGCAGGGCGTGGCCGTCGCCCAGGAAGAACAAAGCGCCTGGCTCGAACACGGGGAAGTAGACGGTCACGCCCGCACGAAAGCCCCGGTAATCCATGTTGCCGCCGTGGGGGCCGGAGGTGGCGGTGGAGATGGCCTGGCCACCCTCGGGGGCCACGCCGAAGCAACCGAGCATGGGGTCGAGCTCGAGCTCGAAGCCGTCCAGCGGGCTGCCGGGATGGTCGAGCCGGGCAACCCCGGCCTCGGCGTCCACGGCCCAGTTCCAGCGGGCGCTGAAGTCGCCCGAGCGGGCCAGCTCGGGCACCTGCTCGGGCTCGAGCACGTTGGGCGCCAGCAGCACCCCGGACCAGCCGCGGCGACGGTTGGGGGTCAGGCGCTCGAGGCGCACCACCAGGGTATCGCCGGGCTCGGCCCCCTCGACGAAGAAGGGGCCGGTCATGGGGTTGCCAGGGGGCGTCACCCGCCGGTCGTGCCGGTCGAAGCCACGGGCGTCCACGCAGGTGGTGATCACGGTGTCGCCGGGGGCAACCCTCATAACGGGGGCGTGGGGGCCGAGGGTGGTGTGGTAGTGGGTGGGCTGGAAACGGTGGGTTGCCATGGGATCCAGCATATCGGCTGGTGATCCAGGGCTCTGAGTGCCCGGGTCCGACCCGGTAGCATGGCGGCATGTCCTCTGTAGTAAAACCCCAGGTTACCCCTAGGTGGATCGGCAAAGCGGTCAAGCGGCTCGAGGACGGCAAGTTCATCACCGGCAAGGGGACGTACCTCGACGACCTCACCCCCTCCGGCACCCTGCACCTGGCGCTGGTGCGCAGCCTCTACGCCCACGCCCGGATCGTGGGGATCGATGCCCGTGAGGCGCTGGAGGTACCCGGCGTGCTGGCGGTTTACACCGCCGCCGACCTGCCCGAGCTCTACGCCCCCGGCTCGGGCGGGCGCGACGCCAAGGTGGTGCAGCACCCCGTGCTGGCCAAGGACTACGTGCGCTACATGGGCCAGCCGGTGGCGGCGGTGGTGGCGACCTCGAGAAGCGCTGCCCAGGACGCACTGCAAAAGATCTACGTAGACTACGAAGCCCTGGATGCGGTGTCTGATCCTCTGCAGGCCATGCGGGATGAAACGCTGGTGCATCCTGGGCTGGGCACCAACCACGCCCTCAAGCGCAGGACCAGCGCCGGAGACGTGACTGAAGCCTTCGCCAAGGCCCATCGCATCGTGGGGGCGCGGATGATACAGCAGCGGGTAGCGCCCACCTCGATGGAGCCGCGCGGCGTGCTGGCGTCTTGGGACGGGATTCGCGAGTCGCTCACCATCTGGTCGAGCACCCAGATGCCCCACGACCTCAGAAGCGCCATAGCCGAGGCGCTGGGCCTGGCCGAGAACCAGGTACGGGCCGTGACCCCGGACGTAGGCGGGGCTTTCGGGGCCAAGATCAACGTCTATCCGGAGGAAGTCCTGGCGGCCCACCTCGCGCGCACCCTGGGCAGGCCGGTTAAATGGGTGGAGAGCCGCAGCGAGAGCTTCGTGGCGACCATCCACGGGCGGGCCCAGGTGGCCGATCTGGAAATGGCCCTCGATGCGGAGGGCAAAATCCTGGGCCTACGGGGCCGGGTGGTGGCCGATTTGGGGGCCTACATCCTCGAGACCACCCTGGGCAATGCACCGGGCACCATCCTGATGCTGCAAGGCCCTTACGAGATCCCGGCCATCGACCTCGAGCTCGTCTCGGTCTACACCCACGCCACCCCCACCGGGGCCTACCGGGGCGCCGGACGGCCCGAGGCCACCTACTACCTCGAGCGTCTGATGGACATGGCCGCCCGCGAGCTGAAGCTCGATCCCGCCGAAATCCGGCTCAGGAACCTGATCAAAGGGCCTTTCCCCTACAAGACCCTCACCGGGGCCAAGTACGACAGCGGGGCCTACCCCGAGACCCTGCAAAAGCTGCTCGAGCTCGCCGATTACCCCGCCTTGCGGGCCGAGCAGGCCAGGGCGCGGGCCGAGGGCCGCCTGCTGGGCATCGGGCTCACCACCTACGTGGAGATCACCGGCTATGGCTGGGACACCGGGGGGGTGCGCATCAACCCCGATGGCAGCGCCGTGGTTTTCACGGGCACCTCACCCCACGGCCAGGGTGCGGGGACCGGCTTCGCCCAGATCGTGGCCGAGCGGCTGGGCATCCCCCTCGAGCGCATAAGCATCGTCCAGGGGGACACCCTGGCCATCCCCTTCGGCCAGGGCACCGCCGGAAGCCGCACGATGTCGGTGGGGGGATCGGCCATCCTGAATGCGGCGGAGAAGGTACGGGCAAAGGTGATCAGGATCGCCGCCCACCTGCTCGAGGCCGCCCCTGAGGACATCGTCCTCACCGAGGAAGGTTGGGGGGTGCAGGGTACCGACCGGGTGGTGAGCCTCGAGCAGATCGCGCAGGCCGCCTACAACCCGCGCAAGCTGCCCCCGGATTTGGAGCCGGGGCTCGAGGGCCAGGCCACCTTCAACCTCAAGGAGGCCAACTACCCCTTCGGCGCTCACCTGGCCCTGGTCGAGATCGAGCGCGAGACCGGTCAGGTGCGGGTGCTGCGCTACGTGGCCCTCGACGACGTGGGGGTGGTGATCAACCCCCTGCTGGTCGCGGGGCAGCAGCAGGGCGGGGTGGCGCAGGGTCTGGGGCAGGCCCTCTACGAGGGCATCAGCTACGACGAGCTCGGGTACAACCGCAGCACCAGCTTCCTCGAGTACAACCTCCCCCGCGCCGACCAGGTGGTGTGGGTAGAGGCTCACCGGGGCAACACCCGCTCCCCCACCAACCCCCTGGGGGCCAAGGGCATCGGCGAGGCGGGCACCATCGGGGCCACCCCCACGGTGGTCAATGCGGTGATGGATGCGCTAGGCCTCAAGCACCTCGACATGCCGCTGACCCCCGAGAAGGTCTGGCGGGCCCTGCGGCAGGGGTAGACTGTCAGCCATGACAACCCAAGCCGAGCTGGTTGCGCTGGACCAAAGCGACCCCCTGGCCCGCAAGCGCGAGGAATTCGCCCTTCCTGAGGGCCTGATCTACCTCGACGGCAACTCGCTGGGAGCCTTGCCCAAAGCAGTGGTGGAACATCTCGAGCACGTGGTGAGGGAGCAGTGGGGCCGCGACCTGATTACAAGTTGGAACAAGCACGGCTGGATCGACCTCCCAGCCAGGGTAGGGGCCAAAATTGCCCGCCTGATCGGGGCTGAACCCGAGGAGGTCATCGCTGCCGACTCCACCAGCGTCAACCTCTTCAAGGTGCTGTTGGCCGCGCTCAAGTTGCGCCCCGAGCGCCGGGTGATCGTCTCCGACATCGACAACTTCCCCACCGACCTCTACATCGCGCAGGGGGTAAAGCAGCTCCTGGGCGAGAGCTACGAGTTGCGGCTGGTGAAGAAAGACCGGCTCGAGGTCGCCCTCGACGAGCACACGGCGGTGCTGATGCTCACCGAGGTGGACTACCGCAGCGGCTGGCGCTACGACATGGCCGCCCTCACCCGCCTGGCGCAGGCCAAGGGGGCCCTGGTGATCTGGGATCTGGCCCACAGCGCAGGGGCCTTCCCGGTGCGCCTCAACGCCTGCAACGCCGACTTCGCGGTGGGCTGCGGCTACAAGTACCTGGGCGGCGGCCCCGGAGCCCCGGCTTTCCTCTATGTGGCCCGGCGGCACCAGGACTCGGCGCTTCCCTTCCTCACCGGCTGGCTGGGGCACCGCGCGCCGTTCGACTTCGACCCCTTCTACACCCCCGCCGAGGGCGTCCACCGCATGAAGGTAGGCACCCCACCCGTGCTCAGCCTCTCGGCCCTGGACAAAGCCCTCGACGTCTTCGCCGACGTAGACATGGAGGAGGTGCGGCGCAAGTCGCTGCGCCTGAGCGATTTGTTCATCGAGCGGATGGAGCCCTTGTGTCAGCGCTACGGCTTCGAGCTCATCACCCCGCTCGAGCACGAGCGCCGGGGCAGCCAGGTGGCCTACGCCCACCCCGAGGGCTACGCCATCATGCAGGCCCTGATCGCCGAAGGCGTGATCGGGGACTTCCGTGCGCCCAACATCCTGCGCTTCGGCTTCACCCCGCTCTACCTGCGCTACGCGGAGGTGGCGGAGGCGGTGGAGCGGCTCGAGCGGGTGATGAGCCGGGAGCTGTGGAAAGCCGAGCGTTTCCGTGAGCGGGCCAAAGTCACCTGACCTCCGAGGTTCAAGCATGAACAAACCCAATCCTGCCGAAGGCGCCTACACCGACTTCAAGAACAACCTCTCCTATGGCGATTACCTGGCCCTCGACGAGATCCTGGCGGCCCAGCGCCCCCTCACCCCCGCCCACGACGAGGTGCTGTTCATCGTCATCCACCAGGTCTCGGAGTTGTGGATGAAGCTCATCATCCACGAGCTCGAGGGCGCGATGAAGCTCCTGAAGCAGGGGATCATCGATCCCTCGCTCAAGATGCTCACCCGGGTCTGCCGGGCCCAGGAGCAGATGACCAGCGCCTGGGAAGTGCTCAAGACCATGACCCCCAGCGATTACCTCGAGTTCCGCTCCTCTTTCGGGCAGGCCTCGGGCTTTCAGTCCTACCAGTACCGCCTCATCGAGTTCCTGCTGGGCAACCGCAACCCCTTCATGATGCGGCCCCACGAGCACCGGCTCGACCAGCACGCGCTGCTGCAAAACGCCCTGAACTCCCCCAGCCTCTACGACCTGTCCTTGCGCATCCTGGCCCAACGGGGCTTCGCAATTCCTACCGAGGTGCTGGAGCGCGACTTCACCAAACCCTACGAGCCCAACCCGGCGGTGCTTCAAGCCTGGCTCAGCGTCTACCGCAACACCCTCGAGCACTGGGACCTCTACTACTTGGCCGAAAAGCTCATCGACGTAGAGGACAACTTCCGCCGCTGGCGCTTCAACCACCTCACCACCGTCGAGCGCATGATCGGCCACAAGCGCGGCAGCGGGGGCACCTCGGGCGTGGGGTACTTGAAGAAGGCGCTCGAGGTCGTGCTCTTCCCCGAGCTGTGGCAGGTGCGAACAGAACTATAGCCGCGTTCGTACTTTTGGAATCCGGTGTCAGTAGTCTTCGAGGATCAACACCGCCGCGTAGCCGTCGGAGTCGGGCATCTTGGCAGCGGTGAGGCTGATCTCCACCACGCCGCCATCGGAGGTGAACTCGTGTTCGACCTTCGTGGTGTCGGGGTCGCTCTCCTTGAAGATGGCCTTACCGTTTTCGTAGGCCATCTCCACGTCCACGTCCTGCATCACCTCTTCGTCCGCGACGACGATGATCTTGTAGTCGGTGTTCTTGCGGGTCTCGAAGGAGTAGGTGAAGCTGTCTCCCTCCTCGGAGAAGAGGAAGCCCACGGTCTGCACCAGCGTCAGGCCAGAATTGTCGTCTTCCAGGGCTTTGCGGGCGATGTCAAAGATATTCGCAGCCGTGTGGGTCGCGATCACCCAGCCACCCAACACCATCACCAATGCCAGGCTCAGTATCCGAAGTGTACGCATAAGTCTACCTCCAGGGCTCACTCAGCAGACCCGGAATTCACCAGCACCCACCATGCCTCATATCCGAGTTGCTCACGCATAATACTCCACCCGCCGCACCCTGCCAGATCAAACCCGACCTCCCTTGACGTTTTGGTATACCAAAAGCTATACTTTGCCCAATGCGCCACCGGATTGAATTCCTAAGCCTAAACCCACCCGCCCCGTGGGCTTAGGTGCGATCCAGCGCTGCGGCTTCCGGGGACTTCCTCGGGAGTTTTTTGCGCTGTGTCATGGCGCGGGAGGTTAGCGGAAATGGGAAAAAGTCTGTACGAAAAGGTCTGGGAAGCCCACGCCATCAGGACGCTGCCGAGCGGCCAGACCCAGCTTTTCATCGACACCCACCTCATCCACGAGGTCACCTCGCCCCAGGCCTTCGGCATGCTCAAGGACCTGGGGCTCAAGGTGCGCTTCCCCGAGCGCACCTTCGCCACCGTGGACCACATCGTGCCGACGCACAGTCTGCTCGAGCCCTTTGCCGATCCCCAGGCCGATGAGATGATCCGGAAGCTGCGGGAGAACGTGCGCGAACACGGCATCACCTTTTTCGACGTGAGCAGCGGCCTGCAGGGCATCGTCCACGTGATCGGCCCCGAACAGGGCATCACCCAGCCGGGCATGACCATCGCCTGCGGGGATTCCCACACCTCGACCCACGGAGCCTTCGGGGCCATCGCCTTTGGCATCGGCACCACCCAGGTGAGGGACGTCTTGGCGACGCAAACCCTGGCCATGGGCAAGCTCAAGGTGCGGCGCATCAACGTCGATGGGCGGCTGCGGCCCGGGGTCTACGCCAAGGATGTGATCTTGCACATCATCAAGGTACTGGGCGTCAACGGCGGCCTCGGCTACGCCTACGAGTACGGCGGCAGCGTATTTGACAACTTCAGCATGGAAGAGCGCATGACCGTGTGCAACATGAGCATCGAAGGCGGGGCGCGTTGCGGCTACGTCAACCCCGATCAGACCACCTTCGACTACCTCAAAGGCCGTCCCTATGCGCCCAAGGGAGCCGAATGGGAGGCGGCAATCGAGCGCTGGAAAGCCCTGGCCTCCGATCCCGACGCCCACTACGACGACGTGGTGAACATCAAAGCCGAAGACATAGCCCCTACCGTGACCTGGGGCATCAACCCCGGCCAAGGCTGCGCCATTACCGACCGCGTGCCCGACCCCGCAGACTACCCCGAGTCCGAGCGATCCGGGCTGGAAGAGGCCCTCAAGCACATGAAGCTCCGGCCCGGCCAGCCCATCAAGGGTGTGAAGGTCAACGTGGCCTTCCTGGGAAGCTGCACCAACGGGCGCATCTCCGACTTCCGCGAGGTGGCGAAGTACCTCAAAGGGCGCAAGGTAGCCCCCGGCGTGCGGGCCATCGCGGTGCCGGGCTCGCAGGTAGTGGCCAAGCAATGCGAGGAGGAGGGCATCGCTGAGATCTTCCGCGAGGCCGGCTTCGAGTGGCGAGGAGCGGGCTGTTCGATGTGCTTGGCGATGAACCCGGATAAGCTGGTGGGCGATGAGCTGTGCGCCTCGAGTTCCAACCGCAACTTCAAGGGACGGCAGGGCTCGGCTACGGGCCGCACGGTGCTGATGAGCCCGGTGATGGTGGCTGCGGCAGCGGTGACGGGAGAGATCAGCGACGCACGCGAGGTGTTCGGCGTGGGAGAGCTGGTAGGAGCATAGGCACAAGGCGGCTCACGGCATTCGAGCGATCAGCGTGCGACGGAAGGAGTACATCAATGGCCCTGGAGAAAATCCGGCAAGTCACCGGACGTGCCGTGCACGTCCCCGGCAATGACATCGACACCGACCGCATCACCCCGGCTCGCTACCTGAAGGTGGTGACCTTCGACGGGCTGGGCGAGGCGCTTTTCTATGACGAGCGCTACGGCCCCGACGGCTCACACAAGCCCCACCCGCTCAACGACCCCCGCTTCAAAGGGGCTTCCATCATGCTGGTGGGAGCCAATTTCGGCTGCGGCTCCTCCCGCGAGCACTCCCCCCAGGCCATCTACCGCGCCGGCTTTAGGGCCCTCATCGGGGAGAGCTTCGCGGAGATCTTCTTCGGCAACGCCACCGCGCTCTCTATGCCCTGCGTGAGCGCGGACAAAGCCGACATCGAGCGCCTGGCGGCGGCGGTGGAGCAGAACCCGGCCCTCGAGGTCACGGTCGACGTAGAGCGGCTCGAGGTGCGCTACGCTGACCACTCCTTCCCGGTAAAGCTGCCCGAATCCGCGCAAAAGGCCCTGGTCTCGGGCCGCTGGGACCCCATCGCCGACCTTCTGGAAGCCGGCAGCTTGCTGGAAGAGTTCGACCGCAAGCTGCCCAAGGCTCTGAAGAGCTGACGCGTCCTGCGGCGTACGCAGGATGCCAGGCGTAATGATGTACAACGCTTGGCAGAAAGGAAACCATGCCCAAAATCGCCCTACTTCCTGGTGACGGCATCGGCCCCGAAGTGACCTATGCCGCCGTAGACGTGCTCAAAGCCGCCGATGAAGCCTACGGGCTCGGGCTCGAGTTCGAAGCCTTCCCCTTTGGCGGAGGCGCCATCGACGCCTACGGCGAACCCTTTCCCGAGGTGACCCAAAGGGGATGCCTCGAAGCCGACGCCATCCTGCTGGGGGCCATCGGTGGGCCGAAGTGGGACAACGTGGCCCGCGACATCCGCCCCGAGACCGGCCTGCTAGCCATCCGCAAGGCCCACGGCCTCTTCGCCAATCTGCGCCCGGCTAGGGTGCTGCCCGGCCTGGAAGCCCTCTCCCCGCTCAAGCCCGAGATCGCCAGGGGTGTGGACGTGCTGGTGATCCGCGAGCTCACCGGCGGGATCTACTTCGGGACTCCTCGCGGGATGAACGAGGAAGAAGGCTGGAACACCGAGCGCTACTCGAGGCCCGAGGTCGTTCGCATCGCCCGCGTCGCCTTCGAAGCCGCCCGCAAGCGACGCGGACGGGTGTGCAGCGTGGACAAAGCCAACGTGCTCGAGGTTGGCGAGTTCTGGCGCAAGGTGGTAGAGGAGGTTCACAAAGACTACCCCGACGTCGCGCTCGAGCACCAGTACGTGGACGCCATGGCCATGCACCTCGTCACCAAGCCGGGGCGCTTCGACGTAGTGGTGACGGGCAACCTCTTCGGGGATATCCTCTCCGACTTGGCCTCGGTGTTGCCGGGGAGCCTGGGGCTGTTGCCCTCGGCCAGCTTGGGCGAGAAGACCCCGCTGTTCGAGCCCGTGCACGGCTCGGCACCGGACATCGCCGGCAGGGGAATCGCCAACCCCACCGCCGCCATCCTCTCGGCAGCCATGCTGCTCACCCACGCCCTGGGCCGGCCCGACATCGCCCGTGAGCTCGAGGAGGCCGTCAGCCGCGCCCTGGCCACCAACCCCACCCCCGACCTCGGCGGCCGGGCCAGCACCCAGGAATTCACCGCACAAGTGGTGGCCTCCCTGCACCGCACCGCCGTTTGAGGGTAGTCTTGGATGAGGGGTGGCTGCGAATGAACCTGCACGGTAAGACCTTCATCATCACGGGGGCCAGCCGGGGCATTGGCGAGGCTCTGGCGCTCGCGATGGCCAAAGCCGGGGCCAATCTGATCCTGGGTGCTCGCAACCAGGTGGCGCTGGAGTTCGTGCGCGACCGGGTGCGCGAGCTGGGCGTGCAGGTGGTCGCGGTGGCCGGAAGCGCAGCCAGCGACGCGGCGGCGCGGCAGATGGTGCAAGCGGCGCTCGAGCTAGGCCACTTTAAGGGTTTCGTCCACAACGCCGGAATCCTCAACGCTGGGCCACTGGTCTATGAACTCGTGGAAGCCCAGTACGACGAGATCCTCGAGTCCAACGTCAAGGGCGGCTACCAGCTCGCCCGTCACGCCTACCCCCACCTGCTGCGCCAGGAAGGCAGCGTGGCGGTCTTCCTGGGTTCGGGCGCGGCGGAGCACAACGTCCCCGGCATGGGCATCTACGCCATCGCCAAAGCCGCCGAGGAGCACCTGGCCCGCCAGCTAGCCGTCGAAGCCCCCGACGTCATCTGCTTCATCTACCGGCCGGGCATCGTGGAGACGGACTACACCCGACAACTCATCGAGGCTGAAGGCGGCGGCGCGCGCGTGGTGCGGCCTCTGTTCAAGAGCTACCTCGAGCAGGGCCAGGTGATCACCGCCGAGCAGTCGGCTAAGGCTTTGGTGCGCATCCTCGAGGGCAACCCCCGCAAGTACCACGGCAGAATCGCCACCTCGGAGAGCATCTAAGCCGCGTGCTAAACCCAGCGTTTCTACGACAAGGTAGCCACAATGATGCCTAACGCCGAAGGCCCAAAGATCCCCTGCGTTGGGCGTTGAGCACACCGGAGGTACTATGCGTTCAGACCGGATCAAACAAGGACCCCAACAGGCCCCGGCCCGCTCGATGCTGCGAGCAGTGGGCGTGACGGACGACGACTTCCAGATTCCCTGGGTGGGCATCGTCAACACCTGGACCGAGGGCATGCCCTGCAACTTCCACCTGCGCGACCTGGCCGCCGACCTCAAAATCGGAGCCAAGGAGGCGGGAATGCACCCCTTCGAATTCGGCGCCCCAGCCATCTCCGACGGCATCAGCATGGGCACGCCGGGGATGCGGGCAAGCCTCGTCAGCCGCGAGGTGATCGCCGACTCGGTCGAGCTCATCGCCCAGGGCTACCTCTACGACGGCATGGTGGCGCTGGTGGCCTGCGACAAGACCAACCCCGGGGGGGCCATGGGCGTCATCCGCTCGGGCGTGCCGGGGGTGGTGCTCTACGGCGGATCCATCGCACCGGGCCAGCTGGGGGGCAAGAAGCTCACGGTGGTCTCGGTGTTCGAGGCCGTGGGGCAGTACGCCGCCGGCAAGATCGGCGAGGAACAGCTCGCCGAGGTCGAGCGCACCGCCATCCCCGGCCCCGGTGCCTGCGGCGGCCAGTACACCGCCAACACCATGAGCATGGTGCTCGAGGTCTTGGGCCTCTCCCCCGTCGGCTACAACTCCATCCCCGCCATCGCGCCCGAGAAGAAAACCGCCGGAAGGCGGGCCATGCAGGTGCTGGCCGAGGCCATCCGCAACGACTGGAAGCCCACCGACTTCCTCACCCGCCAGTCCTTCCTCAACGCCATCGCCGCCGTGGCCGCCACCGGCGGCTCCACCAATGCCGTGCTGCACCTCTTGGCCATCGCCAAAGAAGCGGGGATCAAGCTCGAGCTCGACGACTTCGACCGTATCTCGCGCAAAACCCCGGTCATCGCCGACATGCGCCCCTGGGGCACTTACACCGCCTGGGAACTGTGGGAGGCCGGAGGCATCCCCCTCATCATCCGCCGCCTGATCGAGGGCGGCTTGATCGATGGCGACCAGAAGACCGTCACCGGCAGGACCCTATGGGAAGAAGCCAAGGACGCTCCCGAGACCCCTGGTCAGCAGGTGGTGGTCCCGCGCGAACGCGCCTTCAAGCCAGAGGGCGGCCTGCGCGTGCTGCACGGCTCCTTAGCCCCCGAAGGCGCGGTGCTCAAGCTGGCCGGCACCGAGCGCAAGCAGTTCCGCGGCCCGGCACGGGTCTTCGATGGCGAGGAGGGGGCCATGAAGGCCGTGCTCGCCAAGGAGATCAGGCCCGGCGACGTGGTGGTCATCCGCTACGAAGGCCCCAAGGGCGCGCCGGGGATGCCCGAGATGCTCTCCGTCACCAGCGCCCTGGTGGGCGAAGGGCTGGGGCCCGAGGTGGCCCTCATCACCGATGGGCGCTTCAGCGGCGGCACCAAGGGCCTGATGATCGGCCATGTCGCCCCCGAAGCCTACCTAGGCGGCCCCATCGCGCTCGTGGAGGAAGGCGATACCATCGTCATCGACTGCGACGCGGGAACGCTGGAGCTCGAGGTTTCCCCCGAGGTCCTGGAAGCCCGCAAGGCCAGGTGGCAGGCCCCCGAGCCGCGTTACAGGAGCGGGCTGTTCGCGCGCTATGCCAGGCTTGTGAGCAGCGCGAAGTACGGAGCGGTGCTGGAGTAGGCCGTCTATATGGCCTTCGGTGACGAACTAAGCGAATCTGGTATTAATCGTCGTCGCCGACCGCCACCGTCTCCCGCCGCCCGGCCTTCCACTCCAATCCCGCCCAGATCAGGCTCTCGAGGTCCCCATCGAGCACCTGGTCGGGGTCGTGGCGCATCTCGCCGGTGCGGTGATCCTTGATGTACTGTTTGTCGAGCACATAGCTCCGGATCTGGCTACCCCACTCGATGGGACGGGACTCGCCTCTGAGCCGGGCCAGCTCTTCCTGCTTCTTCTTGAACTCGATCTCGAAGAGCTTGGAGCGCAGGATGTTCATGGCCATCTCTTTGTTCTTCTGCTGGCTACGGGTGACCTGGCACTTGACGATGATGCCGGTGGGAAGGTGGACCACCCGCACGGCAGAGTCGGTGGTGTTGACCCCCTGCCCGCCCTTGCCCTGCGAACGCATCACGTCGATGCGCAGGTCCTCGGGATTGATCTGCACATCGACCGACTCATCGACCTCGGGCATGACCTCGAGCGCGGCGAAACTGGTCTGGCGCTTGCCCTGGGCGTTGAAGGGCGAAGGACGCACCAGGCGGTGCACCCCGGCCTCCGGGGAAAGCAGGCCATAGGCGTTCTCACCGCGCACGATGAACTGGGCGTAGTCGATGCCCGCCTCAGCACCGGGCTCGAGGTCGATCATCTCGACGCTGAAACCCTTGCGCTCGGCGAAGCGCGTGTACATGCGCAAGAGCATCTCGGCCCAGTCGCAGGCCTCGGTGCCTCCGGCTCCGGGTTTGATGGTCACGATGGCCGCGTTCTCGGCGTAGGGGAAAGAGAGCAGGGTCTGGTGGTACAGCTCCTCGAGCTCCCGGGCGGCGGCCTCGAGTTCAGGCTGCATCTGCTCGCGCTCCTCGGCGCTCATCTCGGGCCACAGCTCCAAGAGCCCCTGCAGGTCGGACTCCAGCCGCCGGTAGCCCTCGACGACACGGCGCAGACGGGTGCTCTCCTGGGAAATGGCCCGCGCCTCGGCAGGGTTGTTCCAGAGGCCGGGGTCGCCCAGCTTGAGCTCGAGCTCTTTCAGACGACTTTCTTTGCCGGCGATGTCAAAGATACCCCCTGAGGGCATCGAGCCGGTGCTGCAAGGTGAGTAGATCCATAACCCACTGAGTATAGCCGCCGGGGGCCGAAGGCTCAACGCCAATCAACTGCCGATGAGCTCCGCAAAAGCCATTGTTGTCTTATCCCTGAAGCTGCCCTTAGACTTCTGGCTGTGGAACAGACGCTCTTTCGTGGGCGGCGTGAGCGCAAGCTGGGAGAAGACATCGCGGTGCGGCTCGAGGGCGTGCGCAAGCGCTATGGCGACACCGAAGCCGTAGCCGGGGTGAGCCTGGAGGTGCGCGACGGGGAATTCTTCAGCTTGCTGGGGCCTTCGGGTTGTGGCAAAACCACGCTGCTACGCATGATCGCGGGCTTCGACGAGCCCGACGAGGGGCGCATCCTGATCGCGGGTCAGGACATGCGAGGGGTTCCACCCTACCGCCGCCCGGTCAACACCGTATTCCAGAACTATGCGCTCTTTCCCCACATGAGCGTCGAGCAGAACATCGCCTTCGGGCTGCGCATGAAGCGCATGCCCAAGGCGGAGATCGATCGGCGGGTGGCCTGGGCGCTCGAGCTCGTCAACATGCAGGGCCTGGGGAAGCGCCGCCCCAACCAACTCTCCGGCGGGCAGAAGCAGCGGGTAGCCCTGGCCAGGGCGCTGGTCAACGAACCCGAGGTGTTGCTTTTGGACGAACCGCTCTCGGCCCTCGACCTCAAGTTGCGGCAGGAACTGCGTGTGGAGCTGATGAACCTTCAGGAGCGGCTGGGCATCACCTTCATCTTCGTCACCCACGACCAGGAGGAGGCGTTGGTGATGTCCGACCGCATCGCGGTGATGAATCGGGGAAAGGTGGAGCAGGTGGGGGCCGCCGAGGACGTCTACGAGTTGCCCCGTACCCCCTTCGTGGCCCGCTTCCTGGGCGACTCCAACCTCATTCCCGCCACGGCGCTCGAGCCGCGCAAGGTCAGGACCTCGCTGGGGGAGTTCATCCTCGACGAGGAGGACACCCTCACGCCGGGACAGGAGGTGCTGCTGTCGATCCGGCCCGAGAAGATCCGGCTCTTTCGCGAAAAGCCCAACCTACCCAACGTCTTCCAAGCCCGCGTGGACGACATCATCTACACCGGGGCCGAGAACCACTACCTGCTGGAGGCGAGCGGGGTGCGGCTGACGGTGAGCACCCTCAATCAGGACATCCTCGAGCCCGGCCACGACGAGTTTAGCTACGACGAGGTGGTGTGGGTGGCCATGACCCCGGAGAAGCTGGTGGTGGTCAGCGAAACCGGCGGCAACGGGGGCGATGGAGCATGAACGAGGCCGCAACCCCCTGGCAGAGAGCGCGGCGGCTGCTGGTGACGGTGGGACCTGGAGCCTTCTGGCTGATCGTTTTCGTGCTGCTTCCCTCGGTGCTGGTCTTTGTGGCCTCGCTCCTGAGCCGCAGCAGCACCGGCAGCCTGGCTCCGCCCTGGGGGCTGCACAACTACGTGCGCTTCTTCAGCGAGCCGCTGTTTTGGGAGATCGTGGGGCGCAGCCTGTGGGTCGGCTGGTGGGCGACGGTGTTTACGGTACTGCTGGGCTATCCGCTGGCCTTCTACATCGCCGCTCACCGCTACAAGCAGGTATTGCTGCTGCTGGTGGTGATCCCCTTCTTCACCAATTTCCTCATTCGGGTCTATGCCTGGATCATCCTGCTGCAGCGCGAGGGCCTCGTCAACGCGTTGATCACGGCCTTTGGCCTGCCGCCCGCCGACCTCTTCCCCTCGACCTTGGCGGTCTACCTGGCTACGGTCTACACCTATCTGCCCTTTTTGGTGTTGCCGCTGTATGCTGCCGTCGAACGCATCGACTGGAACCTGCTCGAGGCCGCCTACGACCTGGGTGCCACACCCGTGCGGGGCTTCTGGGAGGCCATCTTTCCCCAAACCGTGCCGGGGCTATTCGCGGGCTTTCTGCTGACCTTCATCCCCGCAGTGGGCACCTTCGTAATCGCCGACTTGCTGGGCGGGGGCAAGATCACCCTGATCGGCAACCTCATCCAGCAGCAGTTCGGCTCAGCCCAGAACTGGGCCTTCGGCGCGGCAATCAGCACGATCTTGATGCTCATGGTGCTGCTGGGCCTGTGGCTTTATGCCCGCAGTCAGGGCGAGAGGGGGTTAGACGAGCTGGTATGAGAACGCTAAACACCCAGTGCCCTGAGGGGATGCTCGTCCAGCAACGTTTGGTGCGCAGGAGATGCCCATGAAACGCCTCCTTGCCACTTACTCCTGGCTGGTCTTCGCCTTTTTGTACCTACCCATCGCGGTGATCGTGGTGCTCTCCTTCAACGACAGCCGTTTCGGAGTGAGCTGGACGGGCTTCACCTTCAAGTGGTACGAGGCGCTGTTGGAGAACCGCCGCATCGGGGAGTACCTGGGCAACACGCTGGTGGTGGCCTTCAGCTCGACGCTGGTATCCACGGTCCTGGGCACCTTGTTGGCCATTGGGATCGTGCGCTATGAGTTCAGGCTGCGCAGCTTCCTGCGCTACTTGCTCTACGTGCCGGTGGTGGTGCCCGACGTGGTGATGGGCATCTCGCTGCTGCTGCTCTTCGACACCGTGCGTGACAGCATCGGCTGGCCCAGGCTCTCGCTCTTCACGATCATCCTGGCCCACATCAGCTTCCAGATCGCCTACGTGACGCTGGTGGTGCGGGCGCGGCTGATGATGCTGGATCCGGCGCTCGAGGAGGCCGCGCGCGACCTGGGGGCCGACAACTGGCGCACCTTCTGGGAGGTAACCCTGCCCCTGACCTGGCCGGGAGTGGTGGCCGGGGCGCTTCTGGCGTTCAGCCTCTCCCTCGACGACTTCGTGGTGACCTTCTTCACCTCGGGCGCGGGCTCGACCACTTTACCGCTGTACATCTATGGCAAGGTCAAAACCGGCATCACTCCCGAGGTTCACGCCCTTTCCACCTTGATGGTGGGCGCAACCATTTTGACTCTGGTGCTCGGGGTCTTATTCTGGCGTAGGCGGTGAGCGGTCGATCTGGTAGCCTGAAAACCCATTGGTAGGAGGTGATGCGTGAGAAGATGGCTTGCACTGCTCGTACTCATCCCCCTGCTCGTGGCCTGCCCAAAGCAGGGGGCTAGCGAGCTGCGGATCTACAACTGGTCGGACTACATGCCCGAAGACGTGATCAGGGGCTTTGAGCAGCGTGAGAAGGTCAAGATCGTGCTCGACACCTACGACGATCCTGAAGCCATGGTCTCCAAGCTCGAGGCCGGCGGCGACAGTGAGTACGACCTGATCATCGTCTCCGACTACCTCATCGGCCAGTTGGCCCGCAAGGGGACCATCCTCGAGCTCGACAAGTCCAAGATCCCCAACTTCGCCAACCTGGGCCCCGAGTTCGCCGACCCCGCCTACGACCCCCAGAGCAAGCACTCGGTGGTCTACCAGTGGGGCACCACCGGCCTGGCCTACCGCGAGGACCTGGTCAAGGGCCCGGTGGATAGCTGGGCGGTGCTCTTCGACCCGGCCAGGAGCGTGGGCCCTTTCCTGCTTCTCACCGAGATGCGCGAGCAGATGGGGGCCGCCCTGCGCTACTTGGGCGAGTCGGTCAACAGCACCGATCCCGCAGCGCTGGAAAAGGTCAAGAAGCTGCTCATCGACGCCAAGCAGCGCAGCCGGGGCTTTGCCGGGGGCACCGACGCGGTGCAGCAGTTACTCGGCGGCAACGCAGCGGTGGTGGTGGCCTACTCGGGCGACGTGTTCAGGGCCATGGAGGAGAACCCCAAAGTCAGGTACGTTATCCCCAAAGAAGGCGGCACCCGCTGGACGGATAGCCTGGCCATCCTGAGCAAGAGCCCGCGCACCGAGCTGGCCTACAAGTTCATCAACTACCTGCTCGAGCCCGAAGTGGCAGCCAAGGTCTCCAACGGCATCGGCTATGGCACCCCCGTACCCGCCGCGCTGCCCATGATCGAGGCCAAGGACAACCCGGTGATCTATCCCCCTGCTGAAATCCAGGCCAAGCTCGAGTTCCTGGCCGACCTCGGGGAGGGGCTAGACGCCTTCAACGCGGTGTGGGCTGAGGTAAAAGCCCGCTAACCGCAAAACCCAGGTCGTCTTTGGGTCCTGAGGCATCGTCATGTTTTCACTTGGCATTCCCCATCACATCCATCCCATTTTCTTCAGTTCCATACTGGGAACAAGATGAAACCGTTCCGCAATCTGCTCGCAGCGCTCACCTTGCTGGCGAGCGGCGCTCTGGCCCAGTCGGGCGCCGCACTGTACCAGCAAAACTGCGCCTTCTGTCACGGGGAGAGGGGTCAGGGACGCCCCGGAGCTTTTCCTCCCCTGGTCGAGCACGCGCCCGCGCTCGTACAGAGCAGTGAGGGACGTACCTACATCGCCCAGCTCGTGCTCTACGGCCTCCAGGGCGAGCTGGTGATCAAGGGGCAGCGCTATGACGGGGTGATGGCCCCTTTTGGCCAACTCAAGGACGAAGAGCTTGCGGCCATACTCAACTACGTGCTCACCGCCTGGGGCAACGAAAAGCTGCTGCCGCAGGGCTTCCGACCTTTTACCGCCGCCGATTTCGCCCCTCTGCGCTCCACCCGCCTGACTCCCGCCCAGGTCATGGCCCAGCGTATCCGTCTGGGGCTCCGCTAGGGCATTTCAGGTTTCATCGCGGCTACTTGACTACACTAAGGCCGAAGGGGGAATCACAATGCGCAAATACCTTCATCTGCTGGCCGGGCTGCTGCTCGTACCGGTAGCCTTCACCCAGTCGGCTCAACAAGGTGCCGCCATCTTCCAGCAATGCCAGGGCTGCCACCAGCCGGGGGGCACGGGCATCCCCGGAGTATTCCCCCCGCTGGCCGGACACGTACCCGAAATCCTCGCCGCCAAGGGGGGCCGCGAATACATCATCAACGTGCTGCTCTACGGCCTCGCCGGGCAGATCAGCGTCAAGGGCGTGAGCTACAACGGAGTCATGCCCGCTTTTGGCGCTCAGCTCAAGGACGACCAGATCGCTGCGCTGCTCAACTACATCAGCACGAGCTGGAGCAACAAGAACCCCAAAGCCTTCACCGCCGACGAGGTCAAGGCCCAGCGGGCCAAGAAACTCACCTCGGCCCAGGTGTACGAGCTGCGCAAGAAGCTTGGGTTGAAATAGTCTTCTCGGTGGAAGTCGCCGATAGCCAAATACACCCAACACTACGATCGAACGGCGTCTCGCACTTGGCCCTCGGACGAAAACGTACCGCCCTAGCTCTGCTTCTGCTCGGGCTTGGCCTCACCCTCCTTGCTTTCCTCGCTGAGTCCTTTGCGGAACTCCCTGGCCGATTGCCCCAGGCCACGGGCCAACTCGGGTAACTTACGGGCTCCAAAAAGGAGCAGGATGATGAGCAGGATGATCAGAATTTCGGGCAAACCCAAGGGCATAGGAAACCTCCTTACTCTCAAGTATAGCCCGCCGGCTCGAGAGCAACCGAAAGGTAGGGTAGCTTGATCGCCTCGAGCCCATCTGATACCAGATTCGGTCAGTTCGTTCCCGAATGGGAACGCCGCCCCGCCAAGGCGGGGCGGTCGACCGAAGGGAGTGCTCTAGGATTCAAAAAGATAGCCTCT